>NZ_JAALBT010000017.1:0-66527 GCF_011077905.1 Providencia sp. M-27 | reverse complement strand
CGCAAGGTGTTTTAACAAATCAAAAGGGGTTTTAATATCTTATTCAAAGCTGAAAGCTTTACGGAACCCCCAGCCTAGCTGGGGGTTTTCTATACACAATAAAAGGCTCTGTGAGTTATCTCAGAGCCTTTTTTACGTTTTAATTATTTCTTTTTACTTGCAGCTGAAGGTGCAAGTTGTGCTTCGATGGGTAAATGTCTTGTGTTACGTACAATACGTTGTTCCCAAAGTTCTCCCAATTTGAAATCCCATGACAGCGGTGATATTTCTGTTCTGCCTGCATTTGGGGCGAAAGTGAGTTCACTGAAATACAACGTATTTTCATCAGACATCAAAAAATCAGCTCGGCAATAATCAAAGGGTGTGACGAGTATTTCTGCTAACCGTAACATTTCTTTGAATAATGGCGGCTCAGATACGGGTTCCATCATGTTTGGATAACCAAAAGTCACGGGTTGCAATTGCCAGTTGGTATCGTAAATATTAATAAATTCATTGCCAAATTCATCGGAGTAGTCAATCTCTGCATAGACAGGCTTGCCAGAGAAGCAGTGGATCCTGCATGTTTCAGGCACTAACTTTCGGTTTTTATTAGCGAATAAATCAATATATTCTTCACACATAATCTGTGCGGGAATCGTTTTATAATGGCGCTCTCGAGTAATATAGTAAAGATTTTTAGTTAAGTGAAAATCCAATTTGCTTTTAGCTTTTGGCCAATCAAATTGCGCTTTATTGCGACAAATAATGCTACTGCCACTATCATGATTGCATTTTAAAACAAAACGCTCTGGCAGTTTATTTATATCAATTTCATCGACATTTTTATAAGTAGCTATAATAGGAACTAAATATTCATTTCCTATTGTTCGGGAAATGTATTCCCTAACCGTAAGTTTATCCGCAAATTGTGAATATAATGGATTTTTATCTCGTAGCATTCTAAAGTTGACCTTCTCATTAAAGCTTTTTGGTGCTTTAAAGTCAGGGCGATAATTGAGTTTTTTAGTAAATTTATTAGAGAGATAGATATTATCACTCATAATGAGTGTACGTAATTTTTTTATAAAATACTCTGCTTTTTTCATGCGAGCGCCAACCATTCTAATATTGTAGTGTGTAAATGAAATCTAATTTTTATTTGATTATATTTTTTATAACTTAAATAAAGCATCAATAAATGTAACGACCAATTTAATAATCTCTTAATCAATAAATAGTAAACAAAAGATAAATAACGGCCATTTTGTTAATAATAGCCGGGAATCTGTCTGCTTTTATATCAATAATTCAATCGATTGTTTTAATTATTCGACATTAATAATGTGGAAATTGCTATTTAAAGTGTAACAAAGGTAAGGAAGATAAACCTTAAGGGTTTATTTAGATATTATCTCTAAACCCGTGGGCTCAGAGATAATAATTGAGAAGGTTATTATTTTCAAAATGACTAATATTCTTACTGTAATGGCGGTTGCCCCATTTTTTTTAGGAATCGTATTTGAGCCGCAACGAGTTGTTTGTAATCAATACAGCGGTATGGCATATCATATTGTTGCGCTAGCTTAGCTAAAATTTGAGCTAAAGCAGGGTAGTGACGATGATGCCAATGAGGAAAAATATGATGTGTAAGGTGGTAGTTTAATCCCCCTGTTAAACGCCATAAATAATGGGGAGTAGGTAGCCAGTCACAAGCCGTGACAAAATTATGGTGGTACCAGCCATGCTGAATTTGTTTATCTTCAGGCGCAGTGAAAAACTGTGTCTCTGCCCAATGTGTGCCTAGTAATAAATAAATTACAAAAATGGATGCGACCATTTGGCTCAATAAGTAAGTGATAAATATTGTTGCTAAGCTGATCCCATGGCTGTGAGCTACGAACAACGGGAGGCCGAGCATCAGTATTAAATGGCATATTTTGCTGCCTAAAAATAGCCCCCAGCCCAGTTTACCCTCGAGTACTTTCTGCGTCTTTAAGCGTGTTTTCCCAGTCCTATCGGACCAATCAAATACGAGAGCTATCCATGTGAGTGACAACGATGCAATGAAAGGCCAATAAATATGCTGATATTTCATAAAAGGCCGCCACCGTTGAAATGGCGTTTGGCGGAATATACCATTTTCTTCAGTGTCTAAATCGTAATGTTCGATGTTGGCGTAGTGATGGTGATAATGAACGTGACGTGTACGCCAAAACTCCGGTTCTAAGCCTAATGGTAATGTCACCAAACGGCCAAATAACCGATTTTTCCAGCCTGATTTAAATAGGGTATTGTGGCAGGCATCGTGCTGGCCAATTACATTTAATAACATGATAAGTAAAACAAATACAAAATAGGACAATATGTAAATTGAGGTAGATGTTGTCATGAGTGTTGGAAGATAACTCAGAAGGGCAACAATAAATAAGACCCCAATTATAGTAAGGTCAGCTAGGCTGGCATACACGTGATCTTGTTTAGCTTGCAGATATTCCTGACTTGCTTGTTTTAATGCGATATGAAATTGTTGTTCGTTAGCATTTGAGAACGTGAGTTCGAATTCAGTGTGATGCATGCGACTCTCATTTGATGTGATCTTCTTTTAATCAAAGAGTATATCCATACTAAGTTAATCGTCGCAAAATAAATATGACAGGGGAAGAACGTTTCGACCTATTCTGAATCAGATTTCATCGAAAGTAATAAATTTCGACAATTTAAATAAGTGTTTTTGATGGAAATAAATATAAATGAATGATTTCCGCCGTATAAACGGTAAAATGTGAGTTATGGATTAATTAAACTGATATGTTTTTTTATGGGCGACTCAGTAAAACATGTATTATCAACCTATTGAAATACGAAAAACTGGCTACATCCTTGTAGAGAAATCCTTTAGCTGTAAAGTATCAGGGAAAAATATGTCTGTCTGTAATAAATCATGTGAAAAAATGATTTCATTTGCTTTCCTATGTTAACAATAAATTACGGTTATCATTTTTAGTTGGTTTACTTGAATTGCTCGTTATATTTATCTTGCTTAAGCTAAATTAGGAGCTTGCCTATATTAATAATGTGTCAAAGTGATGAAATAGTTACTGGTAAATTATTTCTTGAATTAGGAATGTAATATGAAAAAAATACTGTTAATAATTTTATCAACACTGATTATTCCAGTATCCGCTCAAGCAAGTTATAAATACTATGGTTGTGATAAAAAAATCTATCAACTAGAAAAACAACTAAAATATGCCAAAATGCATGGGAATCGAAATAGGGTTGCAGGATTAGAGCGTGCGATTTCAAATGTACAAAATAACTGCTATGACCATTATTCTGGAGCGACAGGCCCAACTAAACTAAATCATCGATATAGTTTTACTGAAACTGATCATTTAGAGCAGCAGATAGAGGCGTTACAAGATGAAATCGAACGCTTAAAAGCCGCTAAAAAATAATGTAATAGGTAATATTAAAACCCAATATTATTTATAGAATAAAACCGTGTTGGATGAATTTAGCACTATTGCAGCTTGTTATAATTAGAGTAACTTTCACTTTAATTTTTGTTTGGCGCTAGCGTATTGAATTAATCAATGAAATAATAAGTTAATGTCGTTTTCTTAACACAATATGTCTTCTTATGGTTATTCGCCCTCATCAACACTGGTTTTTTCGGTTATTTGACTGGCATGGTTCTGTACTGTCAAAAATAACATTTCGGCTTTCTCTAAATATAATGATATCCATCGTGGCTGTACTCAGTTTTCAATGGTACGAACGATTAGGTATACACTTAACGATAGCCCCTTTTAGTTTGCTAGGGATTGCTATCGCAATATTCCTAGGTTTTCGTAATAACGCATGTTATAGCCGCTTGATTGAGGCTAGGACGCTTTGGGCTTCGTTATTGATCAACCAAAGAAATATTCTAAGAAATATTAAAGGATTATTACCCAATGACCCATCAGCTCAAAAGGAATTTGCTAATTTATTGATCGCTTTTGGTTGGAGCCTTAAACATGAATTAAGAAAAACCAGCCCAGTCATTGATTTGTATAGGTTGCTACCCCGAGCTATTTTTGATGAAGTTATCCAAAGTCCGTTTCCCACTAGCCGAGTATTATTGCAGATTGGCCTAAAGGTGGGGGAATTACGCGATAAAAAAGTCATCAGTGA
Organism: Providencia sp. M-27; assembly: GCF_011077905.1. Taxonomy (NCBI): domain Bacteria; kingdom Pseudomonadati; phylum Pseudomonadota; class Gammaproteobacteria; order Enterobacterales; family Morganellaceae; genus Providencia; species Providencia sp. M-27. The sequence goes on along the minus strand of NZ_JAALBT010000017.1, from coordinate 62,366 downwards.
TGTGCTCTTTCAAGCCATTAATAAAGATATTAATGCGCTATCGGAGGTACTTGGTGGCTGTGAGCGGATTTCGAATACACCGATCCCATTTGCTTATACACTCATTTTGCAGCGAACAGTTTACTTATTTTGTTCATTACTTCCTTTTGCGTTGGTCGTTGACTTGCATTTTATGACGCCATTTGTGTCTGTTTTTATTTCTTATACCTTCTTAGCGTGGGATGCATTAGCGGAGGAACTTGAAGACCCGTTTGGGATTGCTGCAAATGATTTACCGCTTAATGCCATTTGTAATAGTATTGAACGTAATGCATTGGATATGTTAGATATTAAACCACTTCCCCCTCAGTACCAACCAGATAAATACTTCAACTTGTTGTAGCGTTGATCTATTCCTAATTGGAGACAGTAAAGCTTGATATTGGTGTTTTACTGTTTCACTTTTCCACTGGGTATTATTTTGTCTTTTTTGGTCATAAAAATAAGGAATTCTGTACAGATAATCTGACTAATACTATACTCCCCCTATGTATATTAAAGGGGCTTAAATATGCCACATTCCCCAAAAGAAAAAAAAGCAGTCCTTACACGGGTCAGAAAGTTGAAAGGGCAATTGCTTGCCTTGGAGTCGGCCTTGGAAGATGAAGTTGAATGTGCAGCCATTTTACAACAAATTGCTGCTATTCGCGGTGCAGTTAATGGCTTGATGGCTGGGGTATTAGAGAGTCATTTACGAGAAGGGCTTCAGGAGTCTGCGACAACACAGTTGCAAAAAGACTCTGTAGACGACGCTATCTCATTAATTCGAACATATTTGCGGTAAAAAGAAGGAATAACGATGAAATCACGTGCAGCAGTCGCATTTGGCCCTGGTGAGCCATTAAAAATTGTCGAAATTGATGTTATGCCACCAAAAGCCGGGGAAGTGTTAGTTAAGATTAGCCATACAGGTGTTTGCCATACTGACGCTTTTACATTGTCAGGTGATGATCCTGAAGGCTTATTTCCTGTGGTATTAGGACATGAAGGCGCAGGTGTTGTTGTGGAAGTCGGGGAAGGTGTTACCAGCGTTAGCGTGGGTGACCATGTCATTCCTCTTTATACGGCAGAGTGTGGAAAATGTGTTTTTTGTGAATCAGGTAAAACAAACTTATGTGTCTCTGTTAGGGAAACACAAGGTAAAGGTGTGATGCCAGATGGGACAACCCGTTTTTCTTATAATGGGCAGCCGGTTTACCATTATATGGGCTGTTCAACATTCAGCGAATATACGGTGGTTGCTGAAGTTTCTTTGGCGAAAATTAACCCTCAAGCTAATCATGAAGAAGTGTGCTTGTTAGGTTGTGGTGTGACCACGGGTATTGGTGCTGTACATAATACGGCTAAAGTACAAGAAGGTGACTCTGTTGCTGTTTTTGGGCTAGGTGGGATAGGCCTCGCGGTTATTCAAGGGGCAAGACAAGCAAAAGCTGGCCGTATTATTGCCATTGATACTAACCCGTCTAAGTTTGAATTAGCGCGTCAATTTGGTGCGACAGAATGTTTGGATCCTAATGACTTTGATAAGCCGATTCAACAAGTGTTGATTGAGAAAACCCAGTGGGGAGTTGATCATACCTTTGAATGTATTGGTAATGTTAATGTTATGCGTGCAGCACTTGAAAGTGCACACAGAGGTTGGGGCCAATCAATTATTATTGGTGTCGCAGGGGCTGGGCAAGAAATCTCAACTCGCCCATTCCAATTAGTGACAGGGCGTTCTTGGCGCGGCACGGCATTTGGTGGTGTGAAAGGCCGTAGTCAATTGCCAAAAATGGTTGAAGATGCCATGAAGGGTGATATTGAGCTGTCTCCATTTGTGACGCACACATTGCCATTAGAGAGTATTAATGACGCATTTGATTTAATGCATGAAGGTAAATCAATCCGCACCGTTATTCACTATGATTAAGGAGTCTTTGATGGAGAGAATTGAACGCCATGCGTGCTTTGGGGGCTGGCAGGATGTTTATCAACATCAATCCACCGTACTCGGCTGTGAAATGAAGTTTGCAGTCTACCTACCACCACAAGCGAAAACAGCGGCTTGCCCAGTGATTTATTGGTTATCAGGGTTAACCTGTAATGAACAAAACTTTATCACTAAGGCGGGAGCCCAACAATTTGCGGCAGAATATGGCGTGATCTTAATTGCACCAGATACCAGCCCTCGTGGTGCTGAGGTCGCTGATGACGAGGCATATGATTTAGGGCAAGGTGCAGGTTTTTATGTGAATGCTCAGCAAGCGCCATGGCGCAATCATTACAAAATGTATGATTATATCGTATCTGAGTTACCCGCTTTAGTTGAAACGCATTTGCCTGTAACGGATAAACGCTCTATTTTTGGCCATTCAATGGGAGGGCATGGGGCTTTAATGATTGGCTTACGTAACCCAGGTCGATATTGTAGTTTATCTGCATTTTCTCCGATTGTTGCGCCAACCCAAGTTCCTTGGGGACGAAAAGCCTTTACGGCTTATTTGGGGGAAGAGACGAGTAGTTGGTCCCAATATGATACAGTTGAACTGATTGAAAAATCTGAGGCTATCCCACCTATTTTAGTGGATGTAGGCACTGCGGATCCTTTTTATCAAGAGCAATTAAAACCTGAGTTATTTGCTGGTGTTTGTGACAAAAAGCAATTTGAATATCGATTGAATCTTCGTGATGGCTATGATCACAGTTACTACTTTATTAGTAGCTTTATTGGTGAGCATATTGCATTTCATGCTCGCTATTTAAACGATAATCGCTAAATATAACTAGGTGGGACCAATAATAGCTAGGTGGGACCAATAATTGGTTTCACCTAACTATTTCTATAATTTTACCATAATAAGACTAAATCACTATTTGAAGCCCCCGTATGAGAGCTTGCTTATTGCTTTAATGGCACTGATTGCGACATCTTTATTTGGGTCATTACATAATTCAAGCAGCCGATTAATCGTACTATGTTGTTTTAGCCGTATATTACAATCACCTAAAGCGGATATAGCGGCTATTTTCACATCATCATTTTTTCTTTTTGTTAAATCAAGTAATGTATTGATGACTTTGCTATCCATTTATTATCCTACTTATGGGTATTAATAAATAAGCTAATTAAAACTCATTTTTTTCAAATATTAATCTCAATGTTGGGAATGCTACTAAAAGAAATGGTTTATTAATATCAAAAAACACAACTAATATGAGTGTTGGTTGATATGGAGGGGAGCTAACGGATGAACAAGTGGAAATATCACTATCTATTCATCCGTTAGCTACTAGAGAGGTGGTGAGATTCAATTAAAAGCTTTTGGTTTTAAAAAGTATTAATGAAAGATATTGGTTTTAGATTAAAAATGTTCAGAGAGTTTACTTAATGCTTTTATTGCAGACACTGCGACATCTCTATTAGGGTCTTTACAGAGTTCAAGTAAACGATTGATTGCATTTTGTTGTTCAACGGTGACTTTATAATCACCTAAGGCTGAAATAGCTGCAATTTTAACATCATCATTTCCACGATGTGTTAACTCAATTAATGTTTCAATAATGTTATTTTCCATGTAAACCCTTTGAAATACCTACGCGATGCCAAGGTATTCTAAGTGAAAGTACTTGAGATTTATTTTTGAAGTTTAAGGTTTTATTAATAGATTATATAGATTTTACTCATTTTTAGGCTAATAACTATTTTATTAACTGAAGTGCACTAAGGGAGTAAAGGTTATTGATATAAAAATTAAGATTATTAAATCTATTAGTTAAATATTAAAATAGATATGACTTGATGATTTTTTAATAAGATCTAAATAACAAAGCACCTTACCTTTAAAATGGGTTAAATAAAGTGCTTATTAAGCCTAAGTTAGTGACGCAAATAAATGTGAGGCGTATTATTTTCAGGATGTTGAGTTACACCGAGGTCAGCTTGGTACCAACGTGTTAAGTTTTCAGTCGTTAAAACATCGGTAGGGGAACCTTGGGCGACCAACTTCCCATCATGAATTAATAACACTTTATCTGCATATAATGCGGTTAGATTAAGGTCATGTAATACACAGCAAACGCCTAACGGTCGTTGACGTGTAAGTTGATGTAGTAGCCGTAAGCTATGTTGTTGGTGATATAAATCAAGCGCTGAAGTGGGTTCATCGAGAAACAAACAAGCGGGTTGAGCTGTGGGTTGCCATAATTGCGCTAATACTCGAGCCAATTGAACGCGTTGCTGTTCCCCCCCTGAAAGTTGGCGGTAGTCTCGCTGCCGTAGTGATTGGCAACTGGTTTGTGATAAGGCTTCATCGATGGCGGTGTGTTTGTGCTCTGAGCCGTAGGGGGTTCTCCCCATCGCAACGACATCTTCAACAGTAAAAGCAAATTGTAAGTGACTATGTTGTTTCATGACGGCACGTTTTCGCGCTAATGCATTATGGTCCCAGTCAACCATCGCTCGGCCCTCAATAAAACATGCGCCATGAGTTGGGGTGTTATAGCCTGTTAGCAATTTTAATAGGCTGGATTTCCCTGCGCCATTGGGACCAATAATCACCACGAATTCCCCTTGCTCAATAGATAAACTCACATTATCTATAAGCGTTTTTTCACTGATTTTATACGATAAATTTTGGGCTTCTAACAAGAACGGTTTTGTTTGCATATTTAGATCCTCCCTGCAGGCTGGCGTAAAATAAGCCATAAGAAGTAGGGGCCACCAATCAAACCTGTCAGTAAACCAACAGGAATTTCAGCAGGTGCAACCGCAGTCCTCGCGACAGTATCGGCAATGAGTAATAACCCCGCACCGACGATAGCTGAACCTGGAATGAGCCAACGATGATCAGGCCCGAGCGTCATGCGAATGAGGTGCGGAACCACGAGGCCAACAAAACCAATAACGCCGCTCATAGCAACAGCACAACCGACTAACATGGCACTGAGGAATAATAAAATAAATTTGGTTCGTTCAACATTAAGCCCAAGGTAATGTGCATCTTCATCGCCTAATTGCAGAATATTGAGTTTAGCGCCCTGCATTAGACAGATAGCACAAATAGGCAGAATCACTGAAGCTGCAATGGTCAATGACGTCCAGTCAACATTACCGAGTGTGCCCATCATCCATAAGCTGAATGTTCTTAGTTGTTGGTCATTGCTGATATAGCTAAGAACGCCAATGAATGACATGCACAGTGCATTGATAGCGATGCCTGCGAGAAGTAACTTTGCGAGGTTGCCATTTGATGAGCGATTTAAGCTAAAAATAATAAAAGAAACGGCTAGGCTACCAATAAAAGCGGCAGCAACATGGCCATACCCTTGCATCACGGTAGGTAATGAAACCGAGAAAACAATAAATGCAGCAACGGATAGGGCTGCACCGCTGCTGATACCGAGTAAGCTCGGATCTGCGAGAGGATTACGAAATAACCCTTGCATAATGGCACCAGACACCGCCAAAGCAAGGCCGACTAAAATGGCAATTAACACACGAGGAAGGCGGATATTCAGCCATATCTGCCAATCCGAGTCTGTGGCAGATGCCTGCCACAGTGCTTTTAATGAAAAGTTCATTGCGCCTGCATTCGACGCGATGAGAACTAAACCACCAAGTGCGAACAATAAAACGATAATCACCAAAAATGGGTTTTTAAAGCGACTCATTGGGATTTTTCTAATGCCTCACGTAGTTGTTTCATGACTTCAGGCGTACCTAAACTGAAGGTGAGCATGCCGACATCATCAACAACCAGAAGCGCTTTATTTTTCCCAGCGGGGGTCATTGACATTCCTTGTAATTTCCACACTTTTTCTATTCCTCCTAATGATTTAACCCCTTCTTTGGTGAAAATGATTAAATCGGGTTGGCTTGATAGCAAACCTTCTTGGGATAGAGGACGATAGCTGTCGAAGCTGCTCATGGCATTTTTTGCACCGACTGCGTTAATCACGCTGTCTGCCGCTGTGTGCCGTCCTGCCGCTAAAGGCATAACACCACCGTGGCTCATAATGAACAGGACTTTTTTATCGATAAGAGTTGTATTTACTTGGCTGAGCTGTTGGTTAAATTGATTAACTAATTGCTTTCCTTGCTCTGTTTTACCGACCACGTTAGCGATGGTGGTAATTTTTTCTGGAATGGCTTCTAAACTGGGTTTCCCTGTCACCTTAATAATTTTTACGCCACTTTTTTCGATTTGCGAGAGAGCCATTGAGGGTTTGGCTAACTCACTCGCAAGTACTAAAGTCGGGCGCATTGACAGCACGCCTTCTGCGTTAAGCATACGCATATAGCCTACATCAGGGAGCTTGGTGGCTTGCTCTGGGTGAAGGCTGGTGCTGTCACGGGCAACGAGCTGTTCCTGTGCTCCGAGTTCATACACAATTTCCGTCACATCACCCCCTAAGGTGACGATACGTTCTGCTGCATAAGAACCAAAAGAGATAAACAGCGTTGATAAGATTAGAAGCCATTGTTTCATAATAAGTTACCTATTTTAAATGCGGGGTAATGCGGTGACTTGTTGGCGCCATTGCTCTTGCTCTGGAGTCCCTTCCGTACGCTGCCCATACATTTGTGCGATTTGATTTCCTTGGTTATCGAAGACTTCAAGGCTAGTTACATGGCCATCTTGTGTTGGTTTACGTGTAACCCAGCATTCGGCAATCCCATTTTCAATCATGTGCAAGGTGAAATCAGGGTTGAAAATATTTAGCCACTTTAAGTCTGAACCTTCACTTTGATATGGCATGATTTTTTTGATTTCACCAGTAAAAATTTGCACACATCCGCGGTTGCCCACAAAAATCATAATTTCGTTTTGATCTTTGAACGCCGTGTTAATCAGCTGATTGAAGGAATCATTAGGCACTTTCCACGCTAAATCATCGCTAACCGCAGCGAAAACTTGCTGGCGGCTGAGGTTGTTTTTCTTGAGCAGAACAAAGAACTGGTGAACGTCCGTCATGTTGCGCCACTCTTGCTCTAACTGTTGTTTCAGTTCTTCGCTGACGGGCTGATTAGTAAATGCAGCCGCAGGTTCGTGGGTTAACTCGGCATTGTCTGGCGTAGCGTATTTTTCAATCAGTGCTTGCCATGCCGCCATGTCCGTTTCATCGGTGGTGTAAACTTTATGTAGTGCATCACCTTGTTTATCAAAGAATTGGACACTATGACGTTCACCGTGCTTGCTGTCTTCTGTCAAAGCAAAGATAGCGTCCCAATGGCTGAAAAACATCCGTAAATCAAGGGCACGAGGGTTTAAAATCAAACCGCCATGGGGGCTAAATGTCGCATTGTCATAACGGCCAACTTGCTCATGAACCACGTACTCGTTACGGGTAATCGCTTTCACTTTTCCAACAGTGGCTAATTCTGTCAATAAAGTGGGGGCATCGACGTTTAAACGAACCGCTTTGTCGTGGCCAACACGACTATGCAGCAGCTGAGCTTCAGATACATTTAAATAAGCGGCGAGATCGCGAGCGTATTTGGCTTTGTTATCTGCTTTTGCTTGTTGGTAACGCTCGTAAAGTGCTGAATTCACGTTTATCTCCTTAATATTGTGTGAATTACCATTGGAAGCTGACAAGCAGCTTGGCATTACGTCCATCTTGAGGAATGCCTTGTGATGAGTAGTATTCTTTATCAAAAGCATTGCCTAATACGACACTGGTTCCTAACCCTTTGAGCTGCCCGTCACCTTGGTAGCTGACGTAGAAGTCATGTACGGCATAGCCCGCTTGAGGGGTGGCTTTAGTGGCTTTATTGAAGTCGGTATGGCGTGTAAACTCGCTTAACCAGCCCACTGAAAAACCGCTATTGGCAACAGGAATAGAGAGGTTACTGGTAAATGACTCTGGTTTGATGGAAGTGATTGATTCACCGTTATATTCGTTTTTTCCCGTGGTACGGTTATAGGCTAAGTTCCATCTGAAATAGTCTGTTTTATAATCCAAAGATGCATCTACGCCCCAAATTTTGGCGCGTTTTGTGTTAATTGATGTGGTGTAATTATTTTCTGGATTTCTAAAATCAGGCTCCGGTGTGACATAGGTATTGATATAGTCTTTGGCTTTGGTATCAAAGTAACTGGCTTTAAATTGCAGGTTGTCCCTTTCCATTAATAAGTCATTGAAACGCAAGCCAAACCCATATTCCGCAGTACGGGTGCTCTCTGGTTTTAAGTTTGGATTTGGACGCCATTTATTAAAGATGGGGCCTATTGGGAAATGAACCTCATCGTTGTACATCTCCATCATAGTTGGTGCACGGAAGGCTTCAGAGTACGATGCAAACAACATTGACCAATCTGTTGGTGTAATACTGACCGCCCCTTTAGATGACCATTTGCCTTCTTTGGTTTCGTCATTGCCTTTGGCTTTCGATTTGTAATGGTCATAGCGCGTGCCGACAATAAATGAAACCGGTAAATCTTTTAAGGTGATTTCATCTTGTAAGAAGCCGGATGCAAAGGTGATTTCTGCATCAGGGAACTGGGTTGTGTTGGCATAAGGGGTCTGTTTTTGCTGATAAGCTTCACTGCCATACGTTAAGTTGTGGGCAGCGAGAGGGAAATCATAGAAATTGGTTTTGTTATCAACCTTCATCCCATAAGTTTTCTGTGTCCGGCCCTCGTAAGGAGTGCCTTGGCCTTTAGCCGTAATATTGACCTCAGAATAATAGGGCGTTACTGTCAGGTTAAGCCAATCTTGCGAAGACGGTTTTAAGTTGTAAGTAGCTTGCGCATCACGTTGGCGGGTGGTGCGGTTCACTTTTAAGTTTTTACTGGCACTGGTGATTTGTTGTGGGTTTTTCGGCTCATAGGCATCGTTGTTATAGTAGCGCATTTGGCCTGATAATTTTTGTGCATCATCGATTTGCCATGTACCTTTCGCGAGCAGGTTACCGATGGTTTCTTTGTTTTTCATGTCATCGCCATTACTCATGCGGACATTACCGGTTTCTTTGGTGACAAAGCTGAATAACCCATCAAGGTTATCACTACGTCCAAATGCGCTACCACCGAAACCGAAGCTATGATCGCCGGTAGCAGCTTCGGTAAAGACACGGAAACCGTGGTCTTGGCCTTCACGTAATAAGTCTTTGGCATCAACAGTTTCCCAAGCAATCACACCGCCCATAGCACCACTGCCATAAAGCAAAGCTGAAGGGCCACGGATGATTTCAACTTGCTTAATCAGTGCGGGGTCGATAAAGGTGCCATTGACATGGCCTGTATCTGTGCCTTGGCGAATACCATCAACTAAAGTCAAAATGCCGCGTCGATCAAACCCGCGCATATAAATATCTTGTCCATTCGCTCGGCTAGTTCCCGTGACGCCAATTCCGGGAACTTTGCGTAAAATGTCATTGACGGTGCTGGCCGTTTGCGTTTCAGGTGAATTATTTTTGATCACCGTGACCATCATCGGGGTTTCGAAGCTGTCTCGTTCGCTACCTGTCGCATAAACGGTCATCACATCATGATGGTTTTTTTTGGGTGTTGGCTCTGTCGTTTGTGCTTGAGCACTTGCTATCACGCCTAAGATGGCGCTGGTCAGGACTGACATTCGCAAAACAGGGGACATAATTGTGATACTCCATATAGTTTTTATCTGTATTAAGCAGAGTGAATTCGTATTAATTGATGACGATGCGTTGGTCTGGAGGACCTGAATTCGGTATGACACAGGAAAAATTGCATGTAAGTAGTGTCTGAACATAGCAAGAGGAGTAAACACATAATGAAAGTATAAAGCTGAGGTAATAGCAGACTACTGGTTTGTGTTCAGCAGGACTATTTAGGGTTTTGCACATGAAAGCGACCGCTGTGCGATAGTAAAGTATCGAGTGGCTATCCTTGCTAATTCGATATTTAGCGGTACAAATGTGGAATACAGACGTCAGTTTAAACTCCATAAGAAACCTTTTCCTATGTTTAGATTAAGCTGGCTGCCTGGATAACTGCTCTAGGTGGCTTGCGAATTAAGTTTTGGTGCGACTTACTTTGGGTATGGCTTACTTAGTTAAGATCAATTTACCGGTACGTGTTTGTCTCAATTGATAAAGCTCGCCATTATGTTGAATTGAGACCTTACCGGCAGGGCCCAATAATTGTTGGCTTTCTATCACGTCAGTTTTTACGGTGTGTTTTGCCGTTTCGACGGTATTTTCTGCAACTGGGGCTGTCATATTATTTACCATACTAAGTTTGTTGATAATCGAAATGATATTGAGAATGATTATCTTTAGAATGATTGCTAATATCAAGCAATTTTCACAATCAAACAACAAAAGAGCCACAAAAAACTAAGTTAGTACGAAAAAACAGCATTAATCTAGTGGAACCCCACTGACAAGGCTATAATTGAATTTCTCCATTCATTGCATGGGTGAATAAAATGAAAATATTACTTTTAGGTGCGACAGGCCTTGTGGGCAGCCATGTTTTATCATTGGCTCTGGCAGACTCTCGTGTGACTCAGGTGATAGCGCCAACACGACATGCATTAGTAGAACATGAGAAATTACAAGCACCTATTGTTGATTTTAATCATTTGCCTGACGAGGCTGCATTATGGGAAGTCGATGCTGTGATTTGTGCGCTGGGCTCAACCCTCAAAGCGGCGGGCTCGAAGGCGGCATTTCGCCAAGTAGACTACACCTATCCTTTAACCTGTGCGCAGCTGGCCAAAAAATGGCGTTGCCCAACATTTGTATTGACTTCTGCGTTGGGGTCAAATGCGAAGTCACCATTTTTCTATAGCCGAGTCAAAGGGCAGCTTGAACAAGATTTAATGTCACTGGGTTTTGATTCTTTAACTTTGGTTCGGCCGAATGTGATTGGTGGTGAGCGTGAACATACGCGTTTGGGGGAAGTTGTTGTGATACGAATTATTTCTTTTCTATCATCTGTATTGCCTGCCAGTTGCCAAGTTAGCCCTGCAACACATATTGCGAAGGCATTATTTGAATCCGCAGTGAGCCCCACTAAAGGGGTTCATGTTATTTCATCTAAACAGCTTATATAACACTGGGTAGTTCATTTTTCTTTTGAGTGTTATAGGGAATAGATAAAAATATTCATTTTTTGATGAAGGTAACGTTTTGTAATAAAACTGTAATAAAAATGTAACAATTAGGTGTTTTTACTTATTGTTGCCACTAAATTATTGTCATATTTTTGCCTGCTTGTACTTTTAGCCGGGGTTGAATATGTCAATATTTAAAGAACAACCAGATATACCAGTAACAATGTCGAAATCTGAAATCGACGCTAAATATAAATACTGGCGATTACACTTAATGATTGTCAGTTATATTGGCTATGCCGTTTTTTATTTCACACGCAAAAGCTTCAATTTTGTTATGCCTGAAATGCTAACTGATTTAGGTATTACAAAGGCCGATATAGGGATGGTTGGAACCGCATTTTACCTGACTTATGGGGCATCTAAATTCCTTTCTGGCATCATTGGTGACCGTTCAAATCCACGTTATTTTATGGGGGTTGGCTTGATAGCGACAGGGGTTGTAAACATCCTGTTCGGGCTAACCTCCTCAATCAGTATGTTTATCGTGTTGTGGATGGTAAATGCATTTTTCCAAGGTTGGGGTTGGCCGCCTTGTGCAAAAATACTTAATACATGGTATTCACGTAATGAACGTGGGCTCTGGTGGGCCATTTGGAATACATCACATAATATTGGTGGCGCGATAATTCCAATTCTATCGGGCGGTGTCGCATTAGCCCTTGGTTGGCGCTATGGGATGATCATACCGGGAATTATTGCCATTGTGATTGGTATTGGATTATGTATTTTATTACGTGATAGGCCTCGGACAATGGGCTTGCCGACGGTTGGTGAATGGCGAAATGACCTTGAAGAATTAAAATATGAAGCCAAAGGGGCAGGTTTACCTTTAGGCAAAATATTGAACGAATATATCTTTAAAAATAAAGTGTTATGGGTTCTTGCTATATCATATGCAGTGATTTACATCGTCAGAACAGGGATAAATGACTGGGCAAACCTGTATTTAATTGAAGAGCACGGTTTTAATTTATTGTCGGCCAATGCTGTCGTCATGATGTTTGAAATTGGCGGTTTCTTTGGTGCAATTGTTGCAGGATGGGGCTCCGATTTAATCTTTAAAGGAAACCGTGCGCAAATGAATGTTATTTATGCGCTCGGAATTATTATCACGTCATTCTGTTTATGGATTGTTCCTGTTGATAACGAATATGTATTTTCTTTCTTATTCTTTATGACAGGGTTCTTCATTTTTGGTCCTCAATTCTTGATTGCGATGGCAGCCGCTGAAAACTCGCATAAAAATGCCGCAGGAGCATCAACAGGGTTTGTTAGCTTGTTTGCGTATATAGGGGCATCAATCGCGGGGTATCCATTGTCAATCGTCATTGAAAAATACCAATGGAATGGCTTCTATTCCTTGCTATTAGTCTTATCCATTTTCTTAATTTTAATGTTAATTATTGCAATGATAATGACGAAGAAAAAAGTCAGTGTAGAAGGCTAGTACAGCGTGATTTATGAATGACAGAGCCCACAAATGTGGGCTTTTTACTTTCGAAGGTTACCCCTGAATCTGCGCTAATGAACCGTATAAATCATAAAGCCTCTCATATTCATCTTGTGAATAATAAAAAGTTCTCTTCCAACTAAATGGTTCGACGACTGTCGCGACACACTGAACTTTATAATTTTGTGTAAACGTTTACACTAAGTCGAGATTGATCACAGAATCTTATCCCAACTCGTTGTTATACTCCGTAGCAATGACACGTTGGAAGACAGAATGTAATTTAGGCTGTATTGGGGGAAAAGAGATGCAACAGGTTGAAATACTCGTTACAGGCGGGCTTGGATATATCGGTAGTCATACTTGTGTTCAATTAATAAAGGCTGGGCTATCGCCAGTTATTATTGATAATTTGTGTAATGCAAAGCGAGAAGTGCTTAATCGTATTGAGGCATTAACCGGTGTACGTCCGGTGTTTTATCAATGTGATGTCCGCAACGAGCAACAACTAGCATCTGTTTTTTCTTCTCATCAATTTCATTCAGTTATTCATTTTGCAGGGCTAAAAGCGGTTGGAGAATCAGTAGAAAACCCCCTTAAATACTATGATGTTAATTTTAATGGAACATTGGTATTAATGCGCTGTATGCAAAAAGCGAACGTGAAAAGTTTGATTTTTAGTTCGTCAGCCACGGTATATGGCGAACCCAGTTGTTTACCTATCACTGAAACGTTTCCAACGGGTAATACACAAAGCCCTTACGGCACGAGTAAATACATGGTTGAGCGTTGTTTATCTGATGTATTTCACTCAGACCCGTCATGGTCATTAACATTATTACGCTACTTTAACCCTGTTGGTGCCCATCCATCGGGTTTGATGGGAGAAGACCCGCAAGGGATCCCAAATAACTTAACGCCTTATATTACCCAAGTTGCGGTGGGAAAAAGAGAAAAACTGGTGATTTATGGAAACGATTACCCTACGGTAGATGGAACGGGGGTTCGTGATTACATTCATGTCATGGATTTAGCAGATGGCCATGTTGCCGCCCTGCAAGGGGTTGGAAATCAAGCTGGATTACATTGCTACAATCTAGGCACGGGTAACGGCACCAGTGTTTTGCAAATGTTACATGCATTTGAAAAAGCAGTTGGAAAAGCCATCCCTTATGTGATTGAACCCCGTCGTGCTGGGGATATCGCAGAATACTGGTCCACACCGGAAAAAGCGTACCGCGAACTCGGATGGCAAGCGGAGCGAACCTTAGAGGATATGGCGGCTGACAGCTGGCGTTGGCAATCAAAAAATCCCAATGGTTATGAGGTTTAGGAGATAAATAATATGAATACAATGCCATTTAACCCTTCTGATTGCCCTCATCGTCGCTATAACCCATTAACGGGGCAGTGGGTGTTGGTGTCTCCTCATCGAGCAAAACGGCCGTGGAGTGGTAAAGATGAAAAGCCATCAATAGAGAATTTACCTCAATATGATGAGCATTGCTTCCTTTGCCCTGGTAATACACGGGTTTCTGGGGAAGTGAATCCTAACTACCAAGGGACTTATGTCTTCCAAAATGACCATGGTGCGTTATTAGCACAACCCTGCGCCCAACCTGATAACTCATCTGAGTTATTTCAATCACAATCGGTGAGTGGCGTTAGCCGGGTGATCTGTTTTTCACCTGACCACAGTAAAACACTGCCAGAGCTGTCTGTATCTGAAATTGAAGGCGTTGTCGAAACATGGCAGCAACAAATCGCTGAGTTAAGTGAGCATTATGCTTGGGTTCAGGTTTTTGAAAATAAAGGGGAAATAATGGGGTGCTCTCAACCTCATCCTCATGGACAAATTTGGGCGAGTGATTTTTTACCAAATGAAATTGCACGCAAGGACCATTTTCTTGCGCAATATTACCAACGCCATGGCCGTAATTTATTGATTGATTACATTAAAGCTGAACAACAAGATGGCTCACGGATTGTTGTCGAAACTGAAGAGTGGATTGCACTTGTCCCTTATTGGGCGGCTTGGCCATTTGAAACCATGCTATTACCGAAACGACACATTCGCCGTATGGATGAAATGAGTGAAGCCATTCGCGCAGACCTTGCTGTTGCGCTAAAAAAACTCACAAGCCGTTACGATAATCTATTTCACTGTTCTTTCCCATATTCAATGGGATGGCACTTTGCGCCTTTTATGAATGAAAGCCAAGGCATTGAACATTGGCAATTACATGCCTTGTTTTATCCACCATTATTGCGCTCAGCGACAGTAAAAAAATTCATGGTGGGGTATGAAATGTTAGCGGAAACCCAGCGAGACCTCACACCAGAACAAGCCGCACAACGTTTGCGTGATGTGAGTTACTGCCATTATAAGCAAAGCTAAACCGCTAAATAATTTATCAAATTACAATTAACTTAGCTGTTTGCTGGGTTAAGCAAATTATGCATTAAGGATAATTAAAAATGGAAACGTTAAAGCAAATTGTTGCCACGTCGTTTGAAAAAACCTTTGGCTATCAACCTGAAGTTTATGTTCAAGCCCCAGGGCGCGTGAATATTATCGGTGAACATACGGACTACAATGATGGTTTTGTTTTGCCTTGTGCCATTGAATACCAAACGATGACCGCAGCGTCAAAACGTGATGACCGTATAATCCGAGTCGTTGCAGCTGACTACCATAATGAGTGCGATGAATTCAGTTTGGATAGCGAAATTGCATTTTTGCCTGAAAAAATGTGGGCAAACTATATTCGCGGTGTCGTGAAGTTTTTGTTACAACGCGGGTTTTCATTTAACGGTTGCGATATTGCTGTGAGTGGAAATGTACCACAGGGGGCTGGTTTAAGTTCTTCTGCCTCACTCGAAGTCGTGATTGGGCAAACACTGAAAACATTGTATCAATTAGATATTAGTCAACAAGATATCGCACTTAATGGCCAACAAGCTGAGAACCAATTTGTCGGTTGTAACTGCGGCATTATGGACCAACTTATTTCAGCGTGTGGTGATGAAGGCCATGCTCTATTGATTGATTGCCGCAGTTTGGCACTATTTCCTATTTCCATACCTGATGACTTAGTTGTGATGATAATTAATTCAAATAAACAACGCGGCTTGGTTGGAAGTGAATACAATACGCGTCGCCAACAATGCGAAGAAGCCGCTAATTTGTTTGGGGTGAAAGCGTTACGCGATGTCACTTTTGATGAGTTTTTGCAGAAGCAACATCAATTATCCCCTATCGTTGCCAAGCGAGCTAAACACGTGATCAGTGAAAACGAACGTACTTTGGCGGCAGCAAAAGCATTGACACAGAATGACTTATTGCAGCTAAGCGAGCTAATGGCGCAATCACATATTTCTATGCGTGATGATTTTGAAATTACAGTTCAAGAAATTGATACTTTAGTGGATATCGTTAAGTCCGTTTTAGGTGCTCAAGGTGGGGTGCGAATGACAGGCGGAGGCTTTGGTGGTTGTGTGGTGGCATTAATGCAGCAACAATGTGTGCAGCCTGTGATTGACGCAGTAGAAGCGCAATATCAGAAAGCGACAGGTTTGCAAGCCGATATTTATGTTTGCCAACCAAGTTCAGGCGCGAGTGTGGTGCGTTAAAACTAAACTAATATATTGAAAAAGTTGAGATAAAATGCCGTTTACTCAAGAGAAAGACCCGACATTAGGTACACCCAAAGTCATCGCGTTGACCAATAAAAATGGAATGGAAATTACCCTGACAAGTCTAGGGGCAAGTTGGATGAGTTGCATTTTGCCGCTAGCGAGTGGAAAACGGGATGTCGTTTTAGGCTCACCGAATGTGGATAAACACACAGAGCAGGACGTGTACTTGGGCGCAACAGTAGGGCGTGTGGCTAACCGTATCGCAAATGCACGTTTTTCCATTCACGGTGAAAATTATTCAGTATCAGCCAATCAAGGAGCGCATTGCTTACATGGTGGGAAAGATAATTTTAGTTATCGGATTTGGGCGGTTTCGCAACTGAGTGCTCAACAGGTTATTTTTTCACTCACCTCACCGGATGGTGACCAAGGTTTCCCCGGGGAATTAAAGGTTGAGGTGAGTTATGAATTAACGGATGAAAATCAAGTGATTATCCGTTATAAACACCAAACCACGAAGGCCTGTCCTGTAAACTTAACCAACCACACTTACTTTAATTTGGCGGGGGAAGGTAGCGAAAAAACGGTGTTAGATCACGCTCTTACTATACACGGCGATTATTATTTACCTACAGATAAAGCAGGGATCCCGAGTGGAGATTGGCGTGATGTTACGGGGAGTTATTTTGATTTTCGCCAAAGCAAACTCATTGGTCGTGATTTTCTACAAGATAGTGACCAAGTTGCGGCTGGGGGCTATGACCACACTTTTGTGCTTGATTCAGCCTGTATCGATGGGCGCAAATCAGTGGCATCGTTGAGCGCTCCTGAGGGAGACGTAAAGATGAATATTTTTACAACGATGCCCACCATGCAGCTTTATACAGGGAATTATTTGGTTTCAGTGGCAGGTAAAACCAAATTGTATACGCCTTTTTCCGGTGTGGCATTTGAAACGCAGTTTCCACCCGATGCCGTTAATCACCCCGAATGGGGAGAGCGATACAGCCCAATTTCACTGCCTAATCAAATTTATTGCAGTGAAACCTGTTATCAATTTATTTTCTAAATCTATATATCATTAACACCGCATTTAAGCGGTGTTTTCTTTTTTGCACCATAAACCCATTATTTTAATTTAAATAATTTTAATATGCGTTATGCCATTGTTTTTAATTCTAGCGCATTGTTTAATAAGCCATCCTAATTGTAGAGGTATACGATGGCGACAATCAAAGATGTGGCAAAAGAAGCAGGTGTTTCGGTTGCAACTGTTTCTCGAGTGATTAACCAATCACCGAAGGCGAGTCAAGCTTCTATTGTCTCAGTAAAGAGTGCAATGAATAAGCTGGGTTATCGCCCCAATGCCGCTGCTCGTGCTCTTGTGAACCAAAGTTCAAATACCATTGGGGTGTTAGTTAACGATGTTTCCGACCCTTTTTTTGGCGTTATGGTCAAAGCCGTTGATGGCGTAGCGCATAAAAACGGTAAACATATTCTGATTTGTAATGGTTACCACAATGCCAAGGAAGAGCGCCAATCTATTGAGCTATTGATCAACAACCGCTGTGATGCTTTGGTGATCCACTCGAAAGCCCTTGATGATGCAGAACTGCTGCAATATGCGAAAGAAGTCCCAAGTATGGTACTAATAAACCGCCATATTGATGAAATTGCAACCCGTTGTATTTCATTAAATAACTACAAGGGCGCCTATTTAGCAACAGAACATCTCATTCGACATGGACATACTAAAATTGCGTACATTTCTTCAAATCACCAAATTGAGGATGCCGTGCAGCGTTTACAGGGTTATCGAGATGCGTTAAAAAATAATGGTATTCAACTGTCTGATAGTTATATTGAATATGGTACGCCTTATGGAGAAGGCGGGGAGCAAGCGATGACTAACTTGCTGATAAAATCACTCGAAATCACAGCGGTCGTGGGTTACAACGACTTTATGGCTGCGGGAGCCATCGCGGTATTAGATGAAAAT
Source organism: Providencia sp. M-27 (assembly GCF_011077905.1). Taxonomy (NCBI): domain Bacteria; kingdom Pseudomonadati; phylum Pseudomonadota; class Gammaproteobacteria; order Enterobacterales; family Morganellaceae; genus Providencia; species Providencia sp. M-27. The sequence continues at coordinate 44,154 of NZ_JAALBT010000017.1, read as the reverse complement.
GAAATTCACTCACCAGAACAGGTCTCAGTCATTGGTTTTGATGATGTGTTGATTGCCCGCTATATCCATCCACGCTTGACAACTATTCGTTATCCTATCCAAATGATGGCAGAAAAAGCCACTCAACTAGCGCTCTCTTTAGCAAGAGGGGAAAAAACGACAGGTGAAAGTTTGATTTATTCTCCGACATTGGTTCAACGTAATTCAGTTAGGCCTTTGCACGCCTAATTATTTTATAGTCCATAGAATGACGAAAAAATGTAAACGTTTTCATTTGTATTTGATGAACTTCACGAATTTATTATAAAACAGGTTTGTTCTCGCCACTTTCTCTCTACTTCTCGGTGATTTTTTGTATTGATTCCGGCTATTTAGCTTACTAAGTTAATATTTTAGATGATATTGTGAAAATATGTGATTCATTTAACGGTGATATTTTGTGGTAACGTTTACACTTGCTTTGTTATCACTTGGCGAAGGAATTTGACTATGCAAACTGAAGGGGTTGGGTTAAGCACATTAGATTACGGAATATTCATTCTGTATGTGCTTGTCATTATTAGTGTTGGTCTTTGGGTTTCTCGAGATAAAAAAGGGCAAAAGAAAGGTACAAAAGACTATTTTCTAGCAGGAAAAACATTACCTTGGTGGGCAATTGGTTCTTCATTGATTGCGGCAAATATCTCAGCAGAGCAGTTTATTGGTATGTCGGGCTCTGGCTTTTCAATAGGTTTGGCTATCGCGTCCTATGAATGGATGGCAGCACTAACACTGATTATTGTCGCAAAATACTTTATGCCAGTGTTTATTGATAAAGGCATTTTTACTATTCCAGAGTTTGTTGAAAAACGTTTCAATAAAACGTTAAAAACGATCTTAGCCGTGTTCTGGCTGGCATTATTTATCTTTGTTAACTTAACTTCGGTTCTTTATTTAGGGTCGTTAGCACTACAAACAATCCTAGGTATCCCAATGCATTATGCTATTTTCGGCTTAGCATTATTTGCAGTGATTTACTCTCTTTATGGCGGGCTGTCTGCGGTTGCGTGGACGGATGTTGTACAAGTTTTCTTCTTAATTTTAGGCGGCTTTTTAACCACAATAATGGCGGTAAGCTATATTGGCGGTGATGCGGGGTTATTCGCAGGTATGAGCCGTATGGCAAGTGAAGCACCCGCGCATTTTGAAATGATTTTAAGCCAAGACAACCCACAGTTTAGTAATTTACCCGGTATTGCAGTGTTAATTGGTGGTTTATGGGTTGCCAATTTATATTACTGGGGCTTTAACCAATATATTATTCAACGCGCATTAGCCGCTAAGTCTATTAATGAAGCGCAAAAAGGCTTGGTTTTTGCCGCATTTCTTAAACTCATTGTCCCAATCCTTGTTGTCGTACCGGGTATTGCGGCATTTGTGATTGTTTCTGACCCTGCATTACTGGCGGGATTAGGAACGATGGCACAAGAACATATACCAACACTGGCTCAAGCGGACAAAGCTTACCCATGGTTAACTCAGTTCTTACCAGTAGGCGCTAAAGGGGTCGTGTTTGCGGCATTAGCTGCGGCTATCGTCTCTTCTTTAGCTTCCATGTTGAACTCAGTGGCAACTATTTTCACCATGGATATCTACAAAGAATACATTGCTCCATCAACCGCGGATCATAAATTAGTGAATGTCGGGCGGATTAGTGCAGTCGTTGCGTTAATCGTTGCATGCTTTATCGCCCCATTACTGGGTAACATTGGACAAGCTTTCCAATATATTCAGGAATATACGGGGTTAGTTAGCCCAGGTATCTTAGCCGTATTCTTATTAGGTTTGTTTTGGAAGAAAACCAATGCGAAAGGGGCGATCATCGGTGTGCTGCTCTCAATTCCGTTTGCATTATTCTTAAAACTGATGCCGTTAGGTATGCCATTCCTAGACCAAATGATGTACACCTTCTTCTTTACTGCGGTTGTGATTGGCTTAATTAGCCTGACAACGGCAAAAGAAGATGACTGTGAGGGGGCAATTATCCTAACGTCCGAAACGTTTAAAACGTCGAAAGGTTTCAATATTGCGTCATACGCAATTATGGTTATCTTGTGTGTTCTATATGCACTGTTCTGGTAACGAAATACATCGAACAAGCTGATAAGTAAAATGATAGCATAAGGCGGGAAAGGTAATTCCCGCCTTATTTTTTTGCGTTTGTTAAGCGCAATAATGGCTTATCATAAACACTGAAATCAGACTAGCTATCTATTGCCCCGAACCCCACGAGAAAAAGCTATCTCACCTATAATTCAATTTTATCTATAAGAAAGCTTTCAGAGCAGTAAAAAGATTGCGATTAACGTTTAAATGACAACGTTGCTACCGCCACACTTTCATCACATTGCTCACTATTTTCAAATGGTTGCTTATACTTAGTTAACAACATCCATTCACCGGCAGGTAAATGTTTAACGGAAATAATGCCATTATTATTACTCGTCACTGAATACTCCGCTGTATGTGGTGGGTGCTTTGATTCGTTATTAGCGGTATGACTATGGTTATGACTATTTTTAATATACTCAGCAGAATCTATTTCAACTTGACTATAACTAAGTGGCTTACCACGGTAAAAAACCTGAAATAAATCTACCTGCTCATTTTTAGAAAAAATATTATTAATTGGAACTATTTCTAATTCTTGTCCTATTGGTTTAAAGATATAACTATCTAATTTGATATTACCGTCACTCACTATCGTTTTAGCGAATTTAACGCTAAACTGGCAATAGCTCGCTTGTTCTGCTTGTTGCTTATTTAATGGCCGCCACCCCTTCTTAGTTCTAGACCAAAACATCGGTTTCATATTTGTTGATATAATGAAATTATCGGCATTCTTTAGATTTTGCTTATATTCATAAACATAATCTGCTCCTGTACTTTCTAATGGTTCACTTCCTTGTTCTGTCGTTATTTGCGGTAATACAAAGTAATCCTGTCGATTAGGTAAACGTCCTTTCGACGGGAAATCATGGCCATAGCCAATCTCAGCAATAATACGGTCGCTTATTGGCTTAGCTGTGAGCCAAACATCATGAGCGGACGCTATAGATGTCATCAACAATGTGGATAAACTAATCGTAATTAATTGGTTTTTCATTTCAGTATTCCTATTTACCATTGGTAACTAACAAAAACATTAACAGAGCGGCCCGCAATAGGAGCACCTTGAATTGAATTCGCTTGCTTATTTAATGCATTATCTAAAACTAACGCAGCTGTTACGCCTTTTAGATTTTCGAGAGGTTGATAATCCACAGAAAATGTATTTAAAACATAGCCTGCTTGAGTGTCTGTGCCTGTTTTCACATGGCGAGCTGGGGCGACAAAAGTGCCTCGCCAACCGACGGATACTCCACTGAGTGATGTGGGTATTTCTAGAGAAGTGACCACCGTATCAGGACTTAAATTTCCTAACCATTCACGATTATTTGCATCAATTCCTTCAGTATGGTTATAGGATAGGCCTAATTTGAAATCACGATGTTCATAACTTGATTGGATATCCCATCCCCAAATTTTTGCTAACGCGACATTATTTGCATAGGTAATTCCCTTTTTTCTATCGACATGCGTTGCTATATAATTTTTCGCATGGGTATTAAAGTAGCTGCCTTTCAGTTCGATGTTATCTCCATCAGAGAAAATAGAATCAAATGTCAGGCCTACCCCAATCTCTTGTGAATTATTAGTTTCAGGCTTTAAGTTTGGATTTGGTACCCAATAATTAGGTTTCCCTCGTGAATAAAAATGTAATCCATCACGATACATTTCTTCCATTGTGGGCGCCCGAAAGGCTGAGGATGCGGAACCAAATAGCATCAGCCAATCGGTTGGATTTAATACAATTGCGGCTTTTGGCGAGTAGTTGCTAGCAGTTAAATCACCATATTTTGAATTGCTACTTTGATAATGGTCATAACGAGTACCAATGATAAAAGTCATTGGTAAATCACGTAATGTAATCTCATCTTGGATTAGCCCTGAGTAAAAATTGATTTTCCCATCAGGGTAGACGGTTTCAGCACCTGAAGGTTGGTGCTTTTGATGATAAAATTCGCCACCTACAATAATTTGTTGACCAAATAATGGCGATTGGATCACACTCGTATTCGTTATTTTTGTTCCATAACTTGTGCTATTGCGGTGTTTACTTTTTTGTCCCGCAGGTGTTGAATGAACATCCACTTCAGAAGAATAAAGCCGTGTATTCAAATCAATTAAGCCTGAATAAGTAGGGTTAAAATGATAATTCATTTGTATATCACGCTGAGTAATATTGCGGTGATAGTATTCTGAATTATCAACACTAGGACTAGTGACTGTTGGGTTTCCGGGTTCTTTTGATTTACTACTATAGTGTTTGATGCTGCCGCTTATACTTTGGTTTTCGTCAATCGCATATTCACCTTTGGCAAACAAACTATTATTTCCCTCATCATTTGGTGCTGAGTATCCATCTCCTTGATAAATATTACCTCGCTGGCGTTGACTCAGCGAAAGCAAACCATCAAATTGTGCTGTTCGCCCATATGCCATCACACCTGTCCCATAGCTATGGTCCCCTGTTGCCCCTGCGGTAAATACGCGAAAGCCATATTTTTCGTTACCATTCAGAAAATCTTTTGCATTTACAGTACGATAATCAATGACTCCCCCAAGTCCACCGCTACCATACAAACTTGACATAGGTCCCCTGACAACCTCAACTTTTTGGATTAAAAATGGGTCGACAAATGTCGCACTTCCCTTATCCATTCCAGTGTCCTGTTTCACGCCATCAACCAGAACTAAAACCCCATTTTTGTTATAACCCCGTAAGTTAAATGTTTGCCCATTAGTACGACCTACGCCAACTTCACTGAGCCCCGCGATCCCTTTTAACAGTCCCCCTGCAGTCATTGAGGTATAAGTTAATGCCGTATTGTTGTGTACTACATTAACGATGGAAGGTGCTTCAAATTGTTCCGTTTCTATACCTGTTGCTGTGACAGTAATTGTTGAGTCTTTTGCAGTAGAAACGGCAAAACTCGAATTATGGTTCCCTAGAAATAAAATAAAAAAAGTTGCTAATGCTGTTGTTCTCATTAATAAACCCAATATAGATCCGATACGTGAAAGTTATGTTATAACATAACAATATAACTTCAAGTTTTTCTCTCTAATTATTTTGAAATTATTATTTTGGATTTTGCTGCCGATACCACGCTAATTCTCTAATTTTGTTGTGTATCAGCTAATTATGGGTAAGATCACATTGGACATTAAAGCGAATGTTTCAAAAAGAATTTCAGCGGTAGCCGCCCAAACCCACCTGATTTTATGAGATAATCTTCTTCATACCTATTTTGTATACATTATCGGCAGCTGGCGTAAAAACAATCAACACTAACTCAGTGCTCTCCGATAATAACTGATAAGAAAAGAGAATCTATCGACATGGCAAAATCACCCGCGAAAAAACCAACCAAAGGCTTTGAAGAAACCCTTTGGGATACCGCTAATCAACTGCGTGGTAGCGTTGAATCCTCTGAGTATAAGCATGTGGTACTCAGTTTGGTGTTCCTGAAATTTATTAGTGACAAATTCGAAGCCAAACGTAGCGAATTAATCAAAAATGGTCAGGAAGCCTTTGTTGATATGGATGTTTTCTATCAACAAGATAACGTTTTCTTTTTGCCGCAACAGTCCCGCTGGTCTTATGTGCAAGAGCGTGCGAAACAAGATGATATCGCGGTGATTATTGATACTGCGTTATCCACCATTGAAAAAAGCAACGCATCACTGACAGGCGCATTGCCGGATAACTATTTTTCTCGTCAAGGGCTTGAACCGAAAAGGCTCGCCTCACTTATCGACAGCATTGAAAACATCGATACCCTTGCCACGGAGTGTGGGGTAGGGGAAGAAGATCTCGTCGGCCGTGTTTATGAGTATTTTTTAGGGCGCTTTGCTGCGAGCGAAGGTAAAGGCGGGGGCGAGTTCTATACCCCAAAATCGGTAGTAACCCTACTTGCTGAAATGTTAGAGCCTTACCAAGGCAAAGTGTATGACCCGTGCTGCGGCTCAGGCGGTATGTTTGTGCAGTCGTTGAAATTTGTGGAAAGCCACCAAGGGAAAAGCAAAGATATTGCGATTTATGGGCAGGAGCTGACCAGCACCACCTATAAACTGGCGAAAATGAACTTGGCGGTGAGGGGGCTGACGGGCAATTTAGGGGAACGCCCAGCGGATACCTTTTTCGCAGACCAACACCCTGACTTAAAAGCCGACTTTATTATGGCGAACCCGCCGTTTAACTTAAAAGATTGGCGTAATGAAGCCGAGCTGACCAACGACCCACGTTTTGCGGGGTTCCGTACCCCACCGACGGGAAACGCTAACTATGCGTGGATTTTGCATATGTTATCTAAGCTCAGTGAAGATGGGGTTGCGGGCTTTGTGTTAGCCAATGGTTCGATGAGCTCGAATACCAGTGGTGAGGGCGAAATTCGCCAAAAACTCATCGAAGATGACCGTATTGAGTGCATGATAGCTTTGCCCGGTCAGCTCTTTTTTACCACGCAAATCCCCGTTTGTTTGTGGTTTATCAGTAAAAGTAAACACGCGAGCGCCAAATATGGTTATCGTGACCGCCAAGGGGAAACCTTGTTTATCGATGCCCGTAACCTCGGCACCATGATCAGCCGTACCCAAAAAGAACTTACAGGTGAGGATATCGCCACTATCGCTGATACTTTCCATGCATGGCGCAGTAGCGAAAGTGAACTGAAACGTCGTGTTGCAGCCAATGAAATCAGTATTGAGCAGTATCAAGACCAAGCCGGTTTTTGCAAAGTTGCCTCCTTTGACGATATCAAGGCCAATGATTTTGTACTCACACCGGGGCGCTATGTCGGTGCTGCGGAAGTTGAAGATGACGGTGTGTCGTTTGAAACCAAGATGCAGGAACTAACCCAAACTCTTTATCGCCAGATGGATGAAGCGGCAGAGCTTGACAAAGCTATCCGTAAAAATATGGAGGCGCTGGGGTATGGGGAGTAAATTTGAAACGAGGTTACTTGGTGAACTTTGTCATGAGATAACGGTTGGTTTTGTTGGTACGATGACGAATGAATATATCGAAAGTGGTATTCCATTTTTACGTTCAAAAAATATTGATGAATATGATGTAAAATGGGATGACATGAAGTATGTATCATCTGAGTTTCATAAAAAACTTTCTAAGTCTGCTCTTAAACCGGGCGATGTTGCAATTGTGAGAACGGGGAAACCAGGAACTACATGCGTTATACCAAATGACCTTCGTGAAGCTAATTGCTCAGATATAGTAATTGCTCGGGTTAATAACGAGCTACTATGCCCACATTATTTATCGTATTTCATGAATGCAATGGCCCATGGGCAAGTAAATGCTCATATTGTAGGGGCTGTGCAGCAACACTTTAACGTCAGTTCAGCTAAAAAACTGGAAATACCGCTACCCTCTAGAGATAAGCAAGCTCAGATTATTCATGTACTTAAGACTCTGGATGATAAATTAAAGCTCAATAGTCAAATCAATCAAACTCTCGAGCAAATGGCGCAAACGCTATTTAAATCCTGGTTTGTAGATTTTGATCCTGTTATCGATAACGCACTAGATGCCGGTTTTTTTGAGCAGGATTTAGCCTTTTCAGAAGAATTACTGCGTCGGGTTGAATTGCGTAAAGCTGCACGTGAAAGTGATGATCTTAAGCCGTTACCAGAGGATATTCGTCAGTTATTTCCTGATGCTTTTGAAGAATGTACAGAGTCTGCGTTTGGACTTGGGGGATGGGTGCCAAAGAGTTGGTACTATTCTTCAATTTATGAAAGTATGGATATCATTTTTGGTGCTCCATTTAAGTCAAATCTTTTTAATGATTTAGGTGAAGGAAAACCAATTATTCGTATTCGAGATTTAAAAACAGGCACGCCACAAGTATTTAGTGTAGAACTGCATCCAAAGAAAACACAAATAATAGCTGGGGATATCATTGTTGGAATGGATGCAGAGTTTAGAGCGACTATTTGGTCTGGGGATGATGCTTATTTAAATCAACGATTATTTCTTGCAAAACCCAAAGGTACTAACATCAGTAATCTTTTTGTTAAATATTCTCTTTCTCCTCTTTTAGCTATAGAAGAAATGGCTCAGGTTGGAACAACAGTTGCTCATTTAGGAAAAAAAGATATAGATAAATTCAATATTATTTTACCTAATTCAAGTGTATTAGAAGCTTATAAAAAACAGAGTGATGATTTTTTAAGAAAAATAGTTGTCGGAATGAGAGAGAACAACACGTTAACAAAACTCCGTGACACGCTCCTCCCTAAACTGATCTCCGGCGAGCTGTCTTTAGACGATATCAAAATAGACATTCCAGAAGAAACACTTATCTAATTTATTCGACCGCTTCACATTTTTCTTATTGTGCAGCGGTTTTTGTTATCTAATCAATTAAACTAGCTTAATTAAAAAACGCGATAAAAAACAATTTATAAAACAGACAAGAAGCCACTGACATGAGCCATATCTTCACCGAAGCCAAATTGGAACAGGCAATTATTGAACTGCTAGGACAACATGCAAACAATGCAGGAAAAACCTGCTATCCGCATTATGTCGGCAACACAATTCCACGCAAAGACAATAGCGAAGTGTTGATAGTGGACCGTCAGTACCTTGCTAACCAATATCAAGCTGATGGCATCACTGAAAGTGAAATCACCACGATTGTTCTGCAATTACAATCTTTGCCAGCCAGCGACCTCTACCAAAGTAATAAAACTTTTTGCCATTGGCTCAGTAATGGTTTTTTACTCAAACGCGAAGACCGCAAGCAAAAAGACCTGTATATCGAACTGATCGATACCCAAACATTGCCTGCTCAATTGGTTAAATTATTTGCCGGGGAAGATATCGTATCGGAGGCAGATAATAACCGCTATCGGTTAGTTAACCAGCTCGAAATAGAAGGGCAAGCCCGTGATGGGGGAGTCCAACTGCGTATCCCTGATGCAATTTTATACGTTAATGGTTTACCGCTGGTGGTCTTCGAATTTAAATCAGCGGTGCGAGGTGAAGAAGCAACCCTATTTGACGCATGGACACAGCTTTGCGTTCGTTATAGCCGAGATATTCCTAAGCTATTTGTTTATAACGCCTTGTGTATTCTTAGTGATGGCGTGAATAACAAAATGGGTAACCTATTTGCCCCTTATGAATTCTACTACGCATGGCGCAAAATCAGCGGTAACGAATCAACGGAAAAACAAGGCATCAATGGCCTATATACCTTGATCGAAGGGCTATTTCATCCCGTTCGTTTATTGGATGTATTGAAAAACTTTATTTTCTTTCCTGATACCAGCAAGACCCCAGTTAAGGTTTGTTGCCGTTATCCTCAGTATTATGCGGCTCGTAAGCTGTTTTACAACATCGAAAAAGAGCGTAAGCAGATAAACACGGGCGGTGAAAACATCGGGGGTAGCGGTAAAGGGGGCACCTACTTTGGTGCGACTGGTTGTGGTAAAAGCTACACCATGCAATTTTTAGCGCGCTTATTGATGAAAAGCGTCGATTTCGCTAGCCCAACCATTATTTTAATCACCGACCGCACCGATCTTGATGAACAACTGGCAAAACAATTTTGCAATGCAAAAGCCTTTATTGGCGATGAAATTATTGTACCGGTCACCAGCCGACAAGATCTACGCGACAAGTTAGCAGGGCGTGCCAGTGGCGGGGTATTCCTCACCACCATTCATAAATTCACAGAAGATATTCAACTGCTTTCTGAGCGCAGTAATATTATCTGTATCTCTGATGAAGCTCACCGCAGCCAAATTAACCTCGACCAAAAAATCAGTATTAACCAAGAAGACGGCACGGTTAAAAAGACCTATGGTTTTGCTAAATATCTGCATGATTCACTGCCGAATGCCACTTACGTTGGTTTTACGGGAACGCCTATCGACGCCACCTTAGATGTATTCGGTGAAACTATCGATAGCTACACCATGACCGAATCGGTGAATGATGAAATTACCGTGCGCATTGTGTACGAAGGGCGTGCCGCTAAAATCGCCCTTGATAACAGCAAATTAGAAGAAATCGAACGCTATTACCAAGAGTGTGAAGCGCAAGGCACCAGCGAATATCAGATAGAAGAAAGCAAAAAAGCCACAGCGAACATGAACTCCATTTTAGGGGATCCTGACCGTATTGATGCGCTAGCGAAGGATTTTGCACAACATTATGAAAAACGTGTTGAAGAAGGCTCGACTATCAAAGGCAAAGCGATGGTGGTTTGCGCTAGCCGTGATATTGCCTATGCATTTTATCAGAGCCTGAAGTTACAACGGCCAGAGTGGTTTGAGGCGAAACTGGCAATAGAGGGGGCTGAACTCACTGAGCAAGAGAAAAGCGAATTGATGCGCCTGCCGATGGTCAATATGGTGATGACTCGAGGAAAAGATGACCATGAGGCCATGTACAATTTGCTGGGAACGAAAGATTACCGCAGAGAGTTAGATAAACAATTTAAGAACCCGAAATCCAACTTCAAAATAGCCATTGTGGTTGATATGTGGCTGACCGGTTTTGACGTGCCAGAGCTGGATACTATTTACATCGATAAGCCATTACAAAAGCATAATCTTATTCAAACCATTTCCCGCGTGAATCGCCGTTTTGAAGAGAAAGAAAAGGGGTTAGTGGTTGATTATATTGGTATTAAAAGTCGCATGAATATGGCGTTGGCCATGTATTCGAAAGCGGATAAGTCTAATTTCGAAGATATTCAGCAATCTATCGTTGAAGTGCGTAATCACTTGAACTTATTGGCGCAAGTATTCCATAAATTTGATAGCGATGATTACTTTTCAGGTTCGCCAACACGACAGCTAGACTGCCTTAATCGAGCGGCTGAATTTATCCTGCAAACCAAGAAAGTTGAACTGCGTTTTATGGGGTTAGTGAAGCGGTTGAAAGCCGCTTATGATGTCTGTGTGGGCAGTGAAGATATTACTCAAGATGAACGGGAACACATTCATTTTTATCTCGCGGTACGCTCCATCGTTTACAAATTAACGAAAGGGGACGCACCGGATACAGCGCAAATGAACCAAAAAGTGCGAGAGATGATAGCCGAGGCCCTTAAATCCGAAGGTGTGGAAGAGATTTTCACGTTGGGTGATGACAAAGCGGAGACCATTGATATTTTTGATGATGAATACATGGCTCGTATCAATAAGATCAAGTTGCCGAATACCAAAATGCAGCTGCTGCAAAAGATGCTACAAAAAGCCATTAGTGATTTTCAAAAGGTCAATCAACTCCAAGGGATCAACTTTTCCAAGCGTTTTCAAGCTTTAGTCGAGCAATATAACCAACGCAAAGAGAATGATGTGCTCAATGGTGAAGAGTTCGACGATTTCACTGAACAAATGGCGACGATGATTTGTGACATCAAAGCCGAAATGATGTCATTTAAAGGCATTGGTATCGATATGGAAGAAAAAGCTTTCCTCGATATTTTACAGCACATGTGCCAGAAATACGATTTTACCTACGATGACGCCAAAATGTTGGCGCTTGCTAAAGATATGAAGCTGATTGTCGATGACAGCACGCAATACCCTGATTGGAGCAACCGGGACGATATTAAAGCGAAGCTGAAAGTTGACCTGATTTTATTATTGCACCGTTATGGCTTCCCACCAGTGGCCAATGACGAGGTATATAAAAGTGTGCTGGAACAAGCCGAGAACTTTAAGAAATATCAGTTGGTGTTTGGCGACCGCTAGCGCATCTGGGGTTTTCTGCGCTTTCAGACCTGCAATATCGCCTTCAGTGTGGATGATATCCATGGTCTGATTGCCGATTTCGCCAATCAACTGGGATTGTTTTAAGCGGTTTTGTTCTTTCTCTTTATCAAATATCGGATTGATGCTGCCGTCATTGGCGTGCTCGGTATCGCGATTGAGCTCGTTAACATCCTGTTTTTGCTTGTTTTCATCGCGAACAATCACGGAGCCTTCACTGACCGCTGATTGCGTGGTGCCTTCCGCATGGCCGCTGTTATTGGCGTTAGAGAGTAACCCGCCCGCGGCATTGGTCACCAGCTGGCTGCCAATTGGGCCACCTGTGCCAATCGAACCGCCCGTGTGCTCGGCGGTAAAGTCGGCTTTGTTGTCGATATCTTTCCAGCCCAACGTACCGGTATCAAGGCGATTTTTGTCTTTATCCGCCGTTGAGGCAATCACCGCGCCATCAAGCTGAGTATGCTCTTTGACGTTGACATCAAAGCCGCCTTTTGCTTTTCGACGATTGGCATTAGTGCGTAGTTGTAAGGCAAAAAGTTAGACAGCTAAAGAAGAAGGGAGGGGTAAAACCAGAAAATATACAGTGGGTTACGCCCCCAACCGCGGTAAACCCACCCCCAGCCCGCAACTGACCTTAAGCGGTAAGTGGCTGAATGAGTTGGGGTTTGAGGTAGGCAGTCACTATACCCTCACTCGCCAAGCCGGACAGTTGATTATCCGGCTGAGTGAGGGGGAGTGAGGCAACTAAGGAGATCCCAACTAGACATTGGGATCTTCGTAACGCTTATCTTGTTTTATTAAAGGCTCAATTTCGTTGTTCCATACTAGTTTTTGAAATAATTGATTTTCTGTCGGCTCTCTCATTTCTGTTAAATAATTACGAATTGCCTTTATTGCGATGTTGAAATCTTTTTTTTCCAGATCGTAAAAATTCATTTGATCAAGAACATAAACTTCCATTACTGTTTCATAAATAGCGGGGTATTTTTCATTTAATGCTTTATCAAATAATACTTCTAAAGCTCCTGATGCACTTCTATTTAAAACAATGCTTAAATTATCGGCACTATTTTTACTATACCCAATACCAATATATGATCCCATACTTACCTCAATATGATAATTTTGTCCTGTTGTGATTTTGGAAGTGTTTTGACATAATTCATAAATATTTGTTGATTCTTAGGTGTTAATACACTGAAATCAACCGGAACTATATCGGCCTTATTTAAATGTTTAATGATTTGATCTTGGCCTGGGGGCAGCTTCCCTGCTTCTTTCGAAACCGTCATGTTTTTTTCATAGAATTTGTTAATTCCATCTATTTCAGCTTGCTTTAGGTTTTTTGTTGTATACATTAAATCAACTGTTTTACCTTTATTTGGCCCAGTTGTGATAATAAAATCTGCATTTGCTGTACCAACAGCTCCCTCTGGTAGCCTATCCATTTGCCCTAATGAAGTTTCCAATCTTGCAGCTGCCGCCGCCTCTGCTGGATTCTTTTTTCCGTTGCCTAAAACATCTTTCGTATCAAGTCGCCCATATCCTTCTAAAGGCGTTGTACTGACTTTTATTTCTAAAAACCCATCTGCATTTTTGATGAGTTTTCCAGTTGTAGTCACTGGTGTAGGAACTTTTTTGCCCGGTATAAATACTCCGGCCATCATGGAGCCGAGCTGCTCGGCTGCTAGTTGATCGCCTTCTCCAGCGCGTTTTGCAAGGTCTTGGATTGCATTCCAGCTATCACCATTTACTAACGATACCGCAACATCTGCTACTCCTTGATGTTTACCTGCTAGATCATCAAGAGCTTTCTGGCAATAACTACTCATCGTAGCACAAGCGGTTACTGCTGCTGCACCATCAAAAACATAGTCACCGCCTGCAATAGCCAAGTCTCCAGCATCTTCCAATGCGCCTATAACACTATTAATCGCAGTTGAAGTATTGCCTTCACCAAATGTTTCTCGCGCTTGATCTTTCCACCACTTAGCACTGTCTTTGTAGGATTTTCTTAAGTCATCACCCGCCATTGAGTTATTCTCAACCGCATTCTTCCCAGCTTGCGAGCCGGTAATTGCCCCAGCCACATCACCGGTAGTCAGTCCACCCGCTAATCCTGAAGCCAGCTGACTCAGTGCACTGACTTGCTGTTTCTCACTTTCACTCAGTTCCCAAATTTCTTTGCCCGGGAAGAGGGTGTTCAAGATAACATGAGCCGATAGCTCACCGCCACCAGCACCTAATCCACCCGCAGCGGCGGATTGGTTATTTAGCTCAGCGACGACGGCGCCTAACACAGCATGTGCCATGGCATTCGCGGCTTTATTATCTTCGCCAACCTGCTGTTTTATCAACGTTGCTAAGTAAGGAGAAGAGGCATTTGCCAATGCACCTGCTAAATTATCACCCGCAAGCCCTTGTAGCAAGCCAGTGACGGCTTGGGCGGCTTTTTGGAAGTCGCTGCCCGTGCCGTACTGTGCCATGGCGTTGTTGTAAGCTTGCTGTTTAATCGCGTCATCAGTGAGTGTTTTCCCCTCTAATTCCAGTTGTTTTTTGGCGATGGCTAGCGCATCGGGGTCTTTCTGCGCTTTCAGACCTGCAATATCGCCTTCGGTACGGATGATATCCATGGTCTGATTGCCGATTTCGCCAATCAACTGGGATTGTTTTAAGCGGTTTTGTTCTTTCTCTTTATCGAATATCGGGTTGATGCTGCCGTCATTGGCGTGCTCGGTATCGCGATTGAGCTCGTTAACATCCTGTTTTTGCTTGTCTTCATCGCGAACAATCACGGAGCCTTCACTGACCGCTGATTGCGTGGTGCCTTCCGCATGGCCGCTGTTATTGGCGTTAGAGAGTAACCCGCCCGCGGCATTGGTCACCAGCTGGCTGCCAATTGGGCCACCGGTGCCAATCGAACCGCCCGTGTGCTCGGCGGTAAAGTCGGCTTTGTTGTCGATATCTTTCCAGCCCAACGTACCTGTATCAAGGCGATTTTTGTCTTTATCCGCTGTTGAGGCAATCACCGCACCATCAAGCTGGGTGTGCTCTTTGACATTGACATCAAAGCCGCCTTTGCCTGCAAAGATACCGGTTTGTTCTTTCACACTGTCGTAGTTGCTGTGTATCTTGTCTTTGCTGGCACTGATATTGATGTTTGGCGTGCCACCTATCGTGTAACCGCCACCGATGCTGACCTCTTGCTGTTTCGCATCATAGCGGTCACTGTCTTGCTCACTTTGTAAGGTGAGGTCACGCCCGACATTGACAGTGACTTGCTCACCACAGACTTGTGCCCCTTTGAGGGTGGTGTCTTGTCCACTATTTAAGGTGAGTTTGTTGCCTGCATCCAATGTAGTTTCCGTGTGGGTGAGGCCATTGCCTTTTTCATGGCCTTTGCCTTGGTTGACGGAGGCTGAGATATTGACTCCATAGCCACCTTCACCAACGCCCACACCAACCCCGACACTGCTACCTTTGCTGCTATTTTTGCTGTTTGTCTGCTCGGTATTTTGGGCAGAAACGAGGTTGATATCTTGCGTGGCAGACAGTGATAAGTCTTTGCCTGCTTTGAGCTCACTGCCGACGACCGTGATATTACCGCTGTCGGGGTTGGTATCTTTGTTTTTACCTGTTGCGGTAATCGACAGGTTTTGGCCTGCGTTTAAGGTGCTGCCTTGGGACTGGCGGCTGTCGGTGTGGGTTTCACTTTTCGACGATTGGCTGCCGTAAGACACGCTGACGCCAACCGTATTGGTCGCGCCTTTTTGGTAGCCTTTATCACCTGGCTTGAGGTTGTTTGCCGCATTATAGTTATTGGCGGCCTCAGTTTTAAGGCCATCTAATTCAACGGCTTGCTGGGCTTGAACACCCGATAATACCGCTTTGGTGTTTTGCAGGGCACTTAAACGACCGTCACTTTCTTTGCGAGCTTGCTGTGCAGTGCTGACGGCGGTATTGAGGGCGCTGCCTGCACTGCCAGAGAGAGAAATACCAAACCCACTTTGCTTTGTTTCAAATGTCTCAGTGCGAGTCCGTTCATCATAGCCCGGGTCGATTTGGACGCTGTCGCCCGTGAGGTTTAAGTCTTTTTGGGCAATCAGGTCAGCTCCTCCCACATGCAGTTTGTTGCCGGCGGTGATGTTGACATTGCCTTGTGTGCTGCCAATGGTGCTGACACTTTGGCTTTGAGTGGTGCCTTTTTCATCTACTTCATGGCGGGAGGATTGTTTACCGACACTAAAGCCAATGCCACCGCTACTCATTAGGCCGCTTTTTTTCTTCTCTTCGAGCAGATAATGTGAGTCGGTTTCGGTCGCAGCGGTGATATCCACATTGTTGCCAGCGGTTAAGCTGACATCATTCTCTGCAACCACGGAAGAGCCTTTAACGGTCAGGTCGTTCCCTGCGGTAATGGTGACTTTTTCGCCACTGAGCAAGCTGCCTTTTTCTCGCGTGGTTTCATCGTTTTGGATGGTGTGCTCACTGCTGGCGCTTAAGAAGCCTTTACTGCTACGCTGCTCTTCAACATATTTTTTATTTTCTTCCGTGGCGGTATTGAGTGTCACATTCTGTTTTGCATCAAGGGTGATTTCGCCTTTTTCACTGTGGATGGTGCTACCCGTGACGGTGATGTCTTTATCACGCGCCGTGATTTCGATGTCGTTTTGCCCGCTGAAGGTGCTGCCGACCACCTCATGGGATGAGGTTTCATCGACTCGGGAGCCTTTGCTGCTGCCATTGCGCGTTTGCTCTTGGTCTAGCGCGTGGGTGTCTTGAGTTGCTGCCGTGATAGTCACATCTTTCGCTGAGACGCTGATTTTACCTGCTTGGCTATCGACTTGGGCGCCTTCTGCCACCAAGTTGTTACCTGCGTTCAATGAAACGCCTTTGTCGCCACTGAGCGTACTGAGCACCAAACGGTCTTCTTCACGGGTGTTGCTGACGGAAGAACCGTTGCCTTGTGCATCGAGTTGGCTTTTATTGGTGGTTTTATCCGATAGGATATTGATATCGCCACCCGCGTTGACATCTAATGTGCCGCCAGCTTGCGCTTGGCTGCCTTTGACGGTGACATCTTTTCCGGCATTGAGGCTGAGATTGCCACCAGCGCTGAGTTCACTGCTTTGTGCGAGTTGCCATTCGCCGCTGATATGCGCGAGGCTACCAGTCGCATCCATGCCTTCATTACCGCGTTCACCCATTGCCCCCGCAATCACATCAATACTGCCAGTATGGGTGCTTTTCACTGCGGTAATGGATAAATTGTCACGTGCATTGAGCTTGATATCGCCTGTTGCATCCAGTTTCGCGCCTTGTAGTTGAACGTCATGCCCACTTAAGGTGATATCGGTGGCGCTCATTGTCGCTTGACGCAGTGCATCTTGTAAGTTGGTGCTTAACGTGAGGCTATCGGCTTGGATATTGATAGTATCCGCTTTGATATCCCCATCACGGTGCATAAATTGTTTCGCATCGACCTCAAGGCCTTTTTCAGCTAATAAGTTCCCTGCATTATCGATGCTGTCAGCGGATAAGTTTAGCGTCTTACCGCTGATCATCGCCCCTTGCTGTGTCAGGCTAAGTGTCGTGTTAGCTAAATAGACTTTCGGAACCCAGACCGTTTGTGGGCCTTGTGGGGTGTTGATGGTCTCGCTGACTAGCCACACGATGTCCTGTTGCAGGGCAGCGATTTGTGCCGGGGTCAAAGCAACACCGGGACGTAAGTTGAACTCTTCCGCGACTTTAACACCATTATTCATCAGGTATTGATACTGTGCCATGGCATCTTCTTCACGCAGAGAAGGGCGACCAGTAAGTTTCAGCACCTGCTCGCGGACGAGACGTTGTTCATAGAAACCATCCCCTAAACGCTTATGCACATCGGCAGGGGAGTAGCCAACCCGCTCAAGTAGGTAGTCGCTGCTGATAAACTTATTTCTGTCGGTAAAGCGCGGGTCGGTGACCACTAAGAATGGGCTGTCTGGGGTTAAGTTCGGACGGAATAAGCCATTATCTGGGATAGAGGTTGCCACATCGCCGATGTGCTGTTTTTCGGTTAACGCCAATTCGGCAGGGAGCAGAGGGCGGTCGATTGGCGAAGTGCCCTCTGCTTGATTGAGCTCTGATTTTCCCTGTTCATTGATGGTGGTATTGAGGTCTTGTTTATTCACGCCATCAATATCAAATGCCAGTGGATTACGTTCCCATTCAGCACGTTCCGCTTTGGCGGCATTCATCGCCGCTTCTAGCGTGGTGATTTGCGCGGCATTGACGGTGGTATTGGTGATATTGGCACTGGTGATGGTGACATTGCCATTACCCGAAATAATGCCATCGATGGTGGTGAGTGCCGTGGTTTTGTCACTACTGGACTGTGGATACCAGTGGCTTTTACTGACATCATAATGGTCGGAATAAAATTCTTTACGGCGTTCATTCACGGAATAGCCAGTATTCTCAATGTGCCCTTTACCTTTAATATCCAAATCACCGGTTGAGGTAATGGTGCTGGCATCATTTTTGAGTAAATCCGTGATATTGAGCGTCATATTGCCGCCCGACAAAATGCGCGCGCCAATTCCTTCGGAGATCAATTTGTCACGGGTGACAGAGCCTGTGACCGAACGATTGCGTATCCAGCTGAAATCATCAATGCCGGTTGCAGTTGCCACATCAATGTGTTGGTTGGGATCCCATACTTCATAGCGATATTGGTTGTGCACACGCCATACCGCACCATGGTAAGGCGTTGGAGGGGTTTTGATACGTCCTGGTATGCCACGCGACTCATAGAAGGTCATGGCATAACTGCCATCGCTATTGGGGGTGAGCGCCAAATAATTGACCCACAGGGTAGTGACTTGACCATCCTGCTGTTTCACCTTCATTTGTGCGCGTTTATTTTTGGCATCAATGTCTAAGATGGTGCCATACTTGTTATCCAACGCGGCCTGATCGTTTTGAAAGGTCAATTGCTGCGTGGTCGGTGCCATCGCAGTTGGGTTTTTATGGGCCTGAGTTTCAAATGAACGCCAGTAAAAGTTATACAGTTGCTTTTTATAATTTTCGACTTCAGCCTCGAGCTGAATATCTAACCCTTCACGTAAGTTATTCAATTGACGTGCGGTAATGGAAACAGCGCCTTCCGCTTCAATAAAACTGGCGTTATTTTCAATTAAGTCATCACTGGTGAGTGTGAGGGTATCGCCACTGTAAATCAGCGCTTGGTCGCGGTTGGTGAGTGTTTTTTCTGTTTGTAGGTCAATGTGTTTTGCTGCGGCAATGACGGCCTTTTTCCCCTGATTATCAAGGGTCTTAGCTTTAACGCGGATCTCATCCCCCATCAATGTCGCGCTATTGTTTAAAGCGTCGACGTCGAGCGCCATCTTATCGGCTTCTAACCGATTCAGGTTATTTAGTTTACCTGTTGTGATAGCGAGGTTTTTACTGACCAATGAGCCTTGGTTTGTGAAGTTTAGGCTCGACAGGGTAAAGTCACCCGGTAATAACCAGTCAGTGAGGTTAGTCAAAGTACCCGTGATATTCAGTGTGACCGATTGGTTGCTAGTGAGGGTATCACCTGCGCGGTGCGTGTAGTCCTGCGCCGCGGTCAGCGAAAGCGTTTTCTGACTTTTGATTGTCCCGCCCTGATTATTTATGGACTGGGTACTGATGGCAAGTGACGAACCACTTTGCAGGGTACCTTGTTGGTTTGAGAGGGCAAGCTGAGCCGAGGTGGAAGCGGCATCGGTATTCAGCGCAATATCCCCATTGGCTAACACCTGACCTGATTGGTTATTGAGAGTGTTCACCCCTGAAAACGTCAAGTTTTCATTACTTTGCAGCCGGCCTTGGGTATTTTCGATATTTTTAACGGTCAGCGTGGTTTCTTTACTGCCATGAACCAGTCCATTTTCACGGTTATCTAAGGCATTGAGTAACAGGCTGAGGCTACCTTGACTGCTGAGAATACCGTTGTGTCGATTATCCAAGGTGAGCGCAATCAGTTTCAGTGCGTTGGTGGAAACCAGTTGCCCTTGTTGGTTTTGGATATCGGCAGCCGTTAACGTCAAGGTATCACCGCTGTGAATTTTCCCTTGTGTGTTATTGAGCTGCGCGATGTTGTAGGTGCCCGCGAGTTGGCTAATGAGGGTACCTTGGGTGTTATCAAGCTCTGTTGTATTCAACGCAAGCTTTCCGAGGCTACTCACCGTCCCTTGCTGGTTTTTAAAGGTTTTTGTTTCCAGTTGTTGGTTTTGATTACTGAGGATTGACCCTGATGTGTTATCAATCAGCGTGGTACTGGTGATATTCAGGGTTTGCTGGCTTTCTATTCTGCCAGATGTATTGTCTAACGCTTGGCTGGTTAACGTGAGGTTTTCACCACTTTGCAGCTTGCCGTGACGATTATTCAGCGCATTTTCAATGGATAACAACAGTTGTTTTTGGCTATACAGTAAGCCGCCTTGCGAGTTATCGACACTCGACGCGCTGAGCTGCAATGTGCCACCGGAGAGTAATTGTCCCTGCAGGTTTCTGACGGACTGCCCTGTGGCGGTGAGGTTTTGACTGGCACTGATTTTGCCTTGGGTATTATTGATTTCGTTGGCAACCAAGAGTGATGCAGAGCCACCCGCTTGCAATGTGCCTTGCTGGTTTTCCAGGGCGTTTGCCGTGAGTTCAACATTTTTCTGGCTTTGGATTTCACCGTTTTGGTTATTCAATGACTGAGTCGTAGCCTGCCATGAATCTAAGCTGCCCATCCAACCCTGTTGGTTGAGAATATTATGTGCGTTGAGTGTTTGCGCTTGCTGGCTGAAGAGTCGCCCATCGCGGTTATCAATCAGCTGTGCCACTTGAATATCTAAGCGCCCAAGGGCATTGAGTGCCCCTTGCGCGTTATTGACAAGATTAGCGCTAATTGCGGTATCACCTTGGCTGGTCAAAATACCCGCTTGGTTATTAAAATCGCCACTGAGGGTGAACGATAGTGCATCTTGGCTGAGAATTTGGCCTTTTTGCTGATTACTCAGTTGGTTACCGGTTAACGTTAATGTGCCACCACTTTGTAGCAAGCCCGCGGTATTATTGAAGTGATTACCTTGCCACTGCAATGTTTTGCCAGCGCTGACTTTGCCTTGGCGGTTATTGAGGTCATTTTGCGTGTTTACGATGAGCTGGCTACCCGACAATAACTGGCCTTGGGTGTTATCAATATTCTCTGCGTTGAGGTTCGTCTGTTTTCCTGCTTGCAGCGTGCCTTTTTGGTTGTTGATATCCCCTTGGGTATCGAGGGTTAATTGATTGCCTGCTTCTAATAAGCCAGACTGATTATTCACATCGCTCTGACTGATAAGGTCGAGATTTTGGGTCGCAATCACTTTACCCGTTTGGTTATCCAGTTGGGCGGTATTGATGTTGACGTTCTGGCTGCTGATTTCGCCTTTGGCATTATCAATTTGCGCGCTGGTTGTGATATCCAAGGCTTTACCTGATAGCACTTGCCCGTCACGGTTATCCAGTGCTTTGGTAGTGATGGCAACCTGCTTACCCCCTTGCAGTAAACCTACATGGTTGGCGAGTTGTTGACCGATAGACGCGGTTAATGTCTCATTGGCAATCACTTTACCTTTGGTGTTGTCTAACGCATTTTTTGCAGTGATATCAACGCTATTTTCACCAACGACTTGCCCTTGCTGGTTGTTAATCTTGTTTGCATTCAGCGTAATATCTTTGCTGTAAAGTGTTCCGCTTTGGTTATCAAGGCCAGTCGTTGCATTAAGAGTAAGTTGCTCCCCAGACAGTATTTTCCCTGTTTGGTTATCAACGTGCTGTGCGTCAATGGTTAGTTGAGTATCGCTTTGCACCGTACCTTGTTGGTTGTTAACCACATCTTGAACGGTTAAGGTTAATTTATCACCTGAGCCAATAAATCCGTTGGCGTTATTCATCTGTTGGCGAGCGACAATATCGAGGGTCGTCTGGCTAATCAGTTTACCCAGTGCATTATTGAGATTGTCCGTGGTGATAGTCACTTTTTGGCTGTTGATAGTACCGGATGCGTTATTCAGCGATTTGCCTGCTTGCAGGTTGACGGCATTCCCTGCGACAAGGTTACCCGCGCGATTATCAATCTGCTCTTTGGCATTCAATACCAGTGTGGTTTGGCTTTTAATGGTGCCCGATTGGTTATCAATCGCATTCGCTGTTAGGCTTAAATCGCCATTCGCCCCGATTTCACCTTGCTGGTTTCTAACGCTATTTTTCACCAGCCAATCTTGTTTGGTATTGCCTAACGCAACCAGCCGGCCCGCTTGGTTGTTCAATGAGTCGGCATTGAACTTGAGGCGATTGGCTTCAATCGCGCCGCCTTGGTTATTCAGTTGTCCTGTGAGGGCAAATTGGCTCTCATTTTGCCCTGTTTGTACCCATGTGCCTTTCTGGTTAAACAAGTTGTTAGCGCTGACGTTCCATTGCGCGGCTTTGACTTGCACTTGCTCGGTATGAATATCGCGTGCGCTGTTGAGTTTGACGTTGTTGGCGTCAATTTTGCCTTGGGTGAGGGCGATATCCCCTTGTTTGGCGGTGAGTGCCAACGCCGAGGCGGCGACTTGTGTTTGGCTTAAATCCAGTGACTGGCCTGCTACTGTGACGTTTTGTTTACTTAAAAGTGTGCCTCGGGTATTAATTTTACCGTCGCTGTTTAAGGTGATATTAGCATCTTTAATAATATTGCTTTTGTTATCACTGCCTGCGAGCACGTTGCCTTGGCTGCGGATATCGCCTTTCGCATTGATATTGACATCTTTTAGCGCAGCCAGTGTGCCGGTATTGCTCACTGAGCCTGTTTGGCTTTCAATGTTTAAGGTGCCGCCGCTGTGCAATTTACCTTGGTGGTCGATGGCGTCTTTAGCGGTCAGGGTAATATCACTGCCGGCTTGGGTGGTGGCTTGCTGCGATGCACTGCCCCAAATCAGCTTACCGTTGCTGCTGACTGTTAAGGTTTTATCCGCTTGGATGTGCCCGCCTTGGTTACGCACGCCCACGCCTTTTTCGGTGCCTACCATGTGGATATAACCGCTGTACATGCCGCCCATTTGCCCCATGTCGATAGCAAACTCAGGTTGTGGGGTTTGGCTCTCTATCGGGGTGGGGTTATTTTGCGTATCAACCTTATTTTTACCCGCGACAACCGCGATTTTTTCTTTCGCCCACACGCCGGAGTTGATTTCAACGGCGCGGGCGAGCAAATCCACATATTGGGTATCGTGGCGGCTATCGGCATTCAAGCCACCGCCTTCAACACGAATAACACCACGCTCGACTTGATACCCCGCGAGGCTACCATCTTGATTAAATTGTGGTTTACCTGTGGTGAGGGTCATGCGCCCAGCGTTGATGGTGCCGCAGCCATTACAAATAATTCCCGATGGGTTGGCGACAATCACTTGTGCTTTACCGCCAGCCACTTCGAGGAAGCCTTTAATTTGGCTAGGGTTATTACTGTTGACTTCATTCAGAATAACGCGCGCAGGGGCTTTGTTTGGGTCAAGGTTCGGGTTGCCTTGGATCATCCCCGCGGTTTGTGTTGAAGTCATCACCGCCGAGTTATTGAGAATGGCGCCACGGTTATCGACATCAAATTGTTTATATTGGTTATGGGATATGCCCGAACCATTCGGTGCCGCAATATTGACTTGTGGAATACCATTTTGCGTGTTGATCACATCAGGACGCTGGTTTTTAGGGGCATTGTTATCGGCAATAATGCTGCTCGCCATGGCTGAGCCACCCCACAAGGCTAACCACAGCAGCAGCGAGGTGCGGTGCAGAGTGACCCACAGGCGGCCGCCATTTGAACCGCGCGTTTGGCCTGATTCGGTACTACAGCTTTTAGCTAGCTCGGATACAACACGTAA
This sequence comes from Providencia sp. M-27, assembly GCF_011077905.1. Classification (NCBI taxonomy): domain Bacteria; kingdom Pseudomonadati; phylum Pseudomonadota; class Gammaproteobacteria; order Enterobacterales; family Morganellaceae; genus Providencia; species Providencia sp. M-27. The sequence goes on along the minus strand of NZ_JAALBT010000017.1, from coordinate 20,335 downwards.
TTCCCCGTGAGTGCGGCTGAAAATTAAACGATAACAATGCTTGTTCATAATGGAGTTCCTTCAAAAAAAACAGTGCAGACACGGGTAAAACTGAAAATGTCTATCGATTATCAAATCAATGAAATGCGATTAAATTTCAAGGTTGAGGCTAAAGCCTGCTGTCGCCCCTGATGTATCGAATTTTTTCGGCTTATATAACGGCACGCCGACAAACAGGTCGTAGCTTAAACGTGATGAAATTGAGCCGCGCAGCCCTAATGCGGTACCCGCGAGTTGATGCCCCACAAGGTATTTAGTGCTCTGGCCTTCAACACGCCCGTAGTCAGCGGCTAAATACAGCTCTTGCCCTTGAGAAAAGGCATTCCACGCCAGTTCGTTGCGCCATAACAGGCCTTTTTCTCCTGACAGCACTTGCTCACCGTCAAAACCACGGACGGTATAACGTCCACCAATAGACATGCGCTCTTGCGGTGTTAGGGCGTGCTGAGTCCATTGACCGCGTAAAGCGGTATTCAAACGCCAAGGTTGTTCACCCAACGTGAAGGGTTGATTGAAACTGATGTCTCCGAGCAAAATCCCCACGCGGGCACTGCCGCTGTGGGTATCTTCTTCTGGCGCACGGCGAGCTCCATACGCACCTGTACCGCGACGCCAGTTGACATTGGCATCGAGTGTGGCATTGCCTAAGAAGCTGCGCTGATTAATACCGACTTCCCAGCCAGCAGTACGGCGACGTTGCTGCTCAATATCAATGTCATTGACCGCGTTACTGGCCGTTTTTCGGTAGGTACGTAAGTTAAGCGTGGTTTTATGGGTTTGATCGCGAAACAGCAACCGTGACACGGTAAATTGTGCTGTATCACTCTTGCCGCTATAACGCAGCACTTCGTTGGCATTGGGAATATTTTGGTGATAATTATATTCATTGTAATTGGCTGCAAAGCCCCAATTGCCAACGGGAATAAAGTAGTTCAGGGTATAAGAACGGTTACCAAAAGGGCCTTTATCAAACAAGTCTTTGCTGATGTTGGCGTAAAACATGTCATTTTGGGCAAACGGGGCATCAATGGCGAGTGTCGCAGAGCCTAAATATCGCCCCGTGCTTTTTGAGCCACTATCATCCAAACCCAAGCTTAATCGCACAGGGCGTTTTTCTTGCCAACTGACCACTAAGTCACTGGTGCCATCAATTGGGCCGGGTTCGATACGAATATCGGCAGTGACATTCGGTACGCGTTTAAAGTTTTCCAGCCCTTGCTCAATATCACGCAGATTCAAAATATCGCCCGAGGAAGCAGGAACGGCATTCCACAAGCGACCACGCCATGAGGTGCCTTCATCAAAACGAATGGTGTTAATGCGCCCCGGCTGGAGCGTGAGGACTAATTCACCTTGATTCAAGTCTTGTTCCTGAGCCATCACGCGGGTAGTCACATACCCTTTCTCTAAAATGGCATTTTGGACTTTATTGAGGACCAACAAAATCCCTTGGCTACCCAAGCACTGGCCTTTGGCGTCGTTAACGGCCTTTAACGCCCATTGAAAATCGGCGGCGGATTCACCATCAAGGCGAATAGTGGAAATGGTAAAGCAGGGTTGCTCATTTTGCGGATAATCCGGCAGTGACAAATCAGGCTGTTGAATACGTGTATCCACAACGGGGTTGTTCTGCTGTTGTAGCATACGTTCACGTTCTTGCTGGCGTTGCTGTTCACGGGCATCGATAGAGAGTGCTTGGTTGACGGGGTCAGCCAATAAGGGGGCTGACATAAAACATAAGCTTAGCAAACTCCATTTTAATGAACGGTGTTGCTCACCAACGTGACCACGCGCGGAGGGTAATGCTTTTTCCTGCATATTTTTGCCTAATTCATAAATCAATACATGTAGTTATCTAACCCAATGAATTAAGGCAGTGCCAGTGATGAAATATCGGTTCAGGGCATCCTTGCTAATACATCCACAAATCCGTTGTGACGCTGATTAAGCGTGAGTTTAAAGTGCGGAATTTAGGGAGTCGCTAAATTTCATTGAGAACGTTATCTTAAGTTAAATTTACTGTTAACATTTACATAAATTGACAAGAAGGACAATAAGATGAAATCGCATTTTTTGGTAAATAAAATTTAATATCAGCTTTTAATTCCGTGATGGGTATTTATTAGTGATTGGAACTGGATTTTCGATTTATACAGAATTTAAATTTAATGAGTGTAGGGTGTTTACTATTCGACATACACAATAATACTTATTATTTTACAATAAACTCCATTTTATCGTGACATAGATAATTAATTCATTGTTTTTATCTAATTTTTGTTGCTGTATACGTGTGATGATAAGGTTATTTTCACCTTATAGCGATAAACAGATTGGGGGAGATGGTATGGCGAAAGGTTTAAAAATGTTTTTTGCTAGACAATCTAAAAACGATGATCAATTGGTTTCTATTTCTGCGATTACAAAAGACAGTAAAGATGGGCTTATTTGCGAGTATTGCGATGCGAATGTGACTTGGGTGGATTCTTTTGTGCGTTTAGGTAGAACGATATCGCCATATTTACGCTTAGGTCCTAATCAAGAACATTCTGCATCATGCAAAAATAATGTTAGAAGGGCGGTAGAAGTATTGGTTGCAAAGTCTACAAATATTGAAGATACCAAAGATATTTTTCTTTCAGAACAAGGCACATTCATATTTCGGATGAATGTATTGTTAGAGGCTGAATCAGATTTCAAACGAGCAAAAAAAGCGTATGAAGATGAATATGATAGTGAAATTCGGGAGCGTAAGAGTCGAGAGTATAAGGCATCTGAGAGAAGGCTTTCTAATTATTTTAACTCAGCAGCGGGCATAGCAAAAATTTGGGAAAGAATAGAAGAGAGTTCAGATAAAAAGCTGTTATCTGAACTTGTCGTTATCGAATTTAATGGCAAAAAAATCAAATGGAATAATTTTTTTTATGATGAAAGTCGATATCCTATTTTGTATAAAAAAGGGGATGGAATTGAGCATCCCGTCGCTATTTACAGTGCTAAGTATTATGGTGATGATATATTTACTATTTTGATACTACGCTTGCGAATACAGGCGTCTTAGTTAAGTCTTTTGTCTGGTTATTTATTTGTTTTTAAATGGTATTAACATGAGTAAAGATGACTATATTCTTCGGGCACTATCAAAAATCTCTCATAAGCGCTGGGAACACTACATTATCAATCGCATTTTTCACAGGTTGAATGACCCTGACCTTGAGTTCGTTTGCCAGCAGTGTATTCGAAAGGAAGGGCACTCTGGAAAAATTTATCTCGCAGACCTGCTTTTTCCACAGCTAAAGTTGTATCTTGAAATAGACGAGGCGCACCATGATAGCGATGAAGCTAAAATGGCTGACGGAATCCGCCGTTTGGACATCATGGAAGCGACTGGATTTATTGAAAAACGAATTCCAGCTAATAACACGACACTGGACAAGATTAATCATCTCGTTGACGAATTCATCCTTCTTGTTAGGGATAGAAAAGCCCAACAGGAAGCCCAAGGCTTATTTCGTCCTTGGGACTATGACAGCCGTTATACCTCTCAAAAGCATATTGACGAAGGCGTTATTGAAGTGGGTCCTTACGCAGTATTCCGATATCACAAGGATGCTTTGCAGTGCTTTGGTTATGGGGATAAAGGACACCACCAATCAGGTAGCTGGCGGGTACCTGAGACTGTTGTAAAAGCAATCGGTTTGGACGGAGATGTAATGGTTTGGTTTCCACGGTTGTATAAGGCGGGGGAGTGGGACAATTCATTTTCTACTGATGGTGACCTGATAACGGAAAAAAGTCTTAATCCAACACGCAACTATAGGGAAACGTGGCGTTATCGTATCGTAATGGCTCACTCTCGTGATGAGCTGAACCGGACACTATATCGATTTCTTGGTATTTTCACTCAAGATGAGCAACAATCATCTGAAGGTGTTAATGTTTTCAAGCGGGTAGATACACGCATCAAGGTTTATACAACATAAAAGTAGTTTTGCATTTTGTAGCTTAGCCATAATTAAATCTCTTGTGGCGTTGAGATTTAATTATGGCTGTTAAAATACTTGAATTACTCGACTAAAAAGCTCGTGCTGAATTTCTATTCGTGAATATTCGCTACAAGCATTAGCCCAAGTCTGGAACGGTAATTAAAAGTTGGGATTGATACGTGCTGATACTCCAGCATGCTCTTTTAGGAGGTAAAGAAGTCCGCCGCCATCAATCAGTTCGATTGGTTTGTCTTCGCAGAAACGATATGCATCTTTACCGTATTGACTTGTACACACCAAAATTCCTTTGTTAGCCCCTTCATTCATCATTGTCCCATAAAGATCTCTAACAGAGCTGACGCCAACGGTGTCTTTATATCTTTTAGCCTGAATTACCACTTTGCCTCCGAGGATCGGACGAGTGTCAAATGCCACTGCATCAACACCCCCATCTTTTGTACCTCTAGTGAGTTTGGTGTCCAGTCCCATTTGAGTGAAAAGATTTGATACTAATACCTCAAATTCTGATGGTGAAAGTTCCATAAGGTTTGGTCGTGTTTCGAGGGCAGATAAAGCGTCGCCTTGTTCAATAAAGCGTTTATCAACCATGTTGAACTCGATAATAGGTTTTACAGCTTGAAGCTCATCTGGCCGCCCTGAAACTTGTGCGCCTAAACTTCTAAGGCATGCGCTCTTTTCGACCCTTCCCAGTTTTATTTGCATGAAATCGTCCTTGTGAGCACGGGCAGATACTAATGTGACTTTGGTGTCATGTCCGCTTGTAGGATCGATAGTTTCGATTACACCGTTAAACAAAACTGACGTTAAAGCAGATGCCTTGTCAGCTTCGAAAAGCTCATGCATTGTACGGAGTGTGATCGCGGCGATTATATTCTGATAGAGTTCTTTGATCTCGCTAATCTTTCGCGCCTTAGCATCAATAGCATCTCTTGATTTGATATATCGGTATTCTAACTCGCGTGGAACTACTGCAATTTCAGGTAAGTTGTATTCAACTACCAACTCTTTGCTATCAGGTAAATAGGCCAATCTAAAGGTTTGGGGAAAGCCCTTCTCTGGATATTCCGACCGTGTCAATACCATTTCACAATAAGTCAACACGCTGTCAGGATCGCAGTTGAGATAGTCTTGCTCAAATTGGTCAATTTCGTCGTGTTGACTTTTTATTTCTTCAAGATAAGCAGTTTTTCGGGCCTGATACTCAGAAACTAAAGCGTCAAGCTCAACTTTCTGATTTAAGAGTTTAACTGAATAATCTTCCTTATTTTTATTGAAAGATTCTTCTGCACTCTGCAATTCTCGATAATATTTGTTCTTTACCCATGGGAAAATAGTCATCCATAGGGCTGGAGCGTTCACGACTTTCATCTCAGGTTCAGGGTCTGGTAAGAGATGTTTGGGTGTTTTGAAGTCTTCGAATTTTGGGCGTTTTTTTAATACCGAAAAATCAATTGAATCGTCAAATTCGAGGGTATGTTCCAGAAGTGTAGAAAGTGCAGTGATATTCTCGGTCAGCTCAGCGTTTAGATCGGAAACTTCATCTTGACGTTCTTCCAGATACATTATTTTTGCTAACTTATCAGCCTCTTTTTGCTCGCGAAGTCTCTGAGCATTATCACGTTTTATTTCGCGTTCTATACGGCGAGTTTCGGCTAAATAATGACGTTCTGCTCTCTTACGCTCACGCTCTGCTGCTGCAACGGCTCTGCCTGTAGCTCGTATAAAACCTTCAAATCCTGATCTCCGTCCCATTCTAACTCCCACAGCCTCCAACCGAAAGTTCAATCTGTAATAAGTGAAATTGCCTCAAGCAACCATCCATTTAATTAAGCACACTTAATTTATGTTATGTTAGCATCAAGCCAATCTATAATATTTAAGAAAAGCAATCTATAGCATTTAAGAAAACTAATCAGTCTATATCTCAAAACATGCAGATTTGTTGCCTTCTGGCTCTATTGGTCACGGCAAACCATTTTAGCAACTTTCGCTCCTGACATAAAACTGGTCACCTGAAGCGTCGGGTGGTCTGCTGTGAGCGAAAAGCGGAAGTTAGCAGTTGAACTTGCAGCCAAATAGTCGCATTACTAACATTGCGTCGTGTAAATCAACGGGGAATGGAATGAATATGATGACAGAACCTTTAAGTTGGGAGAACTGGAGCAAGGTTTACCTGAACAAGAAACACAAAAAAAGAGCCTCACTTGAACGGTGGGGGCTACGAAACCTACACTCTGTAGAAACTCTTGATCACATTGTTTCTGAAGTTAAAAAAGAATGCTTAAAAAACAATCTGTACATTAATGTCAGCGTAAACTCAGTTTGGGTTGATGGGACACCTCAGGCAAAATTCACCGTAAGCAAGTACGAAAATGTGAACAACTCCTCTACGAGTTATGGCAATACGAATCAGGTAAGACATAGAGCCAGAAAAGATGAAGTCCTTAACTGCGAACTAGCAGACCTTTTGTTTATCTTCAATGAATTTAACAGCCAAAATGGTTTTAAAAAAGTCCGTGCCGTTTTATTACAGGGCAAGTGCTCAGAAAAAAACAATTTATTGCCTGATGGACCTTCAACAGAAAAAGAAAGGAAGCTACTTGAATCAGTTAACCGGGAAGAACTGCTGACCTTATATCCTGGTACTAAAGCATCTGGTAAGGAAATCGGCATGTACAAACTTGGTGGCGATGAGCCGGGACTCGCTGATTGTGCCAAATATCTGATGATGCCGAAATATGAATCATGGAACTATAAATCACCTGAAAACACCGCTCCTTACGTGATCGGTTGGCCAGAAAATTCGTCAAGTAAAAGTCTCGGTGTGACAAAAAATTACTTAGATGCTGTCATCGATGAAATGCTCAGATCTCAAGCAATGGGAAGAGAGGTTAAATTCAAAAATGGCGATATTGACAGGACATGCGAATGGTCAAAAATGATAGATGACTTGCTTAAAAGTTATCATGACGTAACTATGAAAGGCTATAATCGTCAAAAGCGTTTTTATAATTCATCTGGATATATTCCTGACTATATTAAAGGCCTTAGTTTGATGAGCAATGATGTCAGTTTGTTTAGCCCCTTACAGATGAGTTATGGTTATTTAGTCTGGTACTATGTCGATCGATATGACTATCTTAAAAAAGAATGTGGTGTTCGATTTGAAAGGTTTATACAAAAAAAATTAGGACAATATTTAAACTCAGTTATTTCCGAACATGGGCCTATCATTTCGACGATAATTGTAAACATTGATTATCGTGAAGGTGAGTTTCCCCGAAATTAAATTATCATCAGGCAGAAAATAAAAAACATATATACTGGGTTTTTATTTTCTGCTCTTGTGCCCATTAGACCCCACTTCTATCTCAGGAAAATTTCCCATTTGTTTTTTTCTTATGCCATAAAATTTGCAAAAAGGTCATGGTTTTGGCTTGTATGACCTACTCCCAGCAAACTAACAGAGCGCGACATAAGCAAGTTCCGCTCCTGGCACAGAACTGACATCTAGATGATGTATAGCTTCGTACTACTATTAGTACCAGCTCAAATTTGAGCTGGTACACAAGTCACCCAACTAGCGATATCCCTCTTATTCCACCTTCAATAATACTTCCTCTATCAGCTTCCTCAATAAAATCAGCCCACCATTGCATCATAGGGCGTCTTTGCTCTAGATAATCACTGCGGTTATAAGCACGCCTAACTTCATTTTTATCAACGTGGGCGAGGGCGGCTTCGATAACATCAGGTGGGAAGCATTGTTCATTGAGTGCGGTACTGGCTATTGAACGAAGACTGTGAGAAACCAATACACCACCGAATCCGGCACGTTTTAATGCAGCATTGACGGTTTGGTTATTCATTGGTTGGGTAGGCTTGATACGGCTAGGAAAGATAAACTCACGGTTACCACTGAGTGGTTTCATTAGTTCTAAGATAGCTAAAGCAGCGTCAGATAATGGAACAGTGTGCTCACGGTTCATTTTCATTCTAGCAGCCGGTATCTTCCATTCCTTAGTCTCTAAGTTGATTTCGTCCCAACGGGCTTCAGCGGCTTCGGCAGGGCGGGATATGGTAAGCAGCTGCCACATGAATAAGCATCGAGTGGATAGGCTAATACTAGCTGTACGCATTGTCTTCATGAGCTTTGGTAGCTGATCAGGGGGAATACTTGGCATATTCTTTTTCTTGGGTTTTTCAAAAGCTTTGCCAATATTGATACTCGGTACGGCATCAATTAAGCCAGTATTTTGAGCATAGATCATCACTTCGTTGATACGCTGACATAGGCGACGAACCGTTTCTAGCGCACCTCTAGCTTGAACTGGTTGTATTGCTTGAACCAATATATGTGCTTTGATATCGGTAACGCTGATATCGCCTATGGCGGGAAATACATCTCGTTCAAGTGAACGCCAAATATCATTACCGTAATCTTCGGTTACGGTGGACTTCTTCACTTCCCACCAACGTTCAGCAACTAGTTGAAAGGTATTTGCCTTAGCTTCTAAGGTGTTACGGATCTGCTCTTTATGGTGATCTTGTGGGTCTATCTGCTTAGAGAGTAGTGTTCTTGCTTCAAGGCGGTAACTACGTGCATCAGCAAGGCTGACGGCAGGGTAAGAGCCTAGGCTCTTTTTAGCTCGTTTCTTAGTGAGAGGTCGAATGTAGCGAAATGACCACAGCTTGCTGCCATTGGATTTAACCAATAGCTCTAATCCATCGCCATCATAGAGGACATAATCACTCTGTTTTGGCTTTGCTGCATCGATCTCTTTTGCGGATAATGGTTTGGTTTGTCTTGCCATTTTTGATGTTACATTGTTTTTAGGCACCTCAAAAACTACAAAGGTTACGAGGTGCCTATCAAGGTGCCTAAGATGATTGGATTTAATTAGGTGACATCAGACTGTGCAGGACATAAAAAAGCCCGCAACTCATTGAGTTAGCGGGCTTTTCAGTCTTCTTTGGACGTGCTTAGAAGATAATTTGGGCTGGCGGAGTCTGAATTAAGCTTGTACTATATTGATTTTAAATCAATAAAATTCAATTCAACTTTTAATTTGGGCCTATTGTTGGGCCTAAAGTTTATTTTACTGTTTTTTGCTCTAGACTAAAAAGTAGATTGCTATTTTAATATGATTGGTTGATGAAACGGAAACGACCAATAAAATTCTGTAGATTGTCTTGTGCCATAAGCATACATTGTTGATTGTTGATTGTTGATTGTTGATTATGATACTCATTTTGTTCTAATTCATTATACGCTAGGATATTTGCCATATTCATCAATTAAAAAAATCTGAGACAGGTACCAGTTATTGTTTTGTTTGACAAAATGATATTCATAAATTGAGGAATAGTATAACTGTGTTACTTTAGTCGTAATATTGGCAATATTTTGGATAATTACTGTAGCTATAATTTTGGGCAATATTTCCATATGCTCAACAGCAATACTATATGATTTTTTCACTTTGTTTTCTTCCAATCAGTTGCATATGTTTTGTCTATCAAGCCTTTTAGCAGCGATGATGGTTCATGTTGTCTTTTCGTATTTCTGGATATTTTTTGTTTTATAGGTTTGGCTGGGGTAGGGCCTAATAAGAGATCAAAAGCATCATCAATAGTTATATTTTTTTCTGCTGCTATAATTTGAGCTTGTAATTTTAATAACCTCTTTCTTGCTATAACTGATTTAGTATCCATATTAACCTTTAACGTAATGAATTTCATATGGCTATTATCAAATCTGGTGTATGGCATCATGTCGCGTTCCTGTCTGATTGATCCGATACCCGTTCACCATTCTTGAACTTTACATTGTTGACCACTAGCGTCAGTAGATTAAATCCTTTGATCTGCTTCCATTTATTTTGTGCTGATTCCAACAGTTTGTAAACCATTACTAAGGTGGTTTCTCGTGAACCACAATTACGTACACGCTTGGTTCTCAGTCGAACGGTTACAAAGGTCGACTCTATTGGATTGGTCGTCCGAATATGGCACCAGTATTCGGCCGGGAAATCGTAGAATGCTTGCAACTCATCTCTGTCCTTGCGCAGGCGTTCCATCGCACCATAATACTTCGACCCAAAGCGCACCAATGCACGATCAAAAGCTTTGTAGGCACCATCATGAGTCTCAGATATCCAAATCTCATGCAATGCTGTTTTGACCTTAGGCTGAGCTGGCTTTGGCTACGTATTCAGAATGTTCGCCGTCTTTTGTATCCAACAACGTTGATGGCGTGTATCTGGATAGGACTTGCTCAGCACCTTCCAAAACCCTAGTGCGCCATCACCAACCGCGAGCTTAGCACCTAACAACGATGATAATGCTTCCTGATAATCACCTGTGCTGACACCCTTCAGGTACAACCAAGGCATTAGCTCTTCTACACTTCTAGCTCGCTTTATGTAAGGCATGTAAGGCGGTAAAAGGTTACTGCTGAAACGGATTACTGATCCACTCTGATCACGTACCTTGGGCTCTTTAAACTTGATATCACCAATACCAGTGCTTTGCGAACATCCGGTAACCTATAGCCAGCATACTGATCTAGTAACACCTGAAGCTCTGCTTCAAGGGCCTGAGCGATCAAATCTCTGGCACCCGACCGCAGAAGTTTACTCTGTAGGGGTGTTATCTGTTTTTCTGGTTGTGAAAGCGCTTTGAGGGTAGAATTCATCATGGCGTGTCACCTTCTATTTATTGGTAACTTTATATTTATAAATCAATGGGATATGTCATCCTTCTAAATCCTCGTACACCAGAAATCACTATAACTCATTGCATATCGTTAATCCATTAACTGACAATCTCTATTTCTAATTCTTACATCTATCCACGATGTCATATCTTTTAAAAGAGCAAGGGCATCTTCTTTTCCCCGCGTATTACCCCAAAAACTTAGTTTAAGATATTAAATTATAGCTTGATATCAGTACACTAAATAAAAAAGAAGGTCTAGGTAATGACCACCTTTACGAATATTTGTAAAGGTGGCTAAATGATATTATTCAGTTTGATTGATGTTCTATCTTATGGATGTTATTGGGATACCACTGCATCAATTATTCTCCGTCCTATGGGATGAAAGCGGTTTGACTCTCATTCTGTTGTTCTATCTACCCGCCCGTATGATAAACATATCCTCCATCGTAAAAAATCCCTCCTTGTTCAATACAAACATCATGTCCGTAGCGTTCATAGTCAAAGTAATGGGATAAATGACCAAGTTGTGCTAAATCATAACAACCACTTTCTTCTATCCAGTAATAACCTAAGTCATATTCATTATTGACCCCCGCTAATTGCTGGAAAGAATCTAAATTATCCGCTAAATGAATTAAATCATGAATTGAACTCGCTGAAGAACCGATTTCAATTGCCGCCTGATAAAGGTCAATTTCATCAGGCGATAACATGGCTAATTGTGTGGCTAACTCGTTCAACTCATCTAAAAGGCTATATTCTGAAATGTAGGATGAAAGGCCATCAATTGAGGATTCATAGTCGGTCAAGAAATACTCTTCATAGTGAATACCATCAATGCCAATACGGGCTAAACAGTGTTCTATCTCTTTTGAGGTTGCTGGAAGCTCAAGCCATTCACCAACCAGCTCTCCTTCGTTATATTTTCCTAAATTCGTAATAAAAACAGAAATCATTCCCGATTTTAGGCATGGGGAAGCCGTCGCTGTTATTCGCATATTCATGTCCTATTATTGATGTATTGTGATTTAATTAATGGCGATATTTTGATAAAGGGAGCTATTTCCCTTTAGAAGACGATGTTGATATAAAATATCCATCAGCTGAAAACAGACAATCTACTTAAAACGTGATTAATGACGTTTTAGATCAAGATGATGAGCAGACTCACAGATCCGATAATGCGTTATGTTTTTTACCATGATTTATTTTTGTGTGGGTTAAAACGAAAAAAGCCCCTGTCCATCAGGACAGAGGCTCTTGCTTTCGTGGGCTATAGGTTACAAACTAAAATGCATTATAATAAAATTATAATCATGATTATGTTTTTAGGCATAAGCTATTCTTAAATCACTTTATTTTGGCTTTCCAAAGAATCCATGTAGTCAGCATATGTAGTGGTCAACAAAAATTGGTCACCGTTTTAAAGTTTTCCCAATATAATCGTTCTGATTCATTGGGCGTTAAGCCACCGTTATATTGATGGGGTCTAAGCTGGCTATAATACCCGATGATATATCGTGTTATTTCTTGCTGTGCTTCTATAAAATTACGGTAGCCTAAAGTGGTACCCATTCTGTCTTTAAACTTCGAAAGAATCGCTCCATCGGCGCATTATCCCAACAATTACCTCGCCGAGATAAACTTTGCTTTATCTGATAACGCCATAATAATTGGCGATATTGGCGGCTTGTATAATGACTTCCTTGATCTGAATGAAACAGGATATTTATTGGATTACCTCTTGATTCAAAAGCCATTGATAATGCTTTTCCTGTTAGCTGGCTATCCGGTGAAAATGACATCGCCCAACCAATGGGTTTTCGAGCAAATAAATCCATTACAACAGCAAGATACATCCAGCGGTTACCTGACCAAATATAGGTCATATCACCCAACCAAACTTGGTTTGGCTTCATGACCGCAAATTGACGCCCGAGATGATTTGGTATTGCAACGTGCTCTTGAGTCGCTTTTTTATATCGATGATTTGGCGTTTGGCAACTCACTAAGCCGAGTAATTTCATCAACTTAGTTGCGCGATAGCGTGTTAAAGGAACCTGTTTTGTATTCGATACAATGTCAGCAATAGTACGAGCACCAGCAGAACCGCGACTACTTTCATGGGCTTCTCGAACAAGCGCCCGAAGCCGTATTTGCTCCGCTGATGGTACCTTTGAGCGATGACGCCAATATTGATAGCTACTGCGATGAACACTGAACACGTTACACAGTTGTTTAATACTAAAGCGCCGACTGAGTTTCTCGATCAGCGAGAATTGTTCAGAGAATCCGACATCACCAGCGCTGTAGCCTTCCTAAGAAACACATTCTTCTTTTGCCTGTAAAGTCATACCCATTCTCTCGGCTTGGCGTTTGAGATTTTTTAGTACCCTTTCTTTGTACCGCTCTTCGTAATATTCAGCGCCAGGATCTTGATACTTTTTGCCATATTTCATTGCATTGTAAAACAGTATAGCTATCTTTCTTGCAGTGGCAGTTACCGCTTTTGCTTTACCAATCCTAGATGAGAGCCTTCGATAAAATGCACCAAGGGCTGTATCTGAGCGACCAACGGTCGTTGCTGCTAGTCTGAGATGAGCGACAACTCGATTATTACTCTTTCGGAAGTGAGAAGACATGACCTTACCACCACTAATTTTTGAGCCTGGGCATAATGTTAACCATGAGGTAAAATGCTTTTCAGTCGGCCATTTATTCATATCTGTACCGCACTCAGATATCAGTCGTAACGCAAGAAAAGGGCCTATGCCGTGAATTTGCGTGAGATCTGCCCCTATTAAACGATAAAGCTTTTCTCGCACATCAAATGTCATTGCGTTTGCCTGCTTTGCTCTGTGCTTTGGTTTGGGGATAGGCTCATCGGGTTCGCTCGAATTTATGCAAAGCCTATCGAGTACAGCTTCAATTTGTACATCACATTCACCAACTCGTAACTGATAGGCATCATACATAAGAACAGCCTGATGTAGAGCAAATAGATGTTCTGGCTGATAGTTACCTTTTAGGGCCGCACAAATTGTTTGTTCGTCTGCTTTACAACGTGGATCTCTGAATTTTGCTAATATAGCTGGGTCGTGCTCGCCCGCAACGATGGCTCTTACAATCTTCATCCCCGTTACGCCTGTGATATCAGAAACGACTATATGCAATTGAACGTTCATGAATGTGAGTGCTTTTTGCATATGTTGAATATGCGCTGCCGCATAATCCAACATACGTTCTCTGACTCGCATATATGTCCGAAGTTCAGCTATTGTAGCATCGGGCCTAAAACTGGCTTTTAGCAAACCACATGCATGAAGGCGCTGGATCCATTGTGCATCTCCCACATCAGTTTTCCTACCGGGTACTGCTCGGGTATCACGTGCATTGGAAAGGACAACCTCAAAACCATGTTCTTCCAAAATTTCATACACAGGTACCCAGTATACGCCGGTCGACTCCATAGCAACGGTCGTTATTCTACATTTAGTTAACCAACGTGCCATGTTATGGATATCGCCAGTAAAAGCTTTAAACGTTTGGACGGATTTGTCACTGCGATCAGGAGGAACGGCGATAACATGAAAACGGCCACCGATATCAATCCCCGCCGCATTAGGATTGATGACAGGAAGTGATTGGGATTTTGGTTTTAATTTTGACATAGTAACCTCGGCTCAATTGTGAATACCGGATGGGGAACTCGGATTAATCACTTTCCTAAACGGGGTCTATGCCACCAACATCGGGTCCGCAGATTTCCCTGGGTCAGGTTTTTTGACGGGATTTATGTCTCCAAAAGGCGTACGACCACTATCCGGTTAATTTAGAGTATAGATCTTTCTATGTTTCTAGTCAGATGGGGGATATCGCGAAATGTAGGCAGTTTTTTAATATCTCATTATGCTCTTCAAGTCGTGCAATTTTCTTTTTCAATTCACGGATCTCGACTTGTTCTGGCGTCATGGGGGACGCTTTCGGTGAAATCCCTTTGCGTTCTAGCTTGAGTTGCCGAACCCATTTGTCCATGGTTGATTTACCGACGCTCATGGCGTTGGCGGCCTCGACTACGGAGTAGCTTTGGTCAAGTACCAGTTGAGCAGCTTCAAGTTTAAATCAGCACTAAAAAGTCGTCGTATACGTTTTGCCATAAATGTCACCTGTCTGTTTATGAAGTGATGATATCACCTCTGACTTAGTGACCAAATTAACTATGCCACTTCAATACCACTGCATCATTTCACGTCTTCTTTCCAAATATTGCGCATGGTTATAGGTTCCTCGAATGGAGTTTTTATCCCTGTGCGCCAATTGAGTTTCAATACATGCGCTATTAAATCCTTTTTCATGCAAGATCGTACTCATCGTGTGACGAAAGCCATGCCTTGTCGCTTTACCGTCATACCCAATTCGCTTTAATAGCATATTGATACTGACTTCACTCATGGGTTGATTGATATTGCAACGCCCCGGAAAAACTAATTGGTATTGGCCTATAAATACAACAATCTTAAAGTGATAATTGTAATTAACTTGTAGATGTGAACTGTATTTCATATAAAATATTCTACAGTTAGGGCTTAAAGCCATAACTAAGTGAGTTATAAGCAATTAAACTGTGTTCGTGTGAATAATTATAAAAAAGGTGAAGCATTGTGGGCATATTTAAATCGATTTGGGATTTTTTTGGTCTTTATCAGACTAAAAGAATAAGAATTTTACATATGTTAATTCTACTCTTAGTGATATCGCAAATCATTGTTAGTAATTGGATGACGGGTACTAAGTCAGTAGTTATTCCGTTTTTTGAAGAGACTTATTTATTTACTTGGATTCATATCGTTTCAGGCTTTGTGCTTTTTTTCTTAACGTTCTTTTTAGTCGTGTTATGTTTTCACCAGAGAGGGTTTAGATATTTTTATCCCTATCTCTGGGGGGATTTTAAGCAAATCAAAGAAGATATAAACTCTCTTTTAGCTAAAAAGCTACCAGACAGCTCACCTAAAGGGCTTGCCGCGACAGTTCAAGGGCTAGGGTTAGGTGCTTTATCAATTGTTATTTTGTCTGGTATTGCATGGTTTTTTCTATGGTTACAGCAGTCTCCACTTGCTTTAGAGGCTAGAAGTATTCATAAATCACTCACAATTTTAATTGAGATTTATATTTATGGTCACGGTGGTTTAGGGATTATTCATTTTATAATTTGGAAAAAAAGTAAAAATAAATAGGTTTGCTTGATACCTCATTGGCAATATGGGTGATTAGTCGCCCATATTCATTAAATGATATTTTGTTGCAATCTGTAGATGCTAATAAGTTACCGTGACGCAAATATGCGTTACCTAGTAAATCAATAGTTTATCTACTCTGAATATGAATAACCAAATCTAAAATAACGGTCCTATTACGGTTCGTATAATGCGATTGAACGGCAAGGTTAGACGGGGATGTTACGGGGAGGATTAAGCTGATAACGGCGAGATTACGGTGAGGTTTCCACAATGGTTTCCAGTGAAAACACACTTTAGCAAATGGAAACTAACCACTAGGTTACTATAAGATTTCAGGCGATCAAATTGACCGTTAGTAATAAAAACAATGCGTTACCACATCTTACCATTGGTCACTGAAACGATGACCAATGAGCGTTAATCTGGTTTTGTGACAGAATTAAACGTTATCAATTAGTTATATTTTGATTCCGTCGATTTAACGGAATTAAGCATAATCAATAACTTATAGATACATACGGGATTATCCCGTATCATCATGGATAAATTAACGTTTAGATCACCCCTAGAAATTAGAATTATTATCCGATCTTCCAGAGTGCCACTAGCATTATATTTTAACCACTAGCTTATATTGTGATGATATCAAGATGAATAAACCAGAAATGAGAAAAGCAAAATCAATCAGGATCACCACATCAGGAATGGTAATAAAAGCCCCTGAACGAGTCAAAACAGCCACAGGTAAAGTAATGGCCACAATGACTATTCAGGCTGAGAGTGACAAGCGTAGCCCGTACCCATTAAAGATAGTGGCATTCGATATTAACGCGCTGGAACTAATGACCTGCCAGAAAGGAAACAAAGTAACCGCTACAGGTCGCTATGAATGGTTTAATGGTTATCAACTTATTGTTAAAGGAATAGATTGGCAATAACATATATGTTGCCAATCTACTTTTAATTAACAAGGGGGTATAGATTAATAATCTATGAGGTTTTTATCTATCAATTTATGCTTAATCGAGCTAGCTTTATTGTATCCAATTCTAAATAATAATTGAATTATCTTTGTACTGTCCTTTCCTGTAAGAGAGTAAAAAATTTCTGCTTTTTCTTCAGGCGCCATTTCATTGATATTGTGCCTAATATAATCGCTTAATTCACTTTGAATGACAGGGTTGTAAATAATTTCAGAATTATATTGTTGTATCGCTAAATGTAATAACTCAGCAGGAGTTATTTTAAATTTTGATAGTTTATGTTTGTCATCATCAGAAATGGGAATGCTAATATGGGGCATTTTGCATCCTCATTATTCTGCATCAAATGATACTTGGAATGGATAGTTCTTGCCACCTTCAATCCATTTGAATCCATAAATTTCAATGCCATAATCATCTATGGTGACATAGGCAGAGACATCAATTTCTAGCTTGTTATCTAGACGGATAGCAATCCCTTTATAGATATCAGTATTTGTTTTTTTTAACACTAACGAATAACTATTACCATCGTATGTTAAATCGAATTTAATTTCCAAATTACCATCGGAAATAATAGGATTGGAAATTTTTTTGTCGGTTATCCCGTCATACTCTTCATAAAATTTCAGGTTTTTTACATCAGCTGGAATATATTTTATTTTGTTCATTGGTTCGTCATCCTTAATAATATAAATTTTTGTATTTGCGCTAGGTCTTTTTCGGTATAGACTTATTTTTTCATATAACAAACTTTCTAATAATTGAAATTGAGAATCAGTGATAACATCTCTATATTTTGAGAGCTGTAGCTCTGTTACTTTCCCATCAAGCTCAGCATGATGATTAAGATAATTGTCAATTGACATCGAACGGTACCCAATAACCTTGGATGGGGCAAATCGCCATGTTGAACTATATTCGTCATACCATGCGTACCAACACTTAAAGCGACCCAACTGACCTTCTAATCCATTCAAAGTCCTGTTTGTTAGATTTGAATCAAACATTTTTATATTTTGTATGATGCTTTGTTTATCTGTAACGAGAGCAAAATTCATTTATGGCACCTTTCTGTGGTAGTGATTATGATTTAATTATGATTAGATCAATTAGATCTGTCAAGTCATTTAGATCAATTAAATCCATGTGATCGGTTAGCTTTATATTTAACGATGTCGTGTGGAAATTACAAGCAGGGTTATTTCTGGATGGTATTTCATTATCTGCAATGAAGTAGTCATTGATGATATTTATGCAATGATGTTACTGGAAAGTGTAGGGCTAACATTGAGATTAAAAATCACCTCAAAACAGGCATGACAAAAATATTAGGGGGTACATTTGGGGGTATCTATAAAGTTAGAATTAAAATAATCATTTAATATCAATGAAGTGAATGCTATGTATTGTTCTCTCCTCCGAATTAAACGCCATGCTATTGATTAGCATGGCGTTTTTGCTTTTTAGGTTTTAGCGGTATGCCATCCAGTATGCCATTTTATTTTGGTTTCCTTCCCACGGGCTTGGTCTGTTTTGGATGCAATGTAATATTTTACGCGCTTTGTTCTTCAGAATAACGAGATAGTGAAGGCAACTTTGCTATCTCGTTATCATTTTTTATTATTGAACTGAGATAGCTGGAAGACGGAACGGATCGCCCATTGCCATGTAGTCATCCACGTTATCAATGTTACGCAATGAACCCGCAATGAGTTGACTCATATCGAGAGGTTGTGTACTAATAACTTTTCAATTCAATTCAATGTCACACACATGACACACGCATAAGGGCCATCTCTGTCTTGGCGACGTTCAACGTAAACAGCTAACACGCCACGACAATCTGGCACCTCCTTACCAATATAATGCTCGCTATTACCAACCCATTTATACTTTCCTGCACAATAACGAGCAAGGCGAGAGCCTAAATGTTGCTGATGGATCTTCATTGCTGCGGATTTACGGATGATATTCATGGTTCACCTCATACTAAGCCATGCTCAGCGAAAGAGAAGATTTGCTGACCACCGATGATCAGATGGTCAAGTACTCGTACTTCAATTAGCTGCAATGCTTTTATTAATTGTTGCGTGATAGATTTATCCGCTTGGCTTGGCGTGATATCGCCTGACGGATGGTTGTGTGCAAAGATAACGGCAGCAGCATTAAAATGAAGTGCTCGTTTGACGACTTCACGAGGATAAACTTGTGTGCTGCTAATCGAGCCAGCAAACAGGGTTTCACTGCTTATCAACTGATTTTGTTGATTCAAGTAGAGCACAATAAACGCTTCACGCTCTAATGCTGACATTTTTAGCCGTAACCAATCCCTCACATTTTGCGTTGATGTAAAAGCAATACCCGGTTCACGCAGATACTTATCCAGTATGGTCAACGCACGTTTGATAGTACGTTGTTCATTAGGAAGCAGTGTTAAGGTATTCGTATAAGTATTGATACTCTCCATCGTTAATATCTCCATCATTACGAGGCTAGTTGAAGCATATTTTCAGCCATCACCCACAAGGCTCGGTTAAGCTTCACATCACCATCAATCCCATTCACTGAACGCGTGCGAGCGCGTTTACCTTTCGCATTTCTGCCTGATAATCCCCCTTTAATTAAATTTTCTTGCAAACGTTGGTACACCGTCCAAAGATCGTCCTTCTTATCTTCTACACGGCGTGGCTGTAATACTTGCGCTTCGGTCACAGGTTGATGCGCTTCACCATAACGATATGTGAGAGCAGATTGAGCAAAGATGTGTTGGGCTGGTGGCGGTAATAATAGGGACTGCATGGCATCACGTTGCTCATCCATGCGTTCAAATAGCCCTAACACTTCATAAGCCCCTTCAATCACTTTTTCCACCACATCGCCCTTGTGCGGTACACGCACCTCACCAAAGGTTTGTCCGCAAATTAAGCCATTCTGACAAACGAATCGGAACATCCCCGGTAACATCTGATAACTCGATGAGCCATCATGACTATTGAGCAAGATAATCTCAGGCACTTGCTGACTGGTGATTTGACCTTCACGACGTAGACGTAACATATGCTTGGTGTGCTCTCGGCGACTAGCATCACGTACACGCGTTTGGCAAGCAAAGAACGGCTGAAAACCTTCTTTCTGTAAACTCTCCAGTAACGTAATGGTCGGGATATAGGTATATCGTTCACTGCGGGATCCGTGTTTGTTTTCACCAAAAACACTGGGTACAGTACGATACAGCTCTTCGGTAGTTAGCGGGCGGTCACGACGAATAGAGCAAGCATTGCCAAAACGGGAAGCTAAACGAGACATAGGGGTTCTCCTCAATAATTAAACTGATAAATCATTC
>NZ_JAALBT010000016.1:0-81852 GCF_011077905.1 Providencia sp. M-27 | reverse complement strand
GTTGAGATGGGACGGCGGCTGCTGGTGATGGGCAGGAGTTAGGAGGGGGTAATGGAGGATAACTGGTTGTATTGGTGTGATGAATGGATGTTTTAGATGCAAAGTAGTGAGTAACAACTTACTGGCACTACAGAATGAATTGAAATAATTGGGATAATGTAGAGATAGATTTTAAAGCTAATTATTGAGTATAAATTATGTAAAAGCCTTCTTATTATTTGTAGATAATAAAAATGAGTAACTCTCAATATAAAATATGGGAAATCAATGAGTTGATTGTTGGATATACTCATTGAGAATAAGTAATAAGTTCTAGTGCTTGAAATTATTTCATTTAACCTTGAAACACTCGACAAGACGAATAACATTAGTTAGATTATTTAGCATTCTAGAAGTCTAAACGTATAAACGGAAAAAGGGGGATGAATGATGCCTATTCGTTTACCAGATGAACTACCGGCAGTTAATTTCTTGAAAGAAGAAAATGTTTTTGTTATGACAACAACAAGAGCTAGTCATCAAGAGATCCGCCCCTTGAAAGTGTTGATACTCAATTTGATGCCGAAAAAGATAGAAACTGAAAATCAGTTTCTTCGTTTACTGTCAAACACACCATTACAGGTTGATATTCAACTATTACGAATTGATCAACGAGAGTCAAAAAATACTCCGACAGAGCACTTGAATACCTTTTATTGTGATTTTGAAGACATACAGGATCAGAATTTTGATGGCTTAATTGTAACGGGTGCTCCGCTAGGACTGGTTGAGTTTGATGACGTACTATACTGGCAGCAAATAGAAAAGGTGATAGCTTGGGCAAAGCAACATGTAACATCAACCCTTTTTGTTTGTTGGGCTGTACAAGCCGCTTTAAAGGTGCTGTATGACTTACCAAAATGGACTAGAGAAGAAAAATTATCTGGTATTTACCAGCATGATACATTAGAGCCATATGCTTTGCTGACAAGAGGGTTTGATGGATCATTTTATGCGCCTCACTCTCGTTATGCCGATTTTCCTGAAGATCTTATCCGTCAGCATACGGATCTGGAGATTTTAGCAAGTTCACAGGAGGCAGGTGCTTATTTATTTGGGTCAAAAGACAAGCGCTTAGCATTTGTGACAGGCCATCCAGAATATGATGGAGATACGCTTGCACAAGAATATTGGCGTGACCTAGATGCTGGAATTTCGCCTCAGATCCCATGCAATTACTTCAAAAATGATGATCCCAATAATCCCCCAATGGTGAGTTGGCGTAGCCATGGTCACTTGTTGTTTTCAAATTGGTTGAATTATTATGTGTATCAGATCACACCTTTTGATCTTACTAATATGGAACCAACACTAGATTAAAAAAAGAAATATAAATTTAGTAATGACAATAAAATAAGTGTTTTCACTGGTTATACCAGTTTAAATTAGGCTTATATCGTAGAAACAGGTGTCACAGTTAGTCTGAAAGCAGCTATTTATTAGCTGCTTTTTTTATTTCCAACGAAAAATTTCAAAAGTACAGCTTTCTATAATTAGTTGATTTAACGACTATTTAACATTTTATTTAAAGTAAAGGAATGGATGGTCAATTCATTAATTCTTTAAAAATACACTATTATTAATAAGTTACATATTTATTTTAATAAAATGGAAATCGTTTTTGATTTATTTTTGTTTTGATCTTATGCTTAATTCATAGTCAACGATGAATGAGGGATTGGTCGATGGAGCAGCAACTACCTGTATCGGAATTAACATTCACAAAGAATATTGAACAGCTAGAAAATCAAGTTTTATCTATTGATTCTATTGTATTTCTTTCTAAGTTAGTTGAAGAGTTTCTTCCTCGTAGAGAGAGATTATTAAAAGATAGGGTGCTCAGACAGCAAAAGATCGATGCTGGCTCTTTGCCTAATTTTATTTCGGAATTTGATTCCATAAAAAAATCGAATTGGAAGATTCAAAGTATCCCAGCAGATTTGCAAGATCGCCGTGTCGAAATTACTGGTCCGGTCGAGCGTAAAATGGTTATTAATGCTTTGAATGCTAATGTGAAAGTATTTATGGCGGATTTTGAGGATTCTCTGTCTCCTTCATGGGAAAAATTGATCGATGGTCAAGTCAACTTAGGGGATGCGATTCGTGGTGATATTTCTTATACCAATGAAAGTGGAAAGGTCTACCAATTAAAATCTAATCCTGCTGTTTTGATTGCTCGTGTTCGTGGCCTTCATTTAGATGAAAAACACGTTTTATCAGGAGAGAAGCCGATCCCTGGTGGCCTATTTGATTTCGCTATTTACTTCTTTAATAACTATCAAGCGTTATTAAAAAAAGGGAGTGGCCCTTATTTTTACATCCCAAAACTTGAATCTTGGGAGGAAGCAAAATGGTGGAGCGATGTCTTTAGTATGGCTGAAGATTTGGTGGGGATACCTCGGGGCACGATCAAAGCAACCGTACTGATTGAAACATTACCCGCAGTATTCCAAATGGATGAAATCTTGTACCACATGCGCCACCATATCGTGGGGCTGAATTGCGGACGCTGGGACTACATATTTAGTTATATCAAAACTCTGAAGGAGCACGCAGATCGCGTCTTGCCAGACCGCCAAGTTGTCACAATGACACAATCATTTTTAAGTGCTTATTCGCGCTTATTAATTAAAACGTGTCATCGCCGTGGGGCATTTGCGATGGGGGGAATGTCTGCTTTTATACCGAGTAAAGATCCTCAAGAAAATGAAACTATTTTAGCGAAAGTAAAAGCAGACAAAGAGTTAGAAGCGAAAAATGGGCACGATGGCTCTTGGATTGCACATCCGGGCTTAGCGGATACCGTTATGAGCGTGTTTAATCAAGCTCTTGGTGGGCAGCAAAACCAGCTACATGTATCCCGTGATTTCGACGAAGAAATCTCGGCTGACCTGCTATTAGAGCCTTGTGCCGGTGAGCGAACAGAAGCAGGCATGCGAGCTAATATTCGTGTTGCGGTTCAATACATTGAAGCATGGATCTCCGGGAATGGCTGTGTACCCATCTATGGTTTGATGGAAGATGCTGCGACAGCAGAAATTTCACGGACTTCAATTTGGCAGTGGATCCGTCACGGTAAAACATTGTCCACCGGTGAGAAAGTCACTAAGGCTTTATTTGAAGAAATGCTGGATGAGGAATTACAAGTTATTCAAAAAGAACTTGGTGATAAGCGTTTTCAAAGCGGTCGTTTTCGTGAGGCTGCAGAACTGATGAGGCGCATTACAACACAGGATGAACTTATAGAATTCCTAACTATCCCCGGATACCAATTATTAGATTAAGCATAGTAAATAAAAAATTCGATAAACCCTACATATTCTTATAAAGGAAGTGGATCATGACAACATCGCGCTTAGAACAAATTGCCGAATTAGAAAATGAGTGGAAAAAACCACGTTGGAAAGGCATTACTCGCCCATATACAGCCGAAGAAGTGGTGAAATTACGTGGTTCTGTGAATATTGAACACTCTTTAGCGCGCAAAGGTGCAGAGCGTTTTTGGGATCAGTTACATGGTGGTTCAAAGAAAGGCTATGTAAATGCACTGGGCGCTTTAACGGGTGGGCAAGCGCTACAACAAGCGAAAGCAGGTATTGAAGCTATTTATTTATCAGGTTGGCAGGTTGCTGCGGATGCAAATACGTCATCGAGTATGTATCCAGACCAATCACTTTACCCTGTTGATTCAGTGCCATCAGTAGTTAAGAAAATTAATAATACATTTCGTCGTGCAGACCAAATTCAGTGGGCGAATGGTATTGGCCCTGACAACAAAGAGTATATTGATTATTTTTTACCTATTGTCGCAGATGCGGAGGCGGGTTTTGGTGGTGTATTAAATGCCTTCGAACTCATGAAAAATATGATAGAGGCGGGGGCCGCAGCTGTCCATTTTGAAGACCAATTAGCCGCGGTTAAAAAATGCGGTCATATGGGTGGGAAAGTTCTTGTTCCTACTCAAGAAGCGATTCAAAAACTGGTTGCAGCTCGTTTAGCGGCGGATGTTTCAGGTGTACCAACTATTTTGGTTGCTAGAACGGATGCCGATGCCGCAGACCTTTTAACATCTGACTGCGATGATTATGATGCGGCATTTGTTACTGGGGAACGCACCTCTGAAGGTTTTTTCCGTACTAAAGCAGGAATTGAGCAAGCGATTAGCCGCGGGCTCGCTTATGCACCATATGCAGATCTTGTTTGGTGCGAAACGTCAAAACCTGACCTTGAAGCAGCAAGACAGTTCGCTGAGGCTATTCATGCTAAATATCCAGGTAAGCTATTGGCTTATAACTGTTCTCCATCTTTCAATTGGAAAAAGAATTTAGATGACAGCACGATCGCGCGTTTCCAAGACGAACTTTCAGCGATGGGCTATCGCTTCCAGTTCATTACGTTAGCAGGTATTCACAGCATGTGGTTCAACATGTTTGATTTGGCTCACTCTTATGCACAAGGTGAGGGCATGAAACATTATGTTGAAAAAGTTCAAGAATGTGAATTTGCTGCAATGAATAAAGGTTATACCTTCTCTTCACATCAGCAAGAGGTAGGAACTGGCTATTTTGATAAAGTGACAACCGTTATTCAAGGTGGGGCTTCATCAGTAACGGCTTTAACTGGTTCAACTGAAGAAGAGCAATTCTAGTTAGATTATTTTCCTTTCAATCGGTGTTTCTGGTGTCTTTATTGGTTAGCTATATCTGTTAATTTTTCAGGCACGTTTAGTGCCTGTTTTTTATTCAAAGTGAGTCTGTATTCTTATAGGAGTGGTTATGATATTGACGACAGAACAGATAATAGCGCAAACCATTTTACAGGGTTTTGATGCGCAATATGGCCGCTTCCTTGAAATAACCTCAGGCGCACAAGAAAGGTTTGAACAGGCAGATTGGCATGCCATTCAGCATGCGATGAAAAGACGAATTCAATTGTATGACCATCATGTTGGCTTAGTTGTCGCTCAGCTACAGTTTATGGGGTTAGTGCAATCTTTAACCCCTGATAAATTGGCACAAATAAAAAATATTTATAAAACCTTATTACCGGATTACCCAAGGTTTGAAATAGCAGAAAGCTTTTTTAATTCCGTTTATTGTCGGCTATTTCAGCATCGGGAGCTGACACAAGATAACCTATTTATTTTTACGTCTCAGCCTGCGAGGCGCTTTTCTATTTCGCCTAGGCCGTTATCTCGCGAATATGTTGTTAATAATAATTTAGAGGGATTATTGTTTACAATGTTAAGTGGATTACCACTAAGGCTAAAGTGGCGGAATCTGGATTTCGATATTCATTGTATTATCAATGTATTGGAAATCAGATTTCCCGATATTGAAAACCAAAAAGTCAGCTTCCATATCGCAAATGAGCTATTTTATCGTAATAAGGCAGCTTGGTTGGTCGGTAAAATTTATATTAATGATGAGGTTTATCCATTCTTACTCCCTATTCATCATGATGATTGTCAGTACATTTATATCGATACCTGTTTAACTGAGTTTGATGAAGCCAGTATTGTGTTTGGTTTTGCTCGGTCCTATTTTATGGTGTATGCCCCTTTTCCAGCAGCTCTGGTTTTTTGGTTGAGGGAGATTTTACCCAGCAAGTCAATTGCTGAATTATATATGGCAATTGGCTGTCAAAAACATGGAAAAACAGAGTATTACAGAGAGTATCTCGCCTATATTAATTTTTCACGAGAGCAATTTACCGTCGCTCCAGGCGTGAAAGGAATGGTGATGTTAGTCTTTACATCGCCTTCGTTCGACCGTGTTTTTAAAATTATTAAGGACCAATTTGCCCCACAAAAACAGGTGACACGAGAACGGGTTTTAGAATGCTATCGTTTGGTTAAAGAGCACGATAGAGTTGGTCGCATGGCTGACACCCAAGAGTTTGAAAATTTTGTGATTAGCAAATCTGCTATCAGCGATGAACTAATGACGGAGTTATTGAAAGAAGCTCCATCTCAAATTGAAGATTTAGGCGATAACATATTGATTCGTCATCTGTATATGGAAAGAAAGATGATCCCATTGAATATCTATATGGATAATGCCACTGATGCGCAATTACATCATTCATTGAATGAATATGGTTTGGCGATTAAGCAATTAGCGGCTGCAAATATTTTCCCCGGAGATATGTTGTTTAAAAATTTTGGCGTAACGCGTCATGGCCGTGTTGTCTTTTATGATTATGATGAAATCTGTTATATGACAGAGGTGAATTTTCGTAAAATTCCTGAGCCATTATACCCTGAGCAAGAGTTATCGAGTGAGCCATGGTATAGCATTGGTGAGCAAGATGTTTTTCCTGAAGAGTTTGCTTCTTTTATTTGCCAAAATGAGAAAATTCGTCATTACTTGCAACAATATCATGCAGATTTATTTTCCGCAGATTATTGGCAAAAGTTACAAAATAGGATTTTGGCGGGGCACGTAGAAGATGTTTATGCTTATCGTGAGGAATTACGTTTTTGTCATAAACTCAATGAGGTTGCATAATTTTAATCGTATTAATTAAAGAGGGTCAAAAACGACCCAGCAAGTGACTGAGCCGTTTTTCGGGGCACTATCTTTTGGCGCCTTGTACAGCCTCTTGTGCAAGTTGGGTAATTTTTTCGTAATTACCTGAATTCAGTGCTTCTTCAGGAACGAGCCAAGAACCACCAATGCACAGAACACTATCTAATTCTAAATAGCTAAGGTAATTAGCTAGCGATATTCCACCCGTTGGACAAAATTTGACTTGTGAGAAAGGGCCGGCAATGGCTTTTAACGCTTTAACCCCACCGTTGGCTTCTGCTGGAAAAAATTTAAACGCTTTCAAGCCATATTGCATACCAAGCATAAGTTCAGAAACGGTTGAAATACCTGGAATTAAAGGAATATTTCCTTTAGTGGCGGCATTGAGCAATTCATCCGTCAAGCCGGGGCTGATTGCAAATTGTGCTCCAGCTTCAGTGACTTCAGCAAGTTGTTTTGCATTGATAACAGTGCCTGCGCCAATAATCGCTTCAGGTACTTCTTTCGCAATGAGGCGAATAGCATCAATAGCACATTCAGTGCGTAAAGTGACTTCTAAAACGTTAACACCACCTTTGACTAATGCTTTTGCAAGAGGAACCGCTTGTTCTAATTTTTTAATAACAATAACAGGGACGACAGGGCCTTGTTTTAATACGCTTTCAGCGGTCATTTTCCAATTATTCATTTTCTATTCCTATTCAATGAAAATAGATTAAAAATCAATGCTACAAGCGCCTTCTTCGGCACCTGATAAGTGTCTTCTTAATGCACCGAAAAGTTCCCTTCCACAACCACTACGCTCAGCAGTTAAATCAGCCTCAAAGGGTTGGCGTTTATTGAGTTCTTCTTCTTCAACCAGTAATTGTAGTTCTCCGGTCAATGCATTTACCCTAATAATATCGCCATTTTTTACTTTTGCTAACAGTCCACCATTGTAAGCTTCAGGCGTGACATGAATTGCGGAGGGTACTTTGCCAGACGCTCCAGATAAGCGGCCATCAGTAACGAGTGCGACTTTGTAGCCTTTATCCATAAGTACACCAAGAGGCGGCATTAGCTTATGAAGTTCAGGCATGCCATTTGCAGATGGCCCTTGGAAGCGGACAACGATGATACAATCTTTATTGAGTTCACCTGCTTCAAAGTGTGCGGCAATCTCATTTTGATTGTTAAATACGACTGCTGGAGCCTCAATAATTTGATTTTCTTCAGGAACAGCTGATGTTTTCATCACTGCGCGTCCTAAATTACCAGACAGTAATTTTGTGCCTCCATGAGGAGAGAAAGGGCGGTCTATATCAGCAATAACATCCAGATTGAATGAGGACTCTGGTCCTTCTCGCCATGCAAGTTGGCCATTGTTTAACCAAGGCTCCAAGGTGTAATTTGTTAGACCAAATCCTGCGACGGTATGGACATCGTTGTGCAATAAACCTTTTTGTAATAGCTGGCGGATAAGTAAAGCTACACCACCCGCAGCTTGGAATTGGTTGATATCTGCTTGGCCATTAGGATAGATACGGCAAATGAGTGGAACAATGGCAGAAATATCAGAAAAATCATCCCAATTGATAATGATCCCTGCGGCTCTTGCTATAGCCACAAGATGCATGGTTAAGTTAGTTGAGCCTCCCGTCGCGAGTAATGCGACGATACCGTTAACAATCACTTTTTCGTCAACCAGTTGACCAATAGGTAAATACTGGCCTGACTGCTCAGTTAAACGTGTAATTTGTCGTGCGGCGGCTTCTGTTAATGCATCTCGTAGTGGAGAATCGGGCGGTACAAATGACGCACCGGGTAGATGTAACCCCATCACTTCCATCATCATTTGATTTGAGTTAGCCGTACCATAGAAAGTACAGGTACCTATCCCATGGTAAGACGCAGCCTCAGCCTCTAATAAAGCGAGTCTATCAACCTTGCCTTCAGCATACAGCTGGCGAATGCGAACTTTTTCTTTATTTGGTAAACCCGTAGCCATTGGGCCTGCTGGAACAAATATTGCGGGAAGGTGGCCGAATGAAAGTGCACCAAGCATTAAACCAGGAACAATTTTGTCGCAAATGCCTAAATAGAGTGCGCCATCAAACATATTGTGGGATAGACCAATGGCGGTTGACATGGCAATGACATCTCGACTTAACATCGATAACTCCATCCCATCTTGACCTTGGGTTACACCATCGCACATTGCGGGAACACCTGCAGCGACTTGGCCAATCGAGCCGGCTTCTAATAATGCTTTTTTGAGTTGCTCTGGATACTTATCGTATGGACGATGTGCTGAAAGCATATCATTGTAGGAATTGATGATAGCAATATCAGAGCGAGTCATGCTTTTAAGAATTTGTTTTTCTTCGCTTTGACAGGCTGCAAAACCATGGGCAAGGTTACCACAAGCTAATGATGCTCGATGGACAGTCATACTACGAGCCTGCTCTATTTTCTTGAGGTAAGCGGCTCGAGTTTTCACGGAACGAGAAATGATACGTTGAGTGATGCGATCAAGTTCTTTATTGATCACCGAAGGATTTGTCACTTTAGAGGTGGTCATGCTCATGATAATTGCTCCATAGCGCAGTAAAATGATGAATCAAACTGCAAGTCAATTTGGGGTGTACCTATCGTTATTTGCTCGAGTACTATAGCATCAATGTTACCGGTAACATTGTTCAATGAAAATGGAGGCGTTGCAATATGGAAAATGAATATTCGAAGCTATCTGTGATCTGAATCAAATTTATATTATGGTATGGACAGGGTAGAAAATAGACAAATAAGCATGCTATAGTGGCTTTATTGATGATTTTATCATCAAATTCAATTAGATAATTACAGAAGGTTAGGTCGTATCAATGAGAAGAGCGCAAGAATGTTAAGGCTAGCTATAGCGGCATGTATATTGCTATTGGCAAATTTTGTAAGGGCTGAAGTGATTTTAGTTTCGGGCTCATATAAAGTCTTAAATGAAGTTTTTAATGAGCAAGCAGCAATGCAATTACATAATGCGTCACAAGCAGACAAAATTGATGCAATGACTCAACGTTTTTTAACGACGCCTTATAATAAGCAAACATTGAATATGAGCCCGTTATCAGCCGAAGAATTAGTCATTAATTTGAAAGAAATGGACTGTATGACATTTATAGAGTACACCGAAGCTTTTAAGCGTTCTAAAAACTATGAACAGTTTGTTTTAAATTTAATCAATATTCGTTATATCAGTCAAAATATTACATTTAAACATCGTCGGCATTTTTTTTCTGATTGGGCACAAGAGCCTGAAGCAATTGTGGTCGATATTACCAATGAAATAAGTTCACATGCAGTTAAGGTAAATAAACGACTTAATTTTAAAAACCATAATCAGATGTATATATCGGGATTGCCGGTTAAAAATAGGTTAATAACCTATATTCCAACAGAATATGTAGATGATGACTTGGTGTTGAGGTTGAATGCAGGGGATTACATTGGTATTTATTCAAAGGATAATGGGTTAGATGTCAGCCATGTGGGGGTTGTAATACGTAGGGGGAACAAGACAATATTTAGAAATGCTTCTTCACTACGTGGAAATCTTCAGGTCATTGATATTGAATTGAGTGATTATTTAAAAGGAAAGTCTGGTATTGTTGTTTTTAGACCTAAATCAGATAATTAGTCTATTTATTTTTGATATAAAAAATAAGTAAACTCAAGTTTATGTATGTATAAAATCAATACATAAAATAAAATCAATACATGCAATAAAATAGTTTAATAATGAAAATTATACAATTGTTTTTATTGGTTGCTAATCATTGCTAGTTACATTTAAAATGTAAAAATATATTAAAATATCGATTTGATCAAAAAAAATATATATAAATATTATTTTATACCAAAAAGAGAAAAACTTTTATAAAGCAATGGATTACTTTGTAAATATGACTGGGGTCTCTTTTTTTTGTATATAAAGATGATGTTTACCTATTGTTCTTGCCATCTTTGATTGTTCATAACTATTTTAAAAGGTGATAATTAATTTTATAATGAGTAATACTAGCTAAATTATTTGTCTTATTTAAATTTAGGAGATGGTTATGCATATCGCTAAAAATAAAAATGTTTATGCATTATTAGGTAATCATTTACGTAAGGCTAGAGTAAGTAAAGGATTATCAGGGAATGAGTTAGGCGAAATTATTCATTTGAGTCAACAGCAAGTATCACGATATGAGTTAGGTATTAATAAGTTGAGTTTAGATAAACTGATTGAAATTGTGATTTTTTTAGACATCGATATTAATGAAATTACTAAAATTATTGCTAAGCAGGTTGAATATGAAAAAATGAGTTAGTGGTAACCAAAGTAAAATGCTTTTTATTTTCTATTTATGAAATTATTATAAATAATTTATTTTCTTTAAAGGTTTTTAGTATAAGAATGGGGTGTCACTTATACGTATAGGGAACTAGATGATTAATTTTTCAGAACGCTAGAAAAATAAATTTTATGGTAAGTATTTAAAATTGAAAATAATTTGGAATTAAATTATAGAAATAAGAATAATCAATTTCATGTTTTTTTATTTTTAAAGTGAATTTATTAGTGTTCATAATGACAAGTTTTCTGGAGTTTATCTCTGTTTCTTCCAATGTTTCCTACCATTTTAGGTAAGGAGACCGTTCTAGTAAATATTAAAGCCTTTTTTGTTTCTAATATGAACTAAAAAGGTTTTAACGTGATGTATTTAAAGATTTATTTTATTGTCTCTTATCTATATTCTTATGAATAAAAGGCGTCGCAGTGTTGTTGATGCATGAAAATTGATAGTATTGCTGACGACACAATGCTTAAATAAAGCTTAATGAATAATAGATGAAGGTTATGGTTCGATGTTCAAGTATATAGGGATATTATTTGCCTTTTTGCTATTAGGCTGTTCGGCTTCGAACAACGGTTACTATCTTGATAACCGTTACCCATCAAAAAATAGTAGTCAACGTATTCAATATATCATTATTCACTATACAGTCTCTGATGATGCGCATTCTATAACTCTGCTAACACAAGGCAAAGTGAGTTCCCATTACCTTGTTCCGAGTGTACCTGAAACTAAAAATGGTCTGCCTGTTGTGTTACAGCTCGTTCCTGAATCGTTAAAATCATGGCATGCAGGTGAAAGCTATTGGCGACAGCATAATGGTCTGAATGATACTTCTATTGGAATTGAAATCGTCAATGCAGGATTACAAAAGGATGTAAAAGGAAAACTGCATTGGGCCCCTTATAATGAAGCGCAAATTGTTACCTTGATCCCTCTCGTCAAAGATATTATGCAGCGGTATAACATTCCCCCA
Organism: Providencia sp. M-27; assembly: GCF_011077905.1. Taxonomy (NCBI): domain Bacteria; kingdom Pseudomonadati; phylum Pseudomonadota; class Gammaproteobacteria; order Enterobacterales; family Morganellaceae; genus Providencia; species Providencia sp. M-27. Next base: position 69,931 of record NZ_JAALBT010000016.1, on the reverse strand, counting down.
GAGAATATTATTGGCCACAGTGATATTGCTCCACTGCGCAAGCAAGATCCGGGTAAGGCATTTCCATGGCAACGTCTTGCTCAAAATGGAATAGGGGCTTGGCCAGACCCTAACACAGTGACTAAATTTCTAGCGGGGCGTAATGCCAATGAGCCTGCAAACGTGCTACGCGTTCAAAAAGCGCTTAATTATTATGGTTACTCAACAATTCCGTTATCAGGTAAGTTAGATCCACAGACGAAAAAAATATTACGTGCTTTCCAATTGCATTTCCGCCCGCGAGATATTGAAGGACAAGCGGACGCTGAAACAGAGGCTATCGCGTTGGCACTCATTGAAAAGTATCGTGATATGCAAAAATTTAAGTTATTTGAGAAGACCTCGCAGTTGCCTAATGTTTCGACAAATCAGCAAGGCGACTAGCAGGAAGTGAAAATGCTCTATTAGGTTGATTCAAAGTGAAATACAAGTTGTTTCGTATTTCACTTTTACTGTTTGGTTAGCGGTTTGCGCCATATTCATGGCTTATTTCTTTTGCAGCTTTGATAACCATGGCGCCTAATTCAGTAATGCGGTCATCGGTGATTCGAGATAATGGGCCTGAAATAGAAATGGCTGCAAAAGCGTCTTTGTGCTCATCATAAATACAAGCTCCAATACAGCGTAACCCTAAAGCATGCTCTTCGTCATCATAAGAAAAGCCTTGTTTTTTAGTCTGTTGTAAATTCTCTTTTAAGGCTGATGGGTTAGTTAATGTATAAGGCGTATAAGCATGTAAACCTTTACGGCTTAAAAGTGGAACTAGTTTATCTTCCGGTAAGTTAGCAATGAATGCTTTACCTGCCCCCGAGGCGTGCAATGGCAGTTTTCCACCGATCGGTGCTGACATTCTCATTAGCGCATTACATTGTACTTGGTCAACAATAACGGCATCGTACTCGGTATGGTCTAGGATCGCCAAGTTGACGGTTTCCCCTGATTCATCCATTAAGCGGCGCAGTATCGGGTGAACAAGGGCTAATAAATTGCGACTTTCTAAGAAGCTACTACCAATGATAAAAGCATGAGAAGCAATAACCCATAGGCCTAAATCACCCGTTTGACGAACAAAACCATGTTGTTCTAATGTCATTAATAGGCGGTGTGTTGTTGAGTTTGGTAAGCCAGCTTGCATCGCAAGGTCTGTGAGGGCGATCCCCCCTGTTGATTCGGAAATATATTCCAACAGTGTTAAGCCACGACTTAATGACTGTACTTGTCCTGCTGCAGCTGCGCCACTCGCCGGCCCTTTTGCTTTTTTAAGTTTCTTAGTAATTGGTGCCGTTGCCATTAAGTCTCTCCTGACTGTCATTTTGCTTCTATTATGAACTATTTCACCTGAAAATACTCATCGGATCAGTGAAAAGTGTGCTCTTGTGCAACCTTGAAAAACTCTCATCATAACAGCGAATTTTCGCATGAGAAGTTGTGATAGGATGTTAAAAGTAAAAATTTGACTTATTTCTCAGTGTTCCATTTCAGGAGGGCAGTGCAGTGTCCGCAAAAGTTAATCAATTAGAACAAGAATTAAAAAAACGTATATTGGTATTAGATGGTGCAATGGGAACAATGATCCAACAACATAAGTTGTCGGAAGCCCAGTTTCGCGGTGAACGATTTGCGGATTGGCCGAGTGATCTAAAGGGAAATAACGACCTATTAGTCTTAACTCAACCAGATATCATTCGTGATATTCATTCTCAATATTTTGAAGCTGGGGCGGATATTGTTGAAACCAATACCTTTAACTCAACATCCATTGCGATGGCTGATTATAAAATGGAATCGCTTTCCGCTGAAATTAACGAAGTTGCTGCGCGCCTTGCCCGTGAGTGTGCCGACGAGTGGACACATAGAACCCCTGAAAAGCCGCGTTATGTCGCTGGCGTATTAGGCCCGACAAACCGTACCGCGTCTATTTCTCCTGATGTAAATGATCCGGCTTATCGCAATATTACCTTTGATCAACTCGTTGAAGCTTATCGCGAATCTACACGATCCTTAGTGAAAGGCGGTGTGGATCTGATCATGATCGAAACCATTTTTGACACATTGAATGCGAAAGCCGCGATCTTTGCGGTAGAAACCGAACTGGAAGCTTTGGGTGTTTCTCTGCCAATTATGATCTCGGGTACGATCACGGATGCCTCTGGCCGTACATTATCAGGACAAACAACAGAAGCATTTTATAACTCATTGCGCCATGCGCAGCCGATATCATTTGGCTTGAACTGTGCATTAGGCCCTGATGAACTTCGTCAGTACATTTCTGAATTATCGAGGATTGCTGAATGTTATGTTAGCGCGCACCCTAATGCGGGGCTACCAAATGCGTTTGGAGAGTATGACCTTGATGCACAAAATATGGCTGAACAAATTCATGAATGGGCAACCGCAGGGTTCTTGAATATTGTTGGTGGATGTTGTGGAACGACGCCATTACATATCAAAAAAATGGCAGAAGCAGTAAAAGGCATCACGCCACGTCAATTACCGTCACTCCCTGTTGAATGCCGCTTATCCGGTTTAGAACCACTAAATATTGGCGAAAAATCATTATTTGTGAACGTTGGGGAAAGAACCAACGTGACTGGTTCGGCAAAATTTAAGCGGCTGATTAAAGAAGAAAATTACCAAGAAGCCTTAGATGTAGCGCGTCAGCAAGTTGAAAATGGTGCACAAATCATCGACATCAATATGGATGAAGGAATGCTGGACTCCCATGCAGCGATGGTACGTTTCTTGAATCTAATTGCTGGCGAGCCAGATATTGCACGCGTGCCGATTATGATTGACTCCTCAAAATGGGAAGTGATCGAGGCGGGGCTTAAGTGTATACAAGGTAAGGGGATAGTTAACTCAATCTCAATGAAAGAGGGGGTTGAGGCGTTTATTGAGCACGCTAAATTATTGCGTAAATATGGCGCTGCCGTGGTCGTTATGGCATTTGATGAAGTTGGCCAAGCAGATACACGTGAGCGGAAAATTGAAATTTGCCGCCGTGCTTATCAGATCCTTACCGAAGAGGTGGGCTTCCCACCTGAAGATATCATTTTTGACCCGAATATTTTTGCCGTAGCCACCGGAATCGAAGAGCATAATAACTATGCAGTTGATTTTATTGAAGTCTGTAAGGATATCAAGGCTCAGTTACCTCATGCGATGATTTCTGGTGGGGTTTCCAACGTCTCCTTTTCATTTAGAGGGAACGACCCTGTCCGTGAAGCAATTCATGCTGTTTTCTTGTATTACGCCATTCGTAATGGAATGGATATGGGGATCGTTAATGCAGGGCAGCTTGCCATCTATGATGATTTACCCGCGGAATTAAAAGATGCTGTTGAAGATGTGATTCTAAACCGCCGTGATGACAGCACAGAACGCTTACTTGAGCTGGCGGAAAAATACCGTGGAGCAGGGGCTGGAGAGCAACAAGTTCAACAAGCGGAATGGCGTAGTTGGGAAGTGGAAAAGCGCCTTGAGTATGCACTAGTGAAAGGGATTACCGAATTTATCATTGAAGATACGGAAGAAACTCGCCAACGTGCTTCCAGCCCAATCGAAGTGATTGAAGGCCCTTTAATGAACGGTATGAATGTGGTTGGTGACCTATTTGGGGAAGGCAAAATGTTCTTACCTCAAGTGGTGAAATCTGCTCGGGTGATGAAACAAGCTGTAGCCTATTTAGAACCCTATATTCAAGAGCTTAAGCAATCAGGTAGTAGTGCAGGAAAAATCTTGCTTGCTACCGTAAAAGGCGATGTTCATGATATTGGTAAAAATATTGTTGGGGTTGTATTGCAATGTAATAACTATGAAATCATTGACTTAGGTGTGATGGTTCCGTGTGAAACAATTCTAAAAACAGCACGTGAAGAGAACGTTGATATCATTGGTTTGTCTGGGTTGATCACGCCATCGCTTGATGAAATGGTGCATGTGGCAAAAGAGATGGAAAGACAAGGGTTTACCTTGCCATTATTGATAGGTGGAGCAACAACATCAAAAGCACATACCGCTGTAAAAATTGAGCAGAACTATAGTGGGCCAACGACTTACGTGCAAAATGCTTCACGCACCGTGGGAGTGGTGGCTGCATTATTATCAGAAACACAAAAAGCAGATTTTGTGGCGCGCACTCGTCGTGAATATGAAACCGTTCGTCAGCAACATGGCCGTAGAAGGCCAAAAACCCCTCCTGTAGCACTGGATGTGGCGCGAGCGAATGTCGTGAAGATTGATTGGCAAAATTACCAACCTCCGGTACCAAAATTCCTTGGTATTCAAGAAGTCACAGCACCTATTTCAACCTTGAGAGGCTATATAGACTGGACGCCATTTTTTATGACATGGTCTTTAGCAGGTAAATATCCGCGAATTTTAGAAGATGAAGTGGTGGGTTCTGAAGCTCGTAAGCTATTGAAAGACGCTAATAATATGTTAGATAAGCTAGATAAAGACGGCTTATTAACACCAAAAGGTATTTTTGGCTTATTCCCTGCAAACCGGGTTGGGGATGATGTGGAAATTTATACCGATGAGTCGCGAAACCAGGTGCAAGTGATGGGGCTGAATTTACGCCAACAAACCTTAAAAACGGAATTTCCAAACTATTGTTTATCTGACTTTGTCGCGCCAAAGGATAGCGGTAAAGCTGACTATATTGGGGCTTTCGCTGTGACTGGGGGCTTAGAAGAAGATGCGCTTGCTGATGAATATGAACAACAGCATGATGATTATAATAAAATCATGGTTAAAGCGCTGGCGGATAGACTAGCGGAAGCGTTTGCTGAATATCTACACCAACAAGTCCGTATGCGTTATTGGGGTTATGCGGCTGATGAAAACTTGAGTAATGAAGAGCTTATTCGTGAAAATTACCAAGGAACCCGTCCTGCACCGGGGTACCCGGCTTGCCCTGAGCATACAGAAAAGGCAAAAATTTGGCAGTTACTTGATGTGGAAGCAAAAATTGGTATGCAGCTCACCAGTTCTTATGCGATGTGGCCAGGCGCCTCAGTGTCAGGCTGGTATTTTAGTCATCCAGAAAGTAAATATTTTGCGGTAGCTCAGCTACAAAAAGACCAAATTGAGGATTACGCAAAACGCAAAGGGATGTCAGTGACAGAGTTAGAACGTTGGTTAGCGCCAAACTTAGCTTATGATCCTGAAGATTAAAACAAGATCAATATATTGATTTTTCATGTATTCGGCACCATCTTATAGGTAATACATTAGAGGGGTCCAATGATGAGCTATGAATTTATTATTGAAGAAGAACTGCCACGCTCGGCAGTTTTTCCTTATCAGATCCAAAACAGCGCGGCGCCTGAAACCTTTATGATGAGTGAAGATGCGGTGAGTGCCATGATGAGTGTGTTACAGATCATGGACAAGCTTGATACCGATGATTCACTGGGTGAGCACTGTTTTAATCAGATTTGGTTAAGAAGTGAGCTAACGCCTGCGAGAGCAGAAGAGATTTATCTGTTTTTAGAAGAAAATTTAGCGGTGGAGCCTATCCCTTCAGAGGAGGAAATCACGGCTTTTCATCAAGCCCAACTCGATGAAAATAAGCTGTTATCCCAAGAAAGCCCTAAAGACGGTATGGTACCCGTGCATAAATTTTCGACCAATGATGGTTGGCTGGTGACTACTAAAGAGTGTGAATGGATTGCCGAAGTCTTTTCACCAGAGCTGGTGAGCGAAAACCACTTTGTGGTTTCTCAGATCTCTGAGCTGTGTAAGATTAGCTATCGCACATTGGAAGCCCTGCTAATTGAGTGGGGTAAATTTAATTTATTTGCCAGCAAACACGGTGGTTACCGCGTTAATTAAGAACTGTAGCTTATTAAGGAGACAAAAGTTTCAGCAAGAAACTGGCGTCTCCTCCGTTTTCTGAATAATTCCTTTGTAATTCTACTTTTTCAGCCAACATCCCTTATGAATTTTTTATTGGAATGATATGTTAATGACATAACGCCAATAAATGGGTCATGGTGATGAAATTACGTTCTTTTCTGTTAGTTCTCTATGTTAGCGGTATTTCCCTTGCGCAAGCTGGCAATATCGTTGAAGCGCCTTCGACGAAAAATAAACCGGATACGCTACAGGCACAGCCTAAAAGTACGCCTATGCCTGATGAGTTCAAAGCCAAATTAAAGCTAGCGAATGCTGGTGATGAAGAGGCGATGGTAGATGTTGGGCTTGCTTATATGGATGGGACTGAATTTCTAGCGGTCAATGAGAAAGAGGCTTACCGCTGGTTTAAAAAAGTGGCTGACCGAGATAATACGGATGGAGACTATTATTTAGGGATGTTGCTGCAAAATCAGGAAAAATACCAACAAGCGGAAAAGTGGTATCGCCGAGGTGCCGAAAAAGGCGATGCTTATTGCCAATATGCGATGGGTTACTTATATGAACATGGTATTGGTGTTGAGCAAAATTTAAAGCAAGCGAAAGCATGGTATGCAGAAGCCGCAGAGCAAGAACACGCTAACGCACAGTTTGCCATGGGGCTATTTTATCATGATGGTTTAGGTGGTGGTATTGACTACCAAAAGGCGCGTGAGTGGTATGAAAGAAGTGCGGGCAATAATATTGCAGCCGCAGTGAATAACTTAGCGGTGATGTATGAAAATGGTGAAGGCGTAGAACTGGATGATGAAATGGCGATTTACTTATATCGCCAAGCCGCCAATATGGGCTCTGCAACAGCGCAAGTAAATATGGGGGATTTTTATCAAGAAGGCCATAGCGCAATAGAAAAAAATAGCTACCAAGCAATGTACTGGTATAAACGCGCGGCGCAACAGAACAATATTGCGGCTCAATTGGCGATTGCGAAAGCCTATGAACAAGGCAATGGCGTTGGCAAAGACCTTGCTGAAGCCTTTATCTGGTATGAACGTGCTGCACAAAATGAATCCCAAGATGCAGGAATGAAGGTAGCTGAATTCTATGAAAAAGGGTTAGGCGGGGTTAAAAAAGACCCCAAAAAGGCTGTTGAGTGGTATATATCACTTGCCAACAGTGATGGTAAAGAGGCTCAAATTAAGTTAGCAGAACTGTATGTGTCTGGAGAGCTGAAAAATGTTGATGTGAATGACATTTTGAGTTGGTTGCTGATTGCTCAAGAAAATAGCATTGAGGCTCAAAACCAGTTAGCTATCTTTTATTTAACGGGAACAGGTGTGGCGAAAAACACACACAGAGCACGGCAATTGCTGGAAAAAGCGGCATTTAAAAAGAATAGCGATGCTCAAAATAACCTTGCGGTGATGTATGCACGAGGCGAGGGCGGTGAAAAAAATATTTTCCGTTCGGTAATGTGGTTTGAACGAGCGGTAGAACTCGGTAATGAAACTGCAAAAGGGAACTTGGCGCTTTTAAAACAGAATAACGGTGTGACGGGCAAGATGCTGCAATACACCAGCAATGTTACACAACCCAGCAAACAGGCTGGAGGGGATTAACTGCATAATATAGAAGGCGATCGTCACGATCGCCTTCTGGTATTTTGATCAAACTTCCACACTATTCAAATAAATTACTGTGCAAGGTACGAACAATCTCTTCAGCATCATTTCCGGGTACCAATAAACAAATATTGTGGCTACTTGCGCCATAGCTGATCATGCGAATATTGAATGACTCAAGTGCGCCAAAAATTTGCCTTCCTAGGCCATTCACTTGCGATAGCTCATTACCAATGATTGCGACGAGCGCTAAATCCTCTTCCACTTCGACACGACATAATGCGGATAACTCAGTCATTAGCGCATTGGTGAGTAAACTACCGTTAGTTCCTCTTGAGCCTGTTGTGTCTAAGGTTAGTGCCACACTGACTTCTGAAGTGGTAATTAAATCCACTGAAATATTGTGGCGCAGTAAAATGGTGAAAATTTCCGCTAAGAAACCGCGTGCGTGCAGCATTTTTAGGCTGTGCAAGGTGAGTAGCGTTTGTTTACGGCGCAGTGCTAATGCCCTAAATTGCGGCGGATTAGTGGTTTTATCACACACAATGGTGCCGCCAGCTTCGGGCGCTTTACTTGAACCAACAAAAACAGGGATCCCTGCGCGCACTGCAGGAAGGAGTGTCGCAGGATGCAAAATTTTTGCGCCAAAGGTCGCCATTTCAGCCGCTTCATCGAAAGCAATTTCATCAATGCGTTGGGCACTCGGTACGACGCGAGGGTCAGTGGTGTAAATTCCAGGAACATCAGTCCAAATATCGACACGTGATAAATTAAGAACCTCGGCTAACAGGGCAGCGGTGTAGTCACTTCCACCACGACCAAGAGTTGTTGTACGGCCTTTTTCATCACGGCCAATAAACCCTTGGGTGATCACAACTGACTCGGCAAGGCGTGGCATGAGTTGCTGCTCTGATAATGCTTTTAGCTGAGCAAGTTCTGGTTCAGCACGGCCAAAGCTATCATTGGTTCTCATTACTTTGCGTACATCAAACCATTGGGAGTTAGCGTTGCGTTGGCGCAGTACTTCAACAAATAGCAAGGTTGACATTAATTCGCCGTGACTCACCATTTCATCCGTTAATGCGTCAGAAGTGGCTAAAGCAGCCGAATCAGCTAAATGAGCAATATTATCGAGTAAGCGATTGATTTCTTCACGAATAACATCAGCAGTTTGTAGGTTATCAATAATTGCGTATTGAATATCCTTCACTTTTTTCAGCAGTTCATTGCGTTTATCTGCGTCGCAGCCTTCGGCCAGTTCGATTAATAAATTGGTAATGCCAGCAGAAGCTGAAAGTACCACAACTCGTACATTTGGGTTGGAAAGTACGATATTGGCGCTGTTATTCATTGCTTCAAAGTTAGCGACGCTGGTACCGCCAAATTTGGCGATAACATACGGATGGTTGTCTGCTGAAGACGCTGCGATATTCATGGTGTCAATCCCTTTGGTTAAACCTAATCTTTATATAGATTTATCGGGTAAATAGGATGGCGTCAATCAGGAATCGAAGGAAATCAGTAATTCTAATGATAGGTAATTTATTATCGCTTTTCTCAATGTACCCGTCATACTCGTCATACTTCAAGCTGCATGGGTGTTGACTGCGCTCAGATAACCGAATCACATACTTTTGTATGCTCATCGGTCTATCTTCGCTTGCCGCCTACATGCAACTTGAATTATTTAGAGTATATATTCGCCATACTTCAGCTGTATGGTGTTGACTAGCGTTCAGCTAGCTGAATCACATACTTTTGTATGCTCATCGGTCTATCTTCGCTTGTCGCCTACATGCAACTTGAATTATTTAGGGTATATACTCGCCATACTTCAAGCTGTATGGGTGTTGATTAGCGTTCAGCTAGCTGAATCACATACTTTTGTATGCTCATTGGTCTAGAAAGTGCGTATTTCAATAAAAGGGACAATTAAGTCTGGAAAAGTGCGGCAGAATTGGGGAATATCAATATAACGCAGAAAACCGATAAGTCTCGTTTTCGTGACGGGGTACAATCTATTTCTATTTAAAATTATTTGGAGAGTGTTATCCATGAGAAGTATTAATCCAAGCCAAACGGCTGCATGGCGGGCGCTAGAGCAACATTTTGCGCAAATGAAAAATGTCCATATGCGTGATTTGTTTGCACAGGATAAAGACCGCTTTACTCATTTTTCGGCGACGTTCGATGGTCAAATCTTAGTGGATTTCTCCAAAAATAGAATTACTCAAGAAACATTGGAACATTTATTGGCTTTAGCAAAAGAAACAGAGCTAGAAAGCGCTATTAACAGTATGTTCCAAGGTGAGAAAATTAACCGTACTGAAGACCGTGCAGTACTACATACCGCTTTGCGTAACCGTGATAACACGCCTATTTATGTTGATGGCAAAGATGTCATGCCAGAAGTGAACGCGGTATTGGATAAAATGCAGCAATTTAGCCAGCGCATTATTAGTGGTGATTGGAAAGGTTATACCGGTAAAGCGATTACGGATGTGGTGAACATCGGTATTGGTGGTTCAGACCTTGGTCCATTCATGGTGACAGAAGCACTGCGTCCATACAAGAACCATCTAAACATGCACTTTGTATCGAACGTGGATGGTACGCAAATTGCGGAAACACTGAAAAAGCTGAACCCAGAAACAACCCTGTTTTTAATTGCGTCAAAAACCTTTACAACGCAAGAAACCATGACTAATGCGCATTCTGCTCGCGATTGGTTCTTGGCTGCGGCAAAAGATGAAAGCCAAGTGGCTAAGCATTTTGTGGCACTTTCCACAAATGGCGAAGAAGTCGCGAAGTTTGGTATTGATACCAACAATATGTTTGAATTTTGGGATTGGGTTGGTGGCCGTTATTCATTATGGTCAGCGATTGGTTTATCCATTATTTTATCGGTCGGCTTTGATAATTTCGTTCAATTATTGAACGGTGCCCATGCGATGGATAAACATTTTACCCAAACGCCGCTAGAAAAGAACATCCCTGTGTTGTTAGGTTTGATTGGCATTTGGTACAACAATTTTTTTGAAGCGGAAACTGAAGCGATTCTGCCATACGACCAATACATGCATCGTTTTGCCGCTTACTTCCAACAAGGCAATATGGAATCGAACGGTAAATATATTGATCGTGATGGAAAACCTGTTACTTATCAAACAGGCCCGATTATTTGGGGGGAGCCGGGAACCAATGGTCAACATGCGTTTTATCAGTTGATCCACCAAGGAACGAAGATGATCCCATGTGATTTTATCGCACCTGCGGTAACCCATAACCCGTTAGGGGATCATCACGAAAAATTATTATCTAATTTCTTTGCGCAAACCGAAGCATTAGCATTTGGTAAAACACGTGAAGTGGTCGATGCCGAGTTTGCTGCGCAAGGGAAGAATGTCGCAGATATGGAATATGTTGCGCCTTATAAGGTGTTTGAAGGTAACCGCCCAACTAACTCCATCTTATTGAAATCAATCACACCTTATTCGTTAGGTGCATTGATTGCGATGTATGAGCACAAAATTTTCACCCAAGGGGCGATTTTAAACATTTTCACTTTCGACCAATGGGGTGTGGAATTAGGCAAACAGCTCGCAAGCCGTATTCTGCCTGAATTAGAAAATAGTGATACGGTGAGTAGCCATGATAGTTCGACCAATGGTCTGATTAACAGCTATAAAGCTTGGCGATAAGTTAACAACGTATTATTTAAATACTTCAATATAAGGTAGGGAGTTCCTGCCTTATATTGTTCAACAAACCATTGTTAAATTGTTCGTTTTTCAAGCAATTAAATAAAATTTATTATGATGTTAATAAATTTTATTATTATCGGTAACTCGCTAGTAATTAAAATATTTTTCACTATATTTTTACATTTTGTGTTGAAAATGTGACTTTTTATATAAATTGTTAGCTAACTTTAACCTTGTCGTAAAACAACGTGATATCCTATTGCGTAAGAAATACAGTAAATCATAACCATGTTATCCATGGTGGAATTTTAAGTAATGGATGAAACGCTTTTTACTTCTCAGCCGATTCATTGGCTGGCGGAGAACGATAAAAACGATAAAATAGTGCCTGCTAATATATTAGATTGGCTATTAGAGCTTGGCTCAATGACAAAGCGTTTTGAGCAGCATAGCCAGCAAGTGACCGTGATACCTTATTTAGAGTGCTATGTATCGCAAGATAAGCTGAGTGCAGATGAAGTGCAGTCTTTACCTAAAAGCCAGCGCTATTGGGTCAGAGAAGTTGTCATGTATGGTGATGGTATCCCTTGGTTACTGGGCCGAACTGTAATCCCTGAAGAGACACTGACCGATGATGACCAGCAATTGGTGGATATTGGGAGAATGCCATTAGGACGTTATTTATTTAGCCGCGATAGTTTAACTCGAGATTATATCCATATTGGTTCTTGCGCAAATCGTTGGGTGCGTTGTTCTCGGTTAAGGCTATCGGATAAACCCTTATTATTAACAGAAATATTTTTACCTGAATCACCTGCATATCGTTAACTATCCTAAGTATTTTGAATTTTCAGGTCTCTGCAATGACACTATGCCAACAAATATAAATCAGTAAGTTGTAGAGTTTGGTGGTATTAAAATATACCCAATTTGAAGTATGATGGAATTCGAAAAGGAGCACGACAAAGTGGAGGGAAGTATGACGCTAAGTAAATGGCATGCATACAGCCGTTTAATGCGTATTGATAGACCCATTGGTTCACTGTTGCTACTGTGGCCGACGTATTGGGCATTATGGATTGCGGCTCAAGGTACGCCAAGTTTACATCTTTTAATTGTCTTTACTGCTGGCGTATTTTTTATGCGTGCCGCTGGCTGTGTCATTAATGACTTTGCTGACCGCCATTTTGATGGCCACGTAGAGCGGACTAAACACCGCCCTCTCCCGAGTGGTGACGTGACAGAAAAAGAAGCAAAAATATTGTTTGCAAGCCTTGTTGGCCTTTCTTTCCTGCTGGTTTTAACACTCAATTCAATGACTATTTGGTTGTCAGTTGCCGGTTTGGCCTTGGCATGGGTTTATCCCTTTGTTAAGAGGGTCAGTAACTTACCTCAAGTGGTATTAGGCGCGGCTTTTGGTTGGTCAATCCCAATGTCTTTCTCTGCTGTTGGCGAAACTTTACCTGTTGTTTGTTGGTTACTGTTTTTAGTTAATATTATTTGGTCTGTGATCTACGATACTCAGTATGCGATGGTAGACCGTGATGATGATTTAAAAATTGGTGTGAAATCAACCGCTATTTTATTCGGGCAGTATGACAAACTGATTATTGGCGTACTGCAATTCCTGATGGTTGGCTTCTTATTGGTGATAGGCTCACTGGCGGGTTTAGGTACTCTTTATTATATTTCATTGGTGCTCGTAGCGGGTCTATTTATCTATCAGCAGCAATTAATGGCTAATCGTGAACGTGCGCCTTGCTTTAAAGCTTTTATGAATAATAACTTTGTTGGCTTAATTTTGTTCATTGGTATTCTTGTCAGTTATTTTTAAATTGCCTTTATTGAGCCAAAGTAAAAGGTCATGTTATTTCTAACATGACCTTTTTTGTTTTATTGAGCTGAGAAAACGCGATTAGCTTTTCTCTTGTTCCTGAGACTGCGCGCTTTCACTCGGCTTTTCTTCAGAAAACTCATCGTCTTGGCTAACACTTTCAATGGTTAAGCGAATCTCAGGTGACATCAAGCGGGCCAGAACGGCATACAGTTTTTGTGCATTGGTAACAAAAATATCATTTTCATTATTATCAATGTAGCCTTCTTCTCTGAGGGTATCGACTAATGTCGAGAATACCGCTTTATCAAAGAATTCAGGTGCGTTAATACCATGCAAGACAGAAAGACGTTGCGCAAGGATACGGCTTTCTTTTTCCAACGTATTACGGCTGATTTCAGGGCTCGCGTTGAGTAATGATAATGTGATTGCATAACGTTGCAAGGTTTCACGTACACCAGCGGCTAAAAGCTGTAATGGACGAATACGGCGAGGATTTAACACCACAATATCGTCTTCTCTTAAGCAAATTAGTTTTTGGTTATTCAGTTCATCGATCAGCGTATCTACCGCTTCATGTAGCTCATCACTGTTATAACGCATAAACAGTTCTGCTTTTAAGAACGGATAAATTTGACCGACTTGATAGTGAATATCTTGGCGACTAATGCGCTCATGGTGTAACACAATGCTAGTTATTAGAGATGGTAATACCAATAAATGATGGATATTGTTACGGTAATAGGTCATTAAGACGGCATTTTCACGAGGAAGGATAATAATATCCCCCATGCTGTCTTTTTCGACTTCGAATTTATCCATTTGCAAAGCATGTTCTAACAATTGCTCTGCTGTTTTATTTGGGGTTGTTGCATCTGCGGTGTATGGCACGTTGCGTAATAATTGCAGGTAACATTCGACTTGTTCAATCAGTTGCTCACGAGTGAGCGAGCGTTGACGAGATGCCAGCAATGCGGTCGCACAGAGGTTAATCGCATTGGCTGCGGCTGCATTATTAATATTAACCATAATGTTATCAGCTAACGAACTGACCGTTGGGTTTAACCAGGTCGGCCTTTGTGGTTCGATAGGATCGATAGAGTCGCGCCAATCAGGTACACGCTGATTGAGGTAATGAGGTAAAGAAATAGGTTGACCGAAGTTAACATACCCTTGACCTAAGTTGCGCAATTTACGTAACCCGCGAACCATGGAGAAAAAGCCTTCTTTCTCTTTTTCTGCACCACGAAGTTCTTTGGCGTAAGTTCCTACTTCCATGACATGTTCATACCCAATATAGATAGGAACAATAGTGATAGGGCGTGAGTCACCGCGCAACATCGCTTGCAATGTCATTGAGAGAGTACCTGTCTTCGGTTGTAATAAACGACCGGTACGTGAGCGCCCACCTTCCACAAAGTATTCGATGGAGTAACCACGTGCAAACAGTTCACTTAAATATTCGCGGAAAACAGTCGAATACAGTTTGTTTCCTTTAAACGTTCTGCGAATAAAAAAGGCCCCTAAGCGACGGAAAATTGGCCCTGCTGGCCAGAAATTAAGATTGATCCCCGCTGCGATATGAGGCGGCACTAGCCCTTGATGGTATAGCACATATGAGAGCAGTAAGTAGTCCATATGGCTGCGGTGAGAGGGGACATAAACGATTTCATGGCCGTCTTGTGCGAGTTGGCGAACCCGTTCAGCGTGCTGAACATTGATACCTTGATAAAGGCGGTTCCAAGTCCAACTAAGAACTCTATCGGTTAAACGTACGGCTTCATAAGAGAAATTGGCTGCAATTTCTTCCATCATCCCAACGGCATTTTGCTGGGCTTTTTTGAGTGGAATTTTTTTACTGCGCGCTTCGTCTTCAACGGCTTTTTCAATCGCTTTTGACGTCAATAGCTTATTAAACAGCTCATAACGTGCAGGAAGTTTTGGCCCAACTGCTGCTAAGCGTTGGCGCGAATAGTGAATACGCGCGACACGAGCGAGTTTGTTGGCAATAATAGTGTCTGTACCGTGGTCTTGTGCCATTTTCCCAATTGAGACAATCGGTGATAAACGCACAAAGCTGTCACGCCCTAACCATAAAACTGCAAAGAACTTTTGGATACCGTTTAACAGCTTCAGTGGCGGTGCTGGAGTATGGCCTTCACGCCCAGGTGAACGCCCAAACATCACGGATGCAGGTAGCATTTGAATATCTAGATTTGGATTGTTTTTGTGCAAATCTAAATAAGCATGGAATGTTTTTACTGAATCCTTACGTGGATTCGGTGAATAATAGCGAAAAACACGTGGGCCATCATCGATAAAAACGTAAGCCGGAAGCTTCGTTCCATTGATATCATTGTCGACTAGCGGGTCTGGCAGACCGATAGCTAAGCATTGATGCCGTAGCGTCAGGAGGTCAGACTTCGAATGATAAGGTAATACGTACAGAGTTGGCCTGTTGACATCAAGCTGCAACTCAGTGACGGGATCCGAAGGAATTAGTTTACTTTTTACCAATAATTTAAGTGGCAAATTCAACGTGTTGTAATATATTTTACGCCATAGTGACATAAATGATTATAGCCTCTTGTTAACAATGCTGTGCAATCATACCAGAAATACCTGGTTAGATCTGTTACTGACAATTCACTTTGACCGTAAAAATCGATTATTGTTTGTATTTTTTAAGGAATAAATATGGCGAGTCAAGTTAAGGGGTTCACGCGAGTGATTAAAGCGGCAGGATATTCCCTTAAAGGTTTGAAAGCGGCTTGGGTTAATGAGGCAGCATTTAGGCAGGAATCAGTTGCAGCAATCATCGCAATTTTTATCGCATTTTATTTAGATATCAGCTATATAGATAGGATTTTGTTAGTGAGCTCAGTTGTGCTGGTGGCAATAGTCGAATTATTGAATAGCGCGGTAGAGGCTGTAGTTGATCGTATTGGTAGTGAGTATCATGAACTTTCAGGAAGAGCTAAAGATATTGGTTCTGCTGCAGTATTTGTGAGTATCGGTTTAGCGCTGTTCATTTGGGCGCTGGTATTATGGCAGCGTTATTTTTCTGGTTAAGGTGTTTGGTTACTTAATCGGGCAAAAAGAGAGTAAATCGATAACAAATGCTTAAATTGCGCGATTTAACTGTTTCAAATCTTCATTTACCTGTATATACTCACAGCTTGACTGTATAAACAAACAGGGGAACGGAATGAAAGCACTGACGGCTCGACAACAGCAGGTTTACGATCTGGTGCGAGATCACATTTCGCAGACAGGTATGCCACCTACACGTGCTGAGATAGCAGCAAGCCTTGGTTTTCGTTCGCCTAATGCGGCAGAAGAACATTTAAAGGCCTTAGCACGTAAAGGGGTTATTGAAATCGTTTCAGGCGCATCCCGAGGTATTCGTCTGCTTCTTGAAGAAGAAACCGAAGATCAGGGGTTACCTCTGATTGGGCGTGTTGCCGCTGGCGAACCATTATTAGCGCAGGAACATATTGAGAGCCACTATCAAGTTGACCCGGAGCTGTTTAAACCACATGCAGATTTTTTATTGCGTGTGAACGGGATGTCCATGAAAGATATTGGCATTATGGATGGCGATCTATTAGCTGTGCATAAAACGCAAAATGTACATAACGGGCAAGTTGTTGTCGCTCGTATCGAAGATGAAGTTACGGTTAAACGTTTTAAGCAACAGGGTAACCGCGTTGAATTAATAGCAGAAAACCCAGAATTCGAACCTATTGTTGTTGATTTACGTCAGCAAAACTTCACTATTGAAGGTTTAGCTGTTGGGGTTATCCGTAACAGTGATTGGTATTAATTTCCGCTAGTAGCCAGCTGTCATGGTAGGTTACACCCGGGAATGACTATTGCAGGCAGATTTCATTGCTTTATTTTGAGGTCTGCCTGTTTTGTTTCCTTCCTTATATTTTTTCTCTTCTCTCTTCTCTCTTCTCTCTTCTCTCTTTTGTATTCATCAAACTATTTAGCAATACAGTAATTTATTTCTTTTTTGATGCTATAGGTTGTTCGTGGTTATGATGACAATGTTCATGATCTTGGCAGCTATTCACTTCGTCACAACTTCTGCATAAGCCATGGTTTTCCACCACGGTATGTCTTAAGCGGAATTGGTGTTCGTCGGCTAAATTAATAATGGCAGCTTCTATTGTTGTACAGTCACTTTCCGTTACGCTTCCGCAATGGTCGCAAATCAACATAACAGAGATATGGCTTGGGTTATCAAAATGATGGCAGACGACATAGCTGTTTGTTGATTCAATTTTATGGATAAAACCTTGCTCCATTAAAAACTCAAGGCCACGATAAACCGTAGGGGGTTTAGCTTGAGGTTCAATTTCACGTAGTAAGTCGAGTAAATCATAAGCGCTGATTGCACCATGTTGTTGTGCTATCAAGCGCAATACCGTTTCTCTTTGTGGTGTCAACCTGACGCCTCTTGACTGGCAAATATGTTCAGCCATCGCAAGAACTTTTTTTTCACTCATCTTTTCCATTTTACTGACCCACCCGTTGAAAAATGCAAATGTTTACTGTTCACAAGTTTATCACAGTTTCTTGAACTATAGAGAATCAAGAAATGAAAGCATTACCATCAAAAAATTTTAACCTTGCTAAGTATTTTTTTGATTAATAAAGAAAGTAAATGAGGGTAATAAAAAATATAAAAAATGATATTTAAAATTAAACAGGAAAATAGAAACAAATATTAAACAAATGCATAATAAAAGCGCAACGCATTGCGAACAATTAATTGAAATATTCCGTTTCAATTTGATGCAATTTCAATTAAGACTTATCTTAACCTCACTTTTCAATATTCTTTTTGTCGCTTCTTTTCTGTCTTGTTTGGATTTTAATTGCGGTTTTTCTGTTATTGCTTGGTTTTAATGTCTATCTTTGTCGATAAATATAGATTTAAATTTCGATATAAATCTATCTGTAATTTGACATATTTTGAGATATTTGTAAGTGAAAAATGAGGGTTTTATATAAGTTTTTCTAAGTAATAAATTTGAAATGTATATTTTGATAGCGTTTTGATTTTATATTTTGCTGATTTTGAATTTGCTAGTCATTTATTCCTTGTTAACTCTAATTATGTGTCAGTTTTGACAATAAATATCGGTTATGTAGAATTGACATCAGAAAGTATCGGAAGGCATGTGTAAAAAGTCATTTTCTATTTCTATGTCAATTTTAGCGAATTACCCCTCATGGGAATAATTAATATTGAATAGAAAATAAAGAATTAAAAATTTTAGGTATTTTAAAAATTATAGATGAAAGGGATCTTATTTATATATTCACCTCTAATCTGAATGAAATTAATGATGTTGGATGACTGAAGAATTTCACTGTTAAGTAATCAAAAAAATAAAACTGATTCCTTATCAATAAAAATCAGAAAAGAGGCAGCTACTTCCTACTCATTTAAAGGAAATGTTTATGAAACTGAATAAATTAGCGTTAACTCTGGCTTTAGGTTTAGGTGTTGGAATTTCTGGTGTTGAAGTGGCTGAAGATCCAGTAACGCCACCAACAGTTGAAAGTTCACAAGGTGAAGTCCGCTTCACTGGTTTCATTAACGATGTTCCATGTTCAATTGATGCAAACAACTTAAAACAATTAGTTGAGTTTGGTGAAATTGCATTACATGAACTGACATCTAACCAATATCGTTCAGATAACAGAGATTTCGATATCGTATTGAAAAACTGTTCAACAGAAACGTATAAAAACGCAAAAATCACCTTTACTGGCCAAACTATTAATGGTTTCCAAGGTTTTGCCGGTGACTTACTTGGCTTAGGTGGAAAAGTTAAAAATGCCGGTATTGTAATCACTAATGGTGCTGACAAAGTTGTTGAATTTGGTAAAGCATTCCCAGGTACAGGTGATGGATACGCATTAAATGCTGGTGATGGAAAACAAACTACACTGCACTTCTCTGCATACGTTAAAGGTAACGAAGCAGCGGATGCGAAAGCAACAACAGGTAGCTTTAACACTGTTGCTAACTTCAAAATTATTTACCAATAAGTTCAAGCTTAGTTAAGTAAAAACATGTGGCGTATTAATGACGCCATATGTTTCTACCTTCTTTTTCATTTTTAGTCTGATAGGCGGCATAGTTGAATGAAAAGCATGAAACTCAATTTAATTACAAAATTAATGCTTTTAATATTAACGCCGATGGTTGCATTTTCTGAGGAGGCAGTTGATTTCAATACTGATTTTTTAGAGGCAGACAGCACTGAAAATGTCGATTTTAGTAAGTTTTCTCATGCTAATTATATTCCACCTGGAAATTACTCTTTAGCTATTGCTGTAAATAAAGTCAAAATTTCCATGGAGCAGTCCATTATATTCTTTACGCCTAATTATGATGAAAAAATATCATTAGCTTGCATTACACCTGAGTTATATGGGCAACTAGGATTAAAGCCAGAATGGAGTAATAAAGTAACTTGGTTACTTGATGGAAAATGTTTAGATATTCGCTCTGTACCAGAAATGCGGACTCAAGGTGATCTTGCAAAAAATATTGTCGAAATCAGCATCCCACAAGCTTATATGGAATATGAAGACCCAAATTGGGATCCTCCGTCACGTTGGGATGATGGCATTCTAGGTGCATTTATCGACTACAATGCGACGGGTCGGGTTGTTAAAAAAGAAACGGGTGACAAAGGAACGGATTCAGGTATTACAGCGACAGGGACAATGGGGACAAATATTGGTGCTTGGCGTTTTAGAGGTGATTGGCAAACGCAAAAAGGCCAATTAAATAAAGGCGGCCAATCATGGTCATGGAATCAGTTATATGCGTATCGCGCCATACGTTCTTTAAATTCAAGGTTAACGTTTGGTGAACAATATCTGTCTTCAACGCTATTTGACAGTATTCGTTATATTGGTGCTAGTTTAGAAACCAATGAATCTATGTTACCACCGCGTTTACAAGGTTATGCACCTGAAATTGCGGGGGTTGCCAAAACCAATGCGACCGTCATTGTGAAGCAAGATGGCCGTATTATTTATCAAAAAGAAGTTAGTCCTGGGCCATTTCGTATTCAGGATGTGAACTCTTTTGGTGGCGGTACGTTAGATGTTTCTATTCAAGAACAAGATGGTAGTGTGACTAACTATAAAGTGGAAACATCTCGTTTAGGGACATTGACTCGACCGGGTCAGCTGATTTACCAGTTTGTCGTTGGTAAACCGACTAAAAATGAACATGATACTCAAGGTCCTGCATTTAGTTTGGGCTCCTTATCATGGGGGGTAACTAATAATACAACCGTTTATGGTGGTATGCTTGGTTCATCAGAATATCAAAACATTGCGATTGGTTTAGGGCGTGATTTAGCACCATTTGGCGTATTGTCAGGGAACTTAAGTATCTCTCGTGCTGAAATGGGCAGAACCGAAAATAACCAAACTTTGACGGGTAATTCATATAACGTCACTTATTCCAAACAATTTGATGATATTAACAGCCAAATTACATTCGCAGGCTATCGTTTTTCTGAAAAAAATTATATGAGCATGAGCCAATTTATCGACCGTCGCTATAACGAAAGTACGGTTGATAGTGGTAAAGAGCTTTATACTATTATATTTGGTACTGCATTCCCTGAATATAATACTAATATGTATTTAAATTACTCACATCAAACTTATTGGAATAGGTCATCATCGGATCAATATAATCTAACAGTTTCTAATTATTTTGATTTGGGGAAAATAAAAAATTTAAGTCTTAGCTTAACAGCTTACAAAACAAAATCAGACCAAAATGATGATGACGGAGTTTATCTAAATTTAAATGTACCATTGGATAATAACCAAGCAAGTATTAGTTACTCAGGTTCTTATTCAGGAAATACGAACAGTCATAACGTTAACTATTATGACCGTATAAATGAACGTAGTACTTATTCTATTTCAGCGGGTACATGGGATAAAGACAAGGTAACAACATCAGGTATGTATAACTATGATGGTGATACCGCACAACTTAATTTGAGTGGAACTTATATTCAAGATAATCAATCTACTCTTTCAATGCAGTTGAAAGGGGGACTGACCATGACCCAAGAAGGTGGTGCTTTACACCGTAATACCTCAATCAATGGTGGGTCAAGGATACTGTTAGATACGAGTGGTGTTGCTGATATTCCTGTGCAAACAGGGGTAACGCCGATACGCACGAATCGATATGGTAAAGCCGTTATTACCAGTGTTATGGATTATAACCGCAATAATATTCGAATAGATTTAAATAGAGTGCCAGATAATGCGGAAGCAGTTCAATCGACACAGCATGCGACATTAACGGAAGGGGCTATTGGATACCGGAAGTTTAATGTCATTCAAGGTGAAAAAATATTGGGAACAATTCATCTTGCAAATAATAGTTATCCACCATTTGGTGCATCCGTCAAAAATGAAAATAATGTTGAAGTTGGCATCGTTTCAGATAACGGATTTATTTACTTAGCGGGTATTAACCCATCAGATGTTCTTGAAGTGACTTGGGGAAATAATTCATCTTGTCACATTCAATTACCTGAAAAAATAGAAAGTGGCATGGAACATACAATGTTATTACCATGCAAATAATTATAAATATGTTTTAACGTCAACGGTGAAAATATGAAATTTATAAATAAAGTTCAAATTGTAACAGCGATAAGTCTTTCTTTATTAGCACAATCGGCTTATTCAGCGATTGCACTAGATAGAACTCGTATTATTTATAATGAACAAGACAAAACAGTCGGTATGGGACTGACTAACGAACATTTAACTAGCCCGTATTTAGCTCAGGCATGGATAGAAAATGACAAAGATGAAAAAGTAAATTCACCTTTTATTGTGACTCCTCCGGTGCATCGTATTGAAGCTAATTCAAAAAGCCAAATTAAAATACAGGCAATCCCTGCAGTAGCGCAGTTACCTAAAGATAGGGAAAGTGTTTACTACTTAAATGTGAGAGAGATTCCACCACGTAGTGAGAAAGTGAATGTATTGCAAATTGCATTACAGACAAAAATTAAGCTTTTTTACCGCCCAGCAGCAATTGTAATTAAAGATAGAATGGAAGTGATCCCTCAAGAAAATGATATGAAAATTCTTAAACAGGGGGCGAATTATATTGTGAAAAACCCGTCACCTTACTTTTTATCCATTACAAAACTGAAAAAAGGCAATACTGAAGTTCAAAATTTTGAACCTGTAATGGTTGCTCCATTTAATGAAGCGGGTTTAGGCAAAGTTACTGGAGATTTAGGTTCATCTCCAACTTTGGTTTATCTCAATGACTTCGGTGGAACTATGGATTTGAAATTTAGCTGTCAGTCAGCTGAATGCTCAGTGCTGCCAAGAAAATAAGGTTTGACGCCATGATGTCTATTAAAACATTAACAAAGGTATTTGTGTTATTGCTCACTTTACAGATATCGAGTGTATTTGGTTTTTCAGGATTCCTATACATTGATATTAAAGGAGAAGTACTATCAAAGCCTTGTTCAATTAATAATGGGCAAACAATACAAATTGATTTTGGCGATGTATTAACAACACGTGTCCAAGATGAGGTTTATAAAGCACCCATTGACTACACGGTGACGTGTAAAGATGGCGTCCAACCTAAACTGAACATTTTTATTGAGGGAATATCGGCAAGTTTTGATCAGCGCCTATTAAAAACGGATATTGATAACCTTGCGGTGTTATTTAAAGCAGACACCAGCGATTTCCCGCTGAAAAAGAAACTTGCTTTTAACTTTGCAAATCCATTGAAATTGTATGCCGTATTAGTGAAAAAAAGCGGTACAGATTTACCCGCAAAAAGTTTTACGGCAAATGCAACGTTGAAAGTGGTGTATCAATAAGGGGCTGAGATGTGAAGACTGTTAATAACATAATCGGTTTGGTGTTCCTCAGTGCCATTTTATCTTTTACATCAACCGCAAAAGACTATGAAACAGGGATTAATATTAAAGGTAATTTAATTACACCACCGCCTTGTCATATTGATGATGGTAAAGATATTGAAGTTGATTTTGGTAATGTATCAATAAAATCAATCCAAGGTAATGACCAAAAAAGGCAAGTTAATTACCAGATCCAATGTGGTGAAAATAAAAATAACTGGTCTATGTATCTGATGTTAGATGGAATAAAAAGTGATTTTGATATAAATGGGTTAAATACTGGAGTTAATAATCTAGCAGTAAAATTTCAGCTTGCGGATACCGAATTGGAGTTAGGTAAGAAATACCTTATTAACCCTAGCTCTCCCGGTGTACTTTGGGCCGTATTAGTCAGGAATGGCGATAATGAACTAAAGACGGGTGATTTTATTGCTAATGGCACCATGGTTGTGGAGTATCAATAATGAAAAATACGACCTCACTATTAATAGGGACACTGTTTACTTTGATAAGTACGGCATTTTTAAGTAGCAATATTGTCTTTGCCGCTAAAAATAATGTCAAAGTGAAAGGGACACTGGTGAATTCACCTTGTGTTGTTCTGCCGGAAAATAAAATGATGGAAGTAGATTTTGGCGATATTCGGTTATTAGATATTTACGACCCGACTTACGAGTTGCCTCGCAGAGAGTTAACGTTGGTATTATCTAATTGCGACTTAACTATTGCGAAAAAAATGAAAGTGAAGTTTACCGGAGCTGAACATAGGCAAATGTCAGGATATTTGGCATTAACAGATACGGAACACAACCCTGGATTAGGGATTGGCATTGAGCTAGCTAGCGGTGAAGAAATTAAAGTGAATAAGTTTTCTTCGCTAGTACCAATCATTCAAGCTGGGAAAAATGAACTTAAATTTAATACTTTTCTCAAGGCAACCCCTGAAGCAATCAACAATAAACAAATTAAAACAGGGCAGATTGCCGCAATAGCCACTTTTTTATTTGAGTACGAGTAATTTCATTCTCAGAACCTTATCTGGTACTGATATCAAAACATTAAAATGAATATAAAGAGATATGAAATGGGAAAACGAATTCAGCAATTATTATTAGCCATACCATTTTTGTTCTTTGGTTTGGGAAGTTATGGTTCAACCTATTTTTCGTATGTGGAAGAAGTTGAATCACTATCGAAGCATGAAAATATTTATCATTTTGTTATCGAATATTGGAAAGAAAACTCTCCTTATGAAGGGAATCCATGTCAATCCGTACTTGGCAGTAAAGGGGCAAAACGGTGTTATTTTACAATTAATCACCTACATTCAGGGAAAGAGACTGGGGGGATAGCTTCTCGTGCAGATTGGTCGTGTGATGTCAATTTTGCAACTTACACGACAATGGCCGCAATTATCAGAGATGCCAATGCGATTTGTGGCCTTTCTTTTCCTCGAACAGGGAGTAGTCAACATAGTGGAGCAATCACAACGGATGAATGTGTAGGGATCTTTCTAGCTACATCAAAAGGAGCTCAAGGTAAAATGTTACCAGGCGGAATTTGCGGGATAGCGCCTCCTCCAGCAGGAAAATGTTACTTTACTTCTCCGACTGGTAATGCGAATTCTCTCGAATTAGATCACGGTCCTTTAAATGCGGATGAGCTCAATGGCGACGTAGAGACGGGGTTATTTTATATTCAATGTAATAAAGATATGAGTGTGAAGGTTTCTTCAAACTTGCAGCAAGATAATGTTTATCTGCGTCCGAATGGAGAATTGCAGTCCCATGTTACATTAAATAATCAGTCGGCAGCAAAAGGGGTGGTTCAGTCAGTAAGAGCAAATCAAGTATGGCCTGTGCAGGTGGCGTCAACCTTAAAAACTAATGGCGCTGTTGCACCGGGGAAATTTAGTGGTCGCATTACCCTCGTTTTAACTATTCCATGATTTAAATAGATATTTGGATTCGTCATTTCCCATGTTGACGGTTTTGCCTACTTAAACGTAATTGTTGGTAGGCTTTTTTTTATTGAACTTGGCAAGTAAAAGCGGAATAGGATTCATCTTTGATAATATAAATATTGTCTTCCATTTTAGTAATGTTGACATAATATTTTATTTTGTCTTCTTCTAATTGAATAAAGTTAGAAAATAATTTCTCTGGTATATTATCTGAATTGGTTACAGATGATGAAGTAAAGGTGACGGCATAGTTACCTTTATGGTCAACATCTTGATAATTAAAGTAAAGAGCTCTATCTAGTCGGTAAATCTGACTATTATCTTTTAAGTAACCATACATATTCATTCGCCCTTGTTGGCCTGCAGAAAGTTGGACATTAACTTTTGATTTTAAACTCAGGCCATCTTGAGTATTATTATCTTTAATCCATAATATTTCGGAATGGCAAATTTGGACATCATGGCTACTTTTTTTGATCATCAGTGATGCAGTTGATGCAGTTGCAATTAAAAACAGTGAAGTTAAAATATATTTTTTCATTTAAATCCTCTGATCATTGATTGAGATACAATCAAATTTTTTATTGATTTCTTTGCAAATACTAATAGATATGTTTTTGTCGATAGAGTAGGATTTATTTAAATCCGATAAAAGAATAATTCTTTTTGGCTCATCACATGGGATGTTGTATTTATTCAGCTTTTTATTTACGGTAGCAATATTATCGCTGGAAATTTTACCGACCATATCAACCGGTGTTTGTATTACACAGTTTTCATTTGTACTTACAGTCAGATAATTATTGATTGGATTTGGGTTATCCATTGGGTGCTGAATAAATAAATAGATTAAATAACATATTGTAAACGTTGAAATAGCTAGGAATAATATCTTTAAGGGTTTTTTACCACTTTTTTCTATTACCTCATCCTTCCGGTGTTGAAGCGATAAGGTTTCATTAATATCCATATTATAAATATGGTTATTTTTCGTTTCATCAATAGGGGATGATGGTTCATCAATAGTAGTGATGAGCGGGGGCTGGGTCGTTAATTGGCTATCAATTGGCTGAGGGAAATATTCTGGGTTTTCAATATAATCATATTTATCATTGAGATAAATAACATCTTCCTTCACATTACTATCTTCAGTTTCTATATTTTCATGTATAGATATATGATTATCGAGTCGAAAGCCTTTTTTAGGTACGGTAACGATCGATTTAGGGTCGATACCAATTTGTTCAAGTTTTTTTCTTATTTCACTAATATAAGTATTTAAATTATTATTAGAACCAACCAGCCCATATTCCTCCCATACACTAGTTAAGAGTTCATCTCGCGTTGCAATTCCTTTTTTTAAATTTAATAAAATGATTTCATTGAATAACCTTGCCGCAGGCTTAGATAATTCAATATTTTGATTTCGATCATATTTTAGGTATATTAAACTTGTTTTCTGCTCGAAAATATATTTTTCATCAATAGTATAATCATGCATTTCGATCATAAATACTGTTTGCTCTCTCTAATTAAAATGACTAATAGGAAATTTAAATTAAGGGAATTAATTTTGGATAAAGTATGTTGTTTTGACTTTTATTATTATGCTTATAGTCTAAATACGGAATCAATTAACTGCAAGTATTGTGAGGTGAGCTTTTTTGTAATGAATTAGCAAATTTATTGAATTGACAGCTTAAATGTTATTAAAAACTATTTAATGGTATATTTAAAGCCTTAAAGGTGGTAGGTTAATCACATTTGTAGTTAAAAAGATATAATAATCTATATAAATCAGTTCATGTAGAAATACATTTTTTTATAGGAAATATCTTAAGTGTTATTACTTAATCGTTTCAATGTTAACTAATTTAAGTCTATATAATAAATATTAGGCAAAGAACTTAATTCTCTGCCTAATATATTAATGATTAATATTTATATTCAATACCTAGCCAATAGTTACGGCCTTCTTCAATATAGCCATTAGTATATTCATATGATTTATCGAATAAGTTGTTCACTGAGGTGTTAACAGAAACACCTTGGCCAAAATCATAATCTAAGCGCAGGTCAGTTTTAGCATAGCCACGTACTTTGCTATCGGTATCAACATAGTTGAAGGCCCAACTTCTGGCTTCTTCTGTTACTGTGATACTGAATGGCTCATAAGGGGTAAATTTCACCCAAGCAAAGGCTTTGTGAGTCGGTAATTCGGTGACGTGTTTTACACTGTAATGTTTTGGATCCGCATGAATATAGCCGTAGCTTAAACCGGCTTCCATCCAATCCGTAATTTGACCCGTGGTGCCTAAATCAATGCCAAAGTAATCGACTTTTCCGCTATTACGATTTTCGAGTATATAGCCTCCATTCTTATTCGTGCCAACACGATGCGCCATAATGGCATCAGAGACATGGTTATAATAGAGACTTGAAGTATATGACCAAGTGGGTGAGATATGTCCCTTGTAAGTCAAATCATAGGTAAGTGCCCGTTCTGTATCGATATGTGGGTTAATGACGAAAGTGTCGTCACTTTTCATTTTTTCTTTGGTATAGCGCTCTTTTTGCGTTGGGAAACGACTTCTTTCTGATATCGAGAATTGTACTGTATCTTCATTTTCTAAGTGGTAGCGAGCCATCACTTCCCAGTTGAAGGCATGTTGGCTGTTACCATCGTATTTCTCAAAATCCCCTGATTTATAGTCATAGCGTTTGCCGTCAGCACTCTTGCGCCAGTCATAGCCGATACCCCCGATAATATCAAGGTTATCCATGGCAACCCATTGATATTCTGTAGCAATAGAATAGGTATTGTCTTTATAACGGTCGAATGGGACATCTCTTTTTGCACGCGCACGGTGAACATCTTCTTTCCAGTGGGCAGCAAATGACAGCATATCTAATTCACGCACGGTGAAGTCAACACGCATATCAGCCCCGTTGCTGTAGTCGTCATAACGGCTGTAGTTATAGATACCTTTTTCATAATCTTTGATAGACTTATATTGATGAAGGGTATTCTTAAATGTGTCGTGGTACAGACGGCTCTGTAACGCGATATCATTGGTTATTTGGGTTGTGCCATTGAAATAAAAACTTTCTTTGTCATAAGCTGGCCATTGCCATATTTGAGGCTTGGTATTTGTCACACTCGGGGGGCTATTTTTATCTCCATCTTGTTTGAGATAGGTAATGACATATTCGTCGGCTTCACGGGGTGTCCAGCCCACTTTCACCATCATGCGCTTGTCGTCAGTAGCTGAATTCGGGCGACGGCCATTATTTCCTGCTAATGGATTGTTATTTTCAGACCCCGGTATTCCCATAAAACGTTGTTTATATTGGCTGCCACTCACTTGGATAAAGCCTAGATCATTACGTCCACCTAAGCGCGCACTGATATTGTGGGCATTATCGGCACCGCGAGCAAAACCTTGATTCAAACTAATATTGGCTTCAAAGGGTTTTTTAGGCGTGGCGGTGGTTAGGTTAATAGCTCCGCCCATTAGGTTTGGGCCTTGTAATAGAGAGGTATAGCCAGTCGATAACTCAACACTGGCCAGCTCGCTAGTCATAAAGCGCCCGAGGTCTAATGTGCCGTCGTAAGGTACGTAGGTTGGAATACCATCAAAGAAAATAGGCACTTGGCGGCTATCAAAACCACGTACATTGACTTGGGTTTCATTGCGGTTACCTGACTTTTGAATGGAAACTCCTGGCATTGTGCTCAGCGCCTGTGCGACGTTGGTTTTATTCAACTGTTTCATTTGACTCTCTGTGATGATGTTTGCATCAGCCGCAAGCGGGGTACTCCAAACGGACATCACATCGGTATTTTTTTCGGTGTTAGGTGAGGCGGCGTATCCTTGTGCTGTGAATAAAGCCATCCCGACTAAATAGGTAATTTGTTTTATTTTCATTATCTCTTTCCAGTTTCATAAATAACGATATATTATTTTTTATATAACGATGTGCGTCATTAACCATAAGTGGATACAGCCTACAGGGTAGGCTGTTTTTGCAAATGGTTTTTTTGACGCTAACTTCTTTGGTTACTGCTTAAAAATCTTCACTTTGATATCTCGTGGTGCTGCGTAGTAAGGGGCTGACGTAACCAATAATGGCACCCCTGTTTGTGCGAATGTTTCTATTGTTTTTAAATTAATTCCACCAGCAATGGATAGTCGACAAGGCCGGCTTTGTTGCTTGGCGAGTTCTTGTAGTCGCTGAATTTGCTCAATGGGCAATTTATCCAGCTGAATAATATCGGCTTGCGCATTGATGGCGAGAATGGCTTGCTCGTAGTCATCAGCCTCAACAATAATCATTTTTTCGGGGGCGGCTTGGCGTAGTGCTTTAATATGGCCCGCCCAATCATCTGGTTTTTCAAGACATTGGCGATGATTGGTGAACAGTAGGATACTTTCTGCACTGCCTGCACGATGAATAATAGCACCCCCAGCCAAAATCGCAGTTAAGGCAAGGGGCTTTGTCTGTGGAATGGTTTTTCGGGTGCAAGCAAGCTGCCCATCTGGTTGATATTGACGCAAAATACTGACCATTTGCTGGGTGTAGTGACTTACACCTCCACACCATTCAAGCACGTTTTGCACCGCTTTCCAGCCTTGATGTAAGGCTTCAATAGGCCCAGTCGCACGAATTAAAATACTTTGTGGTTCAACCTGTTGGCCATCTTGGCTGTGGCACTCGCAAGTGATACCGAGTTTTTCTAACATGCGTCTGGCGATAGCTATCCCACTGACACAGCCGCCAAATTTGGATGCAAAGGTCATGACACCCAGTTGGGATTGTAGGCCAAGTGCCCGTGTGGTGAGGTCCCCATATTGGATGTCATCTAGCAGCAGTTGGTCGATCAATGCATCGGGCACGTAAATCATAACGTCAGTTCCGATTCATCTACCACATCCCAAGATACCATCGCCCAATCTCTGGAAGGATAAGGGACTGTTTTGCCTAAAGCGGTTTGTTCATCATAGTATTGACGTAAGACGGAGGTTTCTTCTGGCGTGATATTTTTAAGGGACCAATTGACACTATCAGCGAAAGCCTCAAAGTTATCAAATCCACCTTTATTGGGGTTTTTAATGAAATCAACACGCACATTAATACCCATTTGATGCAAAATATTCACTGCATAAATATAGGTAGGTAAACGAACAACTTCACGGCCTATTTTGCGAATTATTTTCTCATCAATAAATGTGGGGTTGACGGTATGGGTTGTGTACACCCGTAACTTTGTTTGGTTATTAAGTTTCAATAAAGCAGCTTTTAAATCATCAACCAGCGTTGAACGCGATGCCACAGAAATATCCACTTTTGGCAATGAATGCCAATCATCTTCCCATGCGAGCTGTTCAAAGCGTGCATGTGGGATAGCGAGCTCTTTAGCCCGTAGTTCAGCCATTTCGAGCATGCCACGGCTATAATCAATTCCAATCACATCTTTAAATTCATTCGCTAGGCAAAGGCTTATGGAACCGGGGCCGCAACCGACATCAAGTAAGGTTTCAGCACCTGTTAAATCCATTAATTCACGAAACCGTACTAAGTATGGGTCATGAGGATTAGCACAGTTTTGTGCCATTTGTTGTGCTTTTTTATCCCAATGCTCTGGTTCTTTGCGGCTACGTTGTGCCTGTTGCATGTGCTGTTGGTACATTTTTGAAAAATCGATTTGATTGATTAACATGATCCCTGACCTTAACAAGAAAACGTTGATGGAAGCTGGAAGTGAGCTTGAATGCTGCGCTCATCCACATTATAAAGTGCTGCCAAGTTAGTAAGTGTTAACATACATTTGGATAACCCTTGCCTCGCTTTGTGGTGCTTATCAAGCAAAATGACGTTATCAGCGATAGCTGCGGCATGCTGTGGATGATGGGTTGACATCAATATCGTCATACCATGGGATTTAAGCTTTTCGATTTGCTCAAGTAAGCGAATTTGGTTACCAAAATCAAGGCTAGCGGCCGGCTCATCCATAATTAGAAGTAATGGTTTTTGTATTAAAGCCCTTGCTATCAATACTAATTGTTTCTCTCCGCCACTAAGTGTGCTGTATAGACGTGTTGCTAAGTGTGAAATGCCCAGATGCTTTAGTTGTTGATATGCTAAGTTTTTTTCGGCCTCTTTAGGGACTGAAAATATTGAAATATGGGGTGTTAAACCCATCATCACCATATCAAGTACAGTGAAAGTAAAGGGGGTATCATGGGCTTGGGGAACATAAGCGACAGTTTTGGCTATTTCACGGGGGTTAAGACCTTGAATGTCTTGCCCATTGAGTAGGATCTCACCTTTAATTGCGGGTAATAACCCCAGTAATGTTTTCATCAAGGTGGTTTTACCGCAGCCATTTGCGCCTAACAAGCAACTAATCTCCCCCTTAGGTAATGAAAGGTTAATACCATCAATGATGGCAGTGCCATGATAACCAATTGCGACCTTTTGCAAAGACAGAATGCTCATTTCACCCGCCTTGTCTGCAATAAGATAGCCAGAAAGAAGGGGGCGCCAATTGCGGAGGTTAAAATGCCTATTGGTAATTCAATTGCAGCAATAGTCCGTGCTAAGGTGTCAGTAACTAGCAATAAGATGGCACCAATTGCCAGTGATGCCGGGAGCTGATAGCGAAAGTTAGCACCCACTATCATTCTAGTGATGTGTGGAACAATTAACCCCACCCAACCAATAATTCCTGCGATTGACACCGCGCTTGCTGTAAGTAATGTGGCACAAGCAATGAAAACAGCGCGGGTTAAACTGACATTGATCCCAAGGCTTTTGGCTTCTTCATCCGATAAGCTGAGTAAATTCATACGCCAGCGCAATAATAATAGTGGAATAATACCGATAATCATCAGTGGTAATACTGACACTAAGTCTGCTTGGGTAATCGATGACAATCCACCTAATAACCAAAAAGTGATGGAAGGCAACTGGGTGTAGGGGTCTGCAAGGATCTTCATTAAGGAGATGGCGGAACCACATAACGCACTGATAGCGACACCGACAAGAACCAAAGATAAAATAGGGTCATGTTGCCGTGCTAGGCGGGCAATAAAACACACTAAAGTCACGGTAATTAGCCCACCAATAAATGCACTTAATTGAATGTAAAACAAAGATTGGCCGAAGAAAATACCAATGACAGCTCCCACGCCCGCACCAGCAGAAACACCTAAAATATCAGGCGAAACTAGTGGGTTACGAAACATTCCTTGGTAAGCTGCGCCTGCAATCGCTAGCCCTCCGCCAATAATAATAGCGGCTAATGTGCGTGGAAAGCGTATTTGCCAGAAAACGGTTTCATGGCGTGGGTTACTCAATTCACTGTGAGATGATAATTGGCTGGCAAATAGTCGATAAAGTTCATTAAGTGTAAGTGAGTACTTACCACTTGTTAACGCAATAACAAAGCTAATCAGTAATATGATGACCAATAAAAGGAATTTTCCCTTTTTGTTCAAAACATCATTCATGACTTTTCCATGAGCAAATCAATTTGCTGTGTCGTTAATGATGAATGGTAGAAACGAGTAAAAAACTCAGCAATATCATGTTTAATATTCATGGCAATGTTTTTATCAAAATGGCTTTGTAGCCGCCTCATTCCCAGTAGGCGGTTAACGCCTGGAGGCCCATCTAACCAACCAAATGGCATGCCACTAAATACAAGTAATTTGCGATTAGCAATAGCATCAAGCCCTTGCCATAATGCAGAACTTGTCATCAGTTCAATGGCTTCGTCATATTGCGTTATAATGATGTCAGGGTTCCATTGGTAGAGCTGCTCCATAGAAACCGTAGTAAGGCCATGAAAATTAGGGATATCCACTACATTGCGTAAGCCTAGCATTTCAATCGCTTCAGTATGAATTGAGCCTTTAGCGCCAGTTTCTAAACCTTTTGCCCCTCTCGCGAGGTAAAAACTCAGTGATTTCTGTTGGTTTTGATGAGCAAATAAGGCAGCATCATCAATATAGCGTTGAGCAAGTTGGCTCAATTGTTGTGCTTGTGGTAAAACCCCTAAGATTTCACCCAGTTGCATTAGTTGCTGCGGTGAGTCTTTTAGGCCACCTGCGAT
Organism: Providencia sp. M-27; assembly: GCF_011077905.1. Taxonomy (NCBI): domain Bacteria; kingdom Pseudomonadati; phylum Pseudomonadota; class Gammaproteobacteria; order Enterobacterales; family Morganellaceae; genus Providencia; species Providencia sp. M-27. Next base: position 36,820 of record NZ_JAALBT010000016.1, on the reverse strand, counting down.
TAACAAATAAGGAACATGGGTTTGTTTGGCGACTTTTTCTGCTTGTGAGCGATAAGTTTCATCAATGTTTCCTGTGTCAATAATTAAGTCAGGGTTATAAGACAACAGTTGTTCAAGGGAAAGGGTACTACCACGGCCTGCCAAGCGGCCATAAACCGGTAATTCAAGCCATTGTGGTGCAAAAAGGCCCGTTTGCCCTTTTTTCAATGAAATAGAGGCGAAACCCACCATTTTTTCTGGGGCTAAGGCAAACATCAGTAAATCGGAAGGGGGCCCCGAGCTGATGACGCGATGAATATCCTTGGGTGTTGGGAGTTTACCGAATATCGCGGCTTCAACTTCTGGGCGAGTTTGTGCGAAGCTTGGTAAGCAGTAAAAAGCAGTGAGGACGGCACTGGATTTAAGAAACTGTCTACGATTGATAGCCATAGTCTAATTTTATCTATTCGTTATGATAATAATTATATAGCGCGAAAATTAGCGGAGTCATGATAGAGAGTCAACTACAAAAGTGGGTTGGTTAAGAAAAATCAACGTTTATGTGATGTAAATCAGTAACAAAGATTGCTATCTATTGATGGATAGCAGAACATTGTTATCGTTAACGAATTGAATATGACTTTGGACTTATGAAGAAAAGAAGACCTTCTTTGCAGGATGTTGCCGACCAAGTTGGCGTCACGAAAATGACGGTGAGCCGTTTTTTACGAAACCCAGAGCAGGTTTCAGAAGCTCTGCGTGATAAAATTGCTCAGGCGGTGGAGGCTTCCGGGTATATTCCGAATAAAGCTCCCGATATTTTATCGAATGCAACCAGCCATGCCATCGGGGTGTTGCTTCCTTCATTAACTAACCAAGTTTTCGCCGAAGTGATCCGTGGAATTGAAGCCGTGACAGACCGCCATGGCTACCAAACCATGCTCGCTCACTATGGCTATTTGCCCGAAAAAGAAGAGGAGCGGCTGACTTCGCTACTTTCTTATAATATTGATGGTGTGATTTTAGCTGAACGAACCCATACAGAGAGAACGCTGCGTATGCTTAAAACTGCGGGGATCCCTGTGGTTGAAATTATGGATAGCGTTTCTCCTTGCCTAGATATTGCAGTGGGTATTGATAACTTTGAAGCGTCCCGCCAAATGACTCGGGCAATGATTGAGCGCGGCTGCCGTAAGGTTGTGTATTTAGGCGCAAGGCATGATGAGCGTACTTTTATCCGCCTGAAAGGTTATGAGCAGGCCATGCTCGATGCCAATCTTGAACCACGTAATGTGATGACACAGGCTAGCTCATCGTATTCGTTAGGCGCTCAATTGTTGCACGATTGTCGTGATAAGTATCCAGATACTGACGGCTTATTTTGTACCAATGATGACTTAGCAATAGGGGCTATTTTTGAATGCCAACGTTTAGGTATTCAAATTCCACAAGATCTCGCTATTTCAGGTTTCCACGGCCATGATGTAGGGCAAGTGATGACGCCAAAACTGGCGAGTATTTTGACGCCAAGGGACCAAATGGGGCGTAAGGCGGCAGAAGTCTTGTTGGCGAGAATGTCTGGTAAGAAGCTAACGGATACGCATTTTGATGTGGGGTTTTCTGTCCTTACTGGCGAAAGTATCTAATTATTCCTCGTCATCCTTCGCGCTGTCGCGTTGTTGCCTGTACTCGCCAACCCTAGTCACATACTTATGTATGCTCCTAGGGCTTGACTCGCTTGGCGCCTAGCGACAACACGAATTATTTAGAGGAATGTTTTAAGGCGAGCAATAAAGTTTAAATATACTTTTTGTCTTTTTGTCTTTTTGTCTTTTTGTCTTTTTGTCTTTTTGTCTTTTTGTCTTTTTGTCTTTTTGTCTTTTTGTCTTTTTGTCTTTTCGTCTTTTCGTCTTTTGTTTCTATATTGCATTGCGAGTTTTGCTTTGTTCTTCACCTGCCTATTCTGAAGTCAGATTGAGAGTATCATCACAGATCTGTTCTCTTCTTCACCAATTTGATTGCCAAATAAATCCGCACTGATGATAATGTTACCCGTAACTTGTTACCGGTAACAAATGCCGGTTTTTAACTAAAGCCAGGACAATAGTGAATATCTGAGGAGTTTCCTATGAATGATACCCAAAAACAAAACTATACATTTGTACTAATGGGGGTATCGGGTAGTGGTAAGTCTGCTGTTGCTACCGGTGTTGCACAGCAACTACAAGCTGCCTTCCTTGATGGTGACTTTCTTCACCCTAAATCAAATATTTTAAAAATGGCATCGGGTCACGCATTAAATGATGACGACCGTAAACCTTGGTTAGTCGCATTAAATAATGCCATTTTTGCAATGCAAAGAACCAATAAGGTATCGCTGGTGGTTAGCTCCGCACTGAAAAAAAGCTATCGCGATATCTTAAGAGAGGGGAACCATAACCTCTATTTTATTTACCTAAAAGGTGATGCGGTTGTTATTGAAGAGAGATTGAAAGCACGTAAAGGGCATTTCTTTAAGCCTGAAATGCTGAAATCGCAATTTGATGCTTTACAAGAACCTGGTGCGGATGAACCTGATGTGCAGGTTGTTGATATTCGACCATCCTTAGAGAACGTGATTGAAAATACGTGTTCTACTATTCGTAAGATTGTCGCTGGAGATAACTAATGAATACCCCAGAAACATTAAGCACGTTAACGCTCGTGCTAACGGCGGTTGGCTCTGTCGTTTTACTGCTCTTTTTAGTGATGTATGCTCGTTTACACGCATTTGTCGCGCTAATGATCGTTTCTATTGGTGCGGGTTTATTCTCCGGCATGCCAGTACAACAGATCACTGAAACCATGCAAAAAGGTATGGCGGGAACCTTAGGTTTCCTTGCTATTGTGGTGGCGCTTGGGGCAATGTTCGGTAAAATTTTACATGAAACAGGTGCGTTAGACCAAATAGCGAATAAGCTACTTAATCTGTTCGGTGAAAAGAATGCTCACTATGCAGTGGGTGTCGCAGGGTTGATTTGTGCGCTACCGCTTTTCTTTGATGTGGCTATTGTCTTGTTAATTGGCGTGGTGTTTGCAGTTGTAAACCGTACTGGCCATAACGTTGTCCGCCTTGCTATCCCATTATTTGCAGGGGTTGCAGCGGCTGCTGCATTCTTATTACCGGGACCAACACCGATGTTGGTTGCGTCACAAATGGGCGCAGATTATGGCTGGATGATTTTAATTGGCCTGTGTGCTGCTATCCCTGGCATGATTTTAGCTGGGCCTTTATTTGGTAAATTTATCAGTAATTATGTTCATATTGATATCCCTGCGGATTATCAAGCGCCAAATACAGAACATGGCAAAATGCCAAGCTTTGGATTTAGCTTGTGTTTAGTGCTTTTCCCATTGGTATTAGTGGGTTTAAAAACAATCGGGACTCATTTAGTTGAAAAAGGAACCACTCTTGAGCATTGGTTAGAGTTTATTGGTCACCCTTTCACTGCCTTATTGTTAGCGTGTTTACTGGCGATTTATGGCCTAGGCTTCCGTTATGGTATGGATAAAGAAAAAGTCATGGCGATTTGTTCTGCTGCGATCCAACCTGCTGGGATCATTCTACTTGTGACCGGTGCTGGTGGCGTATTCAAACAAATTTTGGTGGACTCAGGTGTCGGTCCCGCGCTAGGTGACTCTTTAATTGGTGCAGGTTTACCTATTGCGGTTGCTTGTTTTGTATTAGCGGGGGCGGTACGTGTTATTCAAGGGTCAGCAACCGTTGCATGTTTAACTGCTGTAGGTTTAGTGTTACCTGTTATCAGTGAGTTAGGCTACTCAGGCGCACAGCTGGCAGCATTAGCCGTTTGCATCTCTGGTGGGTCATTAATCTTAAGCCATGTGAATGACTCTGGCTTCTGGCTATATGGGAAATTTACTGGTGCAACTGAAGCACAAACGCTAAAAACGTGGACGGTAATGGAAACTATCCTTGGTACGACAGGGGCAATTGTCGGCATGGTGTTCTTTATGTTCTTGTAATGTGCTTCATAAAAAGGTAATCAAAGCGCCCACAATCAAGTGGGCGTTTTTGTTTAGCTTAAGCTAATTTTAGGAATGATAATTTCATTGTGGGGTTGTGGGGCGTTAATGTGTTTAACATGGCCCGGTGATAGCGCAATATGCTTCGTAAAAAATGAGGTCAGCCCTAAGTCGTGAGTAGAAAAGAAAATAATTGATTTATCTAATTCAAACTCTTGTTTTATTAATTGTAAAAATGAGAGCGCATCAGAGGTCGCCATAAATGATGTTGATTCGTCTAAGAATATCATTTCAGGTTGTTTTATCAGTGCAAGAACGAGCTGTAACTTTTGTTTTTCCCCTGTAGAGGCAGCGATGTCGGTGACGAGTGTGTCGTCTAAGGTTTCTTTGCTAATCAGTAAGGTTGGGCAACATAATTTGGTCAGGCGAACAATCGTATTGTTATCGAAAACACCGTAGAAATTAAAATTGTCACGTATGCTGCCATGAATAAATGTTGAAATACCATTATGGTAGGCAATTTTTTCCGTTAAAAAGGATTGGGAAATTTCATCAATACCAATACTATTGATTGCAATATCCCCTGAAGAGTATTCCGAAGTCCCACATAATGCTTTCATTAAAGATGTCTTTCCTACCCCTGAAATACCAGTAATACCGATAACATCACCGGGTTTGGCTTCAATATTGAGCTGGTTAATAATGGTTTTACCATTAATATTAACGCTAAGATTTTTTGCACTAAAATGCTTTATCGAATCTGTTGCTATGCCATCTACTTTGAAATGGATAAGTGGATTGTTTTTTAGCTGATCAATACTTGATTTGATATGAAATAGATGTGTTTTCACCATAAATAAGCGATTAATTGCACTTGTAATTGCACCTGAAAGTCGGCCATTAATGATCATTACAGCGATAACGGAGGCCAAACTTAAACTCCCTTCACCAATAGCTAAATAGCTAGCCACGTACATGATAATCATGGATAGAAACGTATTTACTTTGATGATTTCCATCCAATGGTGGTTCGCCTCATTCAGTTTTAATTTTATTTTTTCATCTTCATTGGTTTTTGTACTGATGTACTGCTTAAAGTGGTTATCTCTGGCGAAATACAGCTCATGTTTTTTCTGTTCTAACGAGTAGTACATGGCTGATTTTTCATAGTTTAAGGTATTCGCTCGAAGCATATTTTTATAGGAAAGGAAGCGGACATGTAGACATAAAAAGATAAGCCCAGCGTAATAGCTTAATAGCAATAATGAATAAAAACCTAGCATGCCAAAAATACAAAATGAAAATAAAATGGCTAAACCGATATCATAAATAATTTGTGGTTTGATTTCCCATACCTGTAAAATCGATGCTTCGGCAGTTCTCACTTTAATCGAGGCACTTTTACAACTAGACTGCTTTAATAAATTAACAAAGTAGCGATTAAAAATGCTGATGTTAAGCTTTATTTTTTTTATATTCTGTTCATGAATAATGTGTTTAATAAAGAACTCTAAGCCAATAACAACAATGAAAATAAAACTAATATATAAGATTGAGCTTATGGACTCACTGTAAACTAATCGTGAGTTAAAAAGATTTGAATATAAAGGTAATAACAGTGCAAATACAATTAAAGGTAATGAAAATAAACTGGATTTTGGGGTTAACTTAATTAGTGATGTGTATATACTCTCTTCATTCAATGTGTTTTCACTCGCAGAGAATGAAAATAAATTTTTACTTTCAATTAGTTGGAGCGTTATTGTGGTGTCAGTTGTGAGGTTGGTTAGCTGGCCCTTATGATTTTTAATGATAATGTACTTTCCATTTTCTATTTCCATAATGAAGAGAGCGGGCAGATTTTTTTCACTAAAATCAGAAATGGAAACATATTGATAAGTGAAAAAATCATTATTAATAAATTCATTTATATTATTTAATATATATTTATTATCATACGATAGGGCGGGAGAGATAAATGACTCCCCTAATATCTTAAAATATTGGTTAATGACATCATGGAAACTACTTTCTTTCATTTTCTTCACTCTTCAGGAAGCAAGCGTTAACACCTTGATTATCTTCAATAGGTTTCAATGCTTTAATGTGTACATTAGGCGTGCTTTTCTTAATTAATACGGTGTTATAAATGGTGTAGGTCATTGCCACATCAAAAGAGATGTTATTTCCATAACTGCAATAGATATCAATAGATTTAACCTTTCTATGGTCAATGAATTTGATGGTGTCATGGCTAAATATTAACGACTTCATGATGTTCTTGCCATTGCCATTATTACTATCGGTATTTATAGATGCAGAAGCTTCAGTGTTGCTGTTATCAATTCCTATCAATGCTGCTTTACCTTTATTTTCTTCAGCGGCCATCGTACTTGATAACACATTTGCTAAAAGTACGGCCATAAGTAATGTCATGGTTGCTACAGCAGCAGATAATGCAGAAATAAAACCTAACATAGGTCACCAAACGTTAAATGTAATGTTATCGCTAATTAATGCGGTTAAATAATGAAGCACTGAAATCTCTTTACTCGAGATATAGAGCATCACCGGTAGGCCATCATGCTCTGGAAGGAGCACAGTATTTTGTTCCGGTGTAATTTGTACGGAATAATAGCGCTCTTGGTTGGCTCGTTCCCTATCACTAAAGGAGTCAGCACTGATTTTTGTGACTTTTCCGTTAATGATTTTTTTAAATCCAGGGGAGTTCACCACAATTTTTGCTGGCAACTGTTGCGTTATAAAAGGACGATATTTCGCTAATACTTTACCTTCAATGACCCGTGTATTTTGCTGTTTTTTAATTACCATGACTAAATTTGAGGCTTCAACGTAAGAGCCTTTTTCTAAATCTTTTTCGATACTTAATACAACCCCATCTGCTGGCGATAGTACGCTATTTGCTCTTATTTTATTGCGAAGTAATTCCATCTGGCCGCTGTTTTCTAATTTCTCTTTTTTTAGCCGATTAAGTAGAGTTTCATTTTCTTGGATTTCACCGATAAGCCGTGCAGTATATTTCTTTTCTAGCAGTGAGATTTCTCGCAATAGCCCTTGAGCATTTAATTCACCTGATGTCATCAATGCGGTGGTACGGCTAATTTCAGCATTATTATTGAGTTTTTCAATTTCAGGAGCTCTTGCATTCTTTAATAATAAGTCCTTTTTTTTCAATATGTTAATCTGATTCTCTAATTCACTAGACTCTTTAACTTGTGAGATATATTTATCTCTTAAGTTGCTTATCTCCATGCGTAAGAGAACGTGGCCATAAAGCTCTCTATAAGCACTTAACGTTTGACTCTGTAAGCCCTTTGCAAAGAAAAAATATTCAGATTCTGTACTTATGCTTCCATCAAGGATTTTATTTAATAGCTTTTTATTTTCTTCTAATTCATCAATGCGTTCATTAGCAAAAGTAACGAGGTTGGTTAAGGTTTTTTCTTGATGAAACGCATCTAGATTCGTATAGGAAAATAAAATCTGATCTTTCTCTACCTTATCGCCGGTTTTAATCGCGAATTGATTAATAAATCCAGATGCAGGACTTACTATTTCTAGCCGATTGGAGACCCCTGAGATGATACCCTCTCCAGGAGAGGATATTTCTATTTCAGCTAATAAAATATATCCGATGAACAATGATGTGATACCTAGGAATATTTTTAACTTTTTAGGGATTTGGTTCAGTTTATTTAGATAACGTTTCAATTTCAGCTAACTTCCCTGTTAATTGTATGTATTCCATTTTGTTTTTCATATCAGCAATCATTAGTTCAGCTATGCGCCTTTCCATTGTTAACATATCAAATAATGTGTTAACCATTTCATAGAAAGAAGACTGTGATATTTCATATTCCCTTTGTTGGCTCTTAACTATCGAACGCATGGTCTTACGTTGTGCATGTAACCCTGCAAGTTCAGTCGCATTTGAATTAGCAATTAATTTTAAATTTTTAATTTTAGCGGTTGATTCTTTATATTTATAATCAGCCTTTCCCTTTGTTGCTTCATACAGTTTTAGCTGAGATTTTTCATTCAGTATTTTATCAAGGTCAAAGATATTTAGTTTTACCTCCATTCCCATGTAAGACTCGTTACGACTTCGAACTTGGTCAACAAATCGTTCTTCGGCGATAACATTAACATTCAAGAATGGGTTTTGTTGATAAGCATTTTCCTTCATTGCATCAGCTTGCATGCGGAGCAAGTTATATTCGCTATTTTGTTGCGCGTTTTCACTATCAATAATAGTTTTTTGCAATTTTTTTAGTAAGTTTTTGGGAACCTGTACGCCTTTAGATGGAAAGGTGATCCCCGATAAAAGCTCAATATTTGACTTATATTGTTCAATTTCTTTTTCTATATTCTGTAGCTCTGTTTCAATCCTCTGCATCAATAAGGACGCTTGTTCAACATCGCTGTATTTCGCTATACCACTTTTATAGCGGTGGGTAATAAGTTTGAAAATATTTTTAGCGTTTTTATTTAAATCATCTGTCGTTTTTGTTAACTCATTGAGATAATAGATGCCAATTAAGTTATTAGTTGTTGAGGTGTAAAGCTCTTCTTTTTCTTTGTTTAGTGAGAGCGTTGATATTTTTAATTTTAAATTTTTTTCGTTAAATTTATGAGTTAGCGTCGTATCATAGACTAATGAACTGGCAGTAATATTACTGCTGGTACTGCCATCATGGCTTTTTATTTTTCCTGATGCTGATATTTTTGGTAGATAATAATAGTTTGTTTGCTTTGCTCTGAGCTTTTCAGCTTCTAATTCTAATGACTTTATTTGAACCGGATTGGAATTTTCTAATACTCGGTTAATAAAGGCTTGGAAATTTTCTACATCTTGGCTAGCCAAGCTATAAGATGGTGATAATAGTGTTAATAAAAAACCAAAGGTGATGAGGCGCACGTTTTTTACTCCATTGATAGTAATGTTAATAATTTTTTTCTGCTCTCAATGGTGTTTTCTTTTAGCCATTGTGTAGTTTGATCTATTTTTAAAATTTCTTCTGATATTTTTTCATTTTCATTTCTTTTATTTATTTTTTCTTCTAATAAGTAGACCGCTAATTTTCTTTTCCAGTCGTCATCAGCTTCTTTTATTGATTGTAAAACTGCTAAGTGATCTTGTGCAGTGGTAGATAAGGCCTGAAGGTATGAAGAAATATCAGTCGCAAGTTCATTGCTTTCAGTCACGGAAACCATTTTTTGCGCTATACTGATATTCACTTCTTGTAATGAATTCAGGGTTTCTTGAATGTGATTAAGTTCTTCTGAGTCGTTTTTAGATAGTTGCTGTTTAGTTTTTTTATTTTCTTTTTGATAAAAGAAGTGAAAGAAATTCAAACTAACTAACAATAAAACTGAAATAGACACTCCCAGAATGGAGGTTAAGAATGCAAAAGACATTGAATTAAGTGCCATTGAAATGGATGAAATCATGGCATTCATTTTTTCTGAGATATCACCTTCTCCCCCAAGCGATGCTGAGATCGCGGTGATCATCCCTGTTAACCCAATAAATGTTCCGATTAACCCTAATGATACAGTGACGGATGCAGATAATTTAGTTTGGTTTGAAAGCAATGTATAGTTGCTTTGTTTGTTTTTATTAAATACTCGGTGAAATAAAAATATAATTAAAGGATAAATATAAATCCCAATCATGGTGTAGCTGATTTCAGGAGCAAGCAATAGACATTGCTGAACCATTTCACGTACCGATTGTAATAAAAAACAAGCGATAAACGTTGCTGCATAAAAAAATAATCCAATATAATACATGTTATTTGTAACCCCAATAAATACATGAGTTCCAACCTGGGCAATGTTCACTTGTCCCTTGTTTTAGAACAATCTCTTTATTAATGCCCATATTCTTAATTAGTGATGCCATATAAAGAAGGTTATAGGTGTTTTTTTCTTTACTGTGGCTGACCTTATCATTAATGTAACCACTGATAATGATTTTATTACTCTCGTTTTTAATGATTTCTTTCTTTATTAAAGAAATTTCATTGTTTGATAAATGAATGCCACCTTTAAAGAAAAGACGTTTATTTGGTATATCCATCTTTATTTTTTCAAAGTTTAACTGGCCATAATTGATATGGGTTTCTGCGGCTTTCATTCCACTAAAAATAAACACCATAGAAACTAAAATAATTATGCATAGTGTTCCACTTAACCCATCAACCATTGGGGCTAGTTCTTCATCAGAGTTATCATCATCTTCTTCCATTATTTTATTCTTTCATTTTAGAAACAACTTTGTTAATTCATTCTTTTATTATAATCGCTATTGAAATGAACTCACTTGAATTTGAGCTCAAAAAAAAAGGTTGTCAGACCACATTATATTAAATGACGTTTTATTTTTAATTAAATGGATATAATTGTTTTTATTGACGGCAGCGCGTGAGTATTAGCTGATAAATCCATTTATTAATATAATGATATAGAATATGACCGATAAAACTATCACCGATAAATTAAAAAGCATAGAAATTCAAAAGTTTAAAGTTCAAGGGTTTGATTTAATTGTAACTAAACCCGATGGTTCTATTGAGAACATTAAAAATGGGTTGTCTGAAGTTATCTTAGGAAACATGACATTATTGACTGAGCAAGGAACGATTATTTCACAAGATGAAATCCTATCATCAATAACCTTAAACGTGGGAGCCGATGCCGTTTATATCAAAGAGCAATTAACGAGTGATATCGTCGAATATACTGATAACCAAGCCTCAAAAAATAATAGTGAGCAAATAGAAGGTGAGGAACAGCAAGATGGTAATCGGCAAGACGATGAGCAAAGTTTCAACAAAAAACTAGCGGAGTTAAATCAAAAAAATCAGCAACTAGAAAAGACGCTTCAGACTTTGTCTTCTGAAAAAGACGAAAAGGAAGCATTACTAAGCTCGTCTTTAACAAAGCTTACAGAAGCGAAAAAACAGCTAAATCAGAAAAATAAATCGGAGAAAGCACCGGTAGAAGATAATGACTTAAGTTTTTCTCCACCACCCGCACCTGTGGCTATGCCAATAAGCGCCTCGTCATCATCTACTCAGTCTGCAAATAAGCCACCCGCAGCTTCCCAAATAGATAAACCGATAACACAGGTTTTTATTCAGGGGAAACTAAGCGAAGAGTCTGACTCAGGGAAAAAGGGCGATAATATTACCCATATTAATACACCGACATTTACTGGGGTTGTTTCTCCTGATAGTCAGGCTTATCTGACGATTAATGATAAAAAATATCCGATCACCGCAGATAAAGACGGGAAGTGGTTATTAAAAATCACAGAACCGCTAGACGATAAAATATATGAATATTCATTAGTGGCTTCCTCCGTTGGCGGTAAGCCAGTGACGGTGAATGGTCAATTTGAAGTGGACACTCAGCTTGATAACCTCTCTGTTAGCCTTGATGGGCATTCGGATATCGAAACATTGGGTGGGAGACAAACGAATAATCAGGTTCCTACTTTTGCTGGGAAAGCCGAAGCCGGTAGTTCAGTCACGCTAACAATTGCAGGACAAATTTTATCGACAGTTGCTGATGATAAAGGCGGGTGGCGAATTACTGTCGAGAAACCATTGGCTGATGGGGTATCTGACTATCAAGTCACTGCAGTGGATGCAGCGGGTAATCAAAAAACCATCACTGAGACCGTGACTATTAAAACCTCCCTGCCCGATGCAAGCGTACTGCTTGATAACTCGGCAGTTTTTTTGACCAATAAAGTGACGCCAACGCTTACTGGGAAAACAGATCCTAATGCCAGTATCGTCGTTAAGGTCGCTGAAAAAGAGTACTTCACCAAAGCTAATGCGCAAGGTGATTGGTCACTCACCATCAATAATAATCTAACGGATGGCTCATATGTATTAAAGGTTAAGGTCACAGACAGTGTAGGGAATCAGGGCATATTTATCCAAAGCCTATTAGTAGACACCACCCCACCCCCTGCACAAGCTAAGCTCAGAGAGAGCTGCGATTCGGGTGTCAAAGGTGACAATATCACCCAACAAGAAGCTGTAATATTGGAAGGCGAAACCAAACCGCAATCGACGGTCGTGGTCCAGTTTGCGGGGCAGGAATATAGCGTTATTGCGGATAAAGACGGGCACTGGCAAGTACCATTACCTGCAGTGAAGCAAGATGGTGTATATGATTTCCACGTGAAAGTGATAGACACCCTCGGAAACATTGGGGCGTCTGAAGGGCAGTTCACCGTAGATACTAAGGTTGATCGCTTATCTGTTTACCTTGAAGCGCAGTCTGATAGTGGCAATATCGGTGATAATATCACCAAAGAGACGCGTCCACACTTTACTGGCAAAGCAGAAGTGGGTAGCCGTATTGAGCTGACGATTGATGGGCAACAGTTAAAAACCTTTGCTGACAGCCATGGGGATTGGGCCGTGGCGGCTCAAAAAGCATTAGCCGACGGTATCTATCATTACGAAGTAGCGGTAATGGATGTGGCAGGCAACACCACTATAGTTACTGAGTCCGTGCAGATCAAAACCACATTGCAGCCGACAATTTTGCAACTTAATAATCAGTCTGATTTTGTCACTAACCAATTGACTCCCACCCTGTCAGGGCAATCTGAGCCCCATGCAAAGATAGAGATTTCTTTGAGCGGACAAAATTACTCAACGGTGGCCGATGAACAGGGTGCTTGGTCATTTATGGCCACCTCATTAGTCACGTCGGGAAGTTACCCACTCAAAGTGTTTGTTACCGATATTGTAGGAAATAGTGAAAAAATCAGCGAGACAGTATGGGTAGATACCACGCCACCTGTTGCGCAAGCGAATTTGACCGAGAGTTGTGATTCAGGTATCAAAGGTGACAATATCACCCAACAAAAAGTCGTAATATTGGAAGGCGAAACCAAACCGCAATCAACGGTCGTGGTCCAGTTTGCGGGGCAGGAGTACAGCGCTACTGCGGATAAAGACGGGTATTGGCAAATACCACTACCCGCAGTGAAGCAAGACGGTGTGTATGATTATCAGGTGAAAGTGACCGATATCATTGGAAATGTCGGGACGTCTAAAGGGCAATTCACTGTAGATAGCCATATTACCCTGACCGCAGGCTTAGATCCTGCAAGCCAAGAGAATTCGAATGCTTTAATAACTTACCTAAAACGCCCTCAAATCAGTGGCACATCGGATCCTGAAAGTAAAATCACTGCGGAATTTAAAGGACAAACTAAAATAGTTTATGCGGATCACCAAGGAAAATGGTCTCTGATTTTTGATGTCGATGCGAATGTCGGTAAGGATAACCACTATAAGGTTGTCGCAGAAGATACCGCGGGTAATCAAAATACCATTAGTCAGAGCTTTACGTACCTGCCCCCATCATTAGAGGGTGGGAATGCGGAGCTTCCGGCGCTTATAGTCACATTAGATGCGGCATGTGATAGTGGAAATAAAGGTGATTATATCACCAATATCAAAGCGCCTAAGTTTACTGGGATTGCGACTCCAGGGGCTAAAATTACACTGGTAATCGGGAATGAAAGTTTTCCTACTGTGGCAGATAAAGTGACAGGAAACTGGGAACTTAACGTTAAAGAACTCGAGGAAGGAAATAGCCAGTACCTTGTGACGGCTGAGCACCCGGCAAATGGACAAACAACGGATGTTTCTGGAAATATATTTATTGATACCACCGCCCCTGTATCCACGATTGAATTAAGTGCAGAAACGGATACAGGAACCAAAGGAAATTTTATTACCGCACATCGCAACCCTGTATTTACGGGAAGAGGGGAGCCGGGGTGTAAAGTTATATTGCAATTAAATAATGAGTTAGTTCCAACGACTGCCGATAATAATGGCAAGTGGAGCTTAAAGCTTTCCAATGAATTACCGAAAAACTTTATTGGTGATTATAAAATTACTGTTACGGATGCGGCAGATAATCAATTTGAAAAAATAGATACACTGATAATTAATTCTAATCCCCCAGAGATAACCGATGCTGCTCTGGCTTCACCTTGGACGAAAGGTAAATTCCATGATGATAAATCGACTAATGACTTAGAGGCAACTTTTACAGGCAAGGTAACCCCTGGTTCAAGTTTACAATTTAAATTTAGATTGAGTAATACAGATGAGCATGCGTTTTCCATTACCGACATTGATAAAGATGGGAATTAGTCTTTTAGTTTGCCTTCAGGTCTTCTTCGAGTAGACTGCCGTTATGACCTTGATAATATGTCATTAATTGCCACGTCCCCTGCTGGGTTGAAGACAGAAAAGGTGATTGAAGAAAAAGGTATTCAAATAAAGGATTGTGTTTTAAATGTAACATTTGAAGTGGCGGCAGAGTCGAGTAGTACGGGGGAAATTGATAACTCATTGAGTTCAAGTCGTTCACCGAAGTTACAGGGCGTGATTTCAGGAGCGACGGATAGAGATGAACTCAGTGCAACTATACTGATATGTGGTAAAACGTATTCGGTTAATTTGACTAATGGTCGAAAAAATTGGGATTTTAAGGTTCCAGCAGATATTCAACTCCCTCTAGGGGAAGTCCCCTATACTCTTACATTTAAAGACGTTTATGGCTCGGTAAGGGAGTTTTCTTCTTCCGTAATAATCAGTGATTTTAAATTTTACCTTGACCCCGATACGGATTCAGGTGAAATCGGTAACCACTATACCAATCATAAAAAACCCGTTTATAAAGGACAAATAACAGCCGGTGGTACGATTTCAGCGAAAGTAAATGGCCATAATTATCCTATACAAGCAAATGATAAGGGAGAGTGGCGTTTCGAAGTTCCTATTAAAGGGGATGGAGCCTACCATATTAGCTTTATCCAAGATGACGGTACAGTTTCAGTAGGGCAAACAACACTCAATATCCTCACCACAGAACCGGTGTTTAATGGCTTTGGTTTTGTTGATAAGCAATTTCATGCAGGTACGCAAGTTGCGAATGTAACCAATCCTAAACTGGTTTTCACTTATCGTGGAAACATGGATTATTACCTAATAAACGTGAATGGGAAAACCACTCGACATAATAAGCTACAAACTAAATATAATGGTTCTAAAACGGTGTTTGCTAATGAGCTCGCCTTACCTGACGGTGAGCATGTAGCAAAGATAACTGCATTTGATATTGCTGGAAATAAAACAGAGCATGAAGTGGTTATTAAAGTGCTCAGTGACGAGTCCGGTAAGACCGCTCCAAGTATTGAATTTGGTGTGAATGATAAACAATTAATTTCTGAAAAGGACGGTAAATTACTTTTCAACCAAAATGACTTAACACTCACGGGGACGACGAGTGTCGCAAGCCTAGTTACCATCAAAGACATAAATGGAAAAATACTGGGTGCGGCAAAAGCAAATAATCAGGGGATTTGGCAAATACAATTACCCAATGACATCGTCCCTGTCGGTATTCAGGATGGTGAAAATATTAAATTATCAGTTACAGCAAAGGATTTAGTTAATCGTGAAACGCAGTTTGAGTTTGATTTAGTCTATGACATCTCTCCTCCTGAATTAACTGCGGAATTAGATGATCCGCTATCGAGTGGAGGTATTATCCATGTTAGCCAACCAACATTTAGTGGAACAACCAAAGTTAATTCGGAAGTACGCTTGACGATAAATGGAAAGACTTATCATACAACTGCGGGTCACGATGGTAACTGGCAAATTAAATTATCTGATACAGAGGCGCTTGCTGAGGGGGCTTACTCTTATGAAATCGAAGCCCGAGACATTTTGGGCCAAATTAGTTTGCAACCCATATTGGGCGATTTTAAAGTAAAAACCATCGCTTTAGCGGCGGGAGGGTTAACATCAGATTCAGATTCGGGGATTCAGGACGATAACCACACAAATGTAAATACGCCGACATTTAGCGGAATTACTGAACCAAATGCGGAAATTCGATTGGTTTTTGATAACAAAGTCTCTTCAACTTTTGAAACTATCGCCAATGAGAAAGGCGAATGGACGCTCCCTGTTGATATTGAATTGAGTGATGGTCTTCATGACTATGTGATTTTTGCAAATGATAAGATTCAGGGGATTAAAGGCCAAGTTTCAGGGCAATTGGTGATTGATACATCAGCGCCTGACTACCTTATTGGTGGTGTTGTGGACCCTGTAAGCTTTACCACTCAACAGGATATTTTAACCGATGTTTCTGTCCTGACTTTTGCAGGAATTGCAGAGCCTGAAACTTATGTACGGCTAACGATTGGCCAACAGGTTTATAAAGATATTAAGGTGAATGAAGGTGGTGAGTGGGCGTTTACTTTACCTCATTCACTTAAAGACGCTGATTATAACTATCTAATTGAGGCAATTGATATTGCGGGTAACATAGGAGTACAACGTTTAACCGGCACAGTGACCGTTGACGCGACACCCCCTGAAATTACGGAATGCAGCCTAGATGTGATGACTGACTCCGGTCTATTAAATGATGCCGTGACTAACCATAATCACCCAACATTCAGTGGAGTAACAGAACCGAATGCATTGGTTGAGTTCACTATCAATCAAAAAACGTACCAAGAGAGCGCCAATGAAAAAGGAGTATGGACAATTCCTGTAACAGAAGCTCTGAACGATGGTTCCTATGATTATCTTATTAAGGTAAAGGATAAAGTAGGCCATAGCGCGGAAAAGACAGGGAAAGTCATCATTGATACTAAGGCACCTGAATTGAGTGGGAACTTAGATGACTCAACGAATACAGCGGATAAACAGGATGAGATCACCAGTATCAACACGCCAAAGTTCAGTGGTGTAACAGAGGCGGACACCATGGTATTTTTGACTATTGATAATCAAACCTATAAGCAAAAATCAAATGAAGTGGGCCAATGGGAAATCTCTATGAATAGCCCCTTAAAAGATGGCATTTATGACTATGAAGTCAATGTATATGATCAGGCAGGAAATCAGGCACAGGTTAAAAGTCGTATTACTATTTATTCCGATTTACCCGATGCGACCGTAACCCCAAAACCAGTAGATAACAGCGAAGTGACTCAGGTTGATATTCCTACAATAGATTCTACGTTGATACCAATAGATATTGATAATCACTATTTTTAGTTAAATAAGAGCCCTACCATGAAAATGGTGAGGCTCAAGTATTTATAGAAGATGATTAAAAGGGATATCGCGTATTAAAACAGAGGGTAGGTGAGATTTGGCTGGGAATGAAAACTTTTAAATGCCAGTAAAAAATAAGGAACATCATCATAGCCGACTTCTTGAGCAATACGCGTCATCGGCATATTTTCTGTTCTCGATAATATCATCGCTTTATTCATTCGGGACATTAAGCTAATTTTGGAAAAACTCGTATATTCACTGGCAAGTCTTCGTTTAAGGGTTGAGGAACTCATATGGAGCTTTTTCGCAATAGTATCTAGGGTATGGCACTGTTTTCCAGCGCTATGAAAAATTAAGTCATACACTTTGTCTTTTATCGAGATATTGATTGATGCATATAGTGTAGAGGTAAATTCATTCACTAATAAAAAAAAGGACAGAATAAAACTTAAATGAATATGAATAACATTATGGCTGGAAGGGGCGTTAACTTCTTTAATTGCAGCGTGAAATACATCTTCAATAATCGGGTTTTCTTGTAAGCTAGTACAGCAAATTTGACTTATTGAGGGAGTTTTTTTCTTATTAACAATTTTCTTATCAACAAATAATGCAGCATGTTGTTGGTAAAAGGATTTTAACATATCTGAGGTCATGGGAAGTATATCTGCAGCCAGCGGGTTGTGACTATCACGATTAATTATCTCAATTGAAGATCCTTTAGGAAGCAAACAGATATCTGATGTTGTCAGCTTTTGCCATTGGCCTTCTTCTATCCGCATTTCAATTTCACCTGAGCTCACTTTAAACAGTAGAGAGTGAGTTAGATAAAAGCTATTTTTTATTTTATTGGATAGGTTTTCAATATAAGAATGAAACGATTTTACACAGAAATTAGTCGACATTTTTTGAACCTAAATAAATATTACCTACGATTGCTACCGTAAAATTATTCTGGTTGTGTCAAAGAATTGTTCACGGTTTCCATATTTTTAACAACAAACCATGTGCTTGGATAAGCTGAAAAACGATTTGTTATTACCTCCTTACTTAATAAACTTCAACGTACAGCGATGTGGTTTACTAAAAGGAACGTAGGGATACTAATTTTATGTGGGGTATATTGATTTAATTAATGGTCACGATTTTTTATATTTTTTAGAGGGAGCAATAAATTCGCAATTAGTCCGTATTATTCCAAATTTAGTGTTCTTAATGTATTGTTTTTATTTGAAATAATTATTTTAACTTTAATGTTGGAATTGAATTTCTAGGGTGACAAAAAGATAAGTAAGAAAAAAGCCAAAGTGAAATGGCAACGCTCAGGCGCTAAATATTAAAAATAGTCACAAATCAAAAGGCAGAGGATATTGAAAATACCTCTGCCTCATTGTGTGTTAAGTCCGTAATTAATTTAATACTTGGCTTAACTGATTATATAGCCCTTGTGCACTCTTCTTATAACCCTCGACGGAGAGATGCACATTGTCAGGTCGTGCTAAATCTTGTGCTGCCCATGTACGAATTGAACAAGGGCCTCCCATAAAGGCTTGCCAGTCCCAAAATAGCGTATTTTCCTGAGCGGCCACCGCCTTTTGAATTTGAATCACACTCGTTAAATTCACTGGCATTTGAGCTTGGCAACTCGCCGCATCATTAAATTTAAGTGAATCATTCGGGCCGATAAGTAAAATAACGCTATTTGGCATTTGTTGGCGAATTAAGCGAATTTTAGCGCGCAAATTTTGCTCGTAAGCGGCTAAATCTAACGTATCGTTAAAAGCCTCATTGGTACCATAGGCTAAAATCACCATATCAGGGGACATTTGCGCTAAGGTTTCGCTCCATTGTGGCTGCCATTTATCTGTCATACTCAATGTTGCACCATTGAGCCCAAGAGCTGAAAGCATGACTCCTGGTTTTTGCGAACGCACTAACCACCCGCCAATTTTTAACCCATTACCTTTATTAACAGTAACCTGAGCCGGAAGTTGGGTATTGACAGGGGACGAAAATACCCACTGGTTGCCTGTGGTTGGCAATGCAACATTGGGGGAAACCGCAGGAGCAACACGCATTTGTGAATCACCTGTGCTTTGGTATAGAGTTTGTAACTGATAAGCCCCTAGCGCAGGCTGTAAAGGCTTGAGCACCACTTTACTGTTGGCTGCTTGCGGCTCAGCGATTAGCCCACCAAGTGGGTAATCAAAGCGTTCATCTTTACGACTTGAAGCCAGCGACCACTCTTTCTTCTCGCTCGTGCGGTTAATGGTTGCTGTTCGTTGCCCCGGCACTGATATAGGTGGAATGAAACCTGGGCCTGCATCCCCATAGCGTTGCTGAAATAATGTTCTTAAATTGCCGCTGAAAAAGTCAGCAGCGGTGTGTGAGTCGCCAATTTGGACAATGTGTACTTGCTGGTTGCCTTGGCGTAACTTATTCGCCAACTGTGGCAAATTAGGCTCTGCGTTATTGACCAGCTGCCCTTGTGCAACCGCAGGCTGGTTTTTAGGCAAGCTAGTTGTGCGAGTTTTGTCTGATGTGTTCTGGCAAGACAATAATCCCAGCGACAAAAGCGCAATCACGCTACCCGCTAATATTTTGGACTTAGCTTGACACAGTTTGTTCAGTTTCATGAGGTTCCTTTTCTTCCTCTTCTTCGAAATGAATGAGTGAGAATACTTTTTCAGCAATCAGTTGTTGGCCTTTTCCGCTGAAATGGATCCCGTCACCACTTCGCAATTTAATGGTACTGCTTGCATCACCGATATAGTCAGAATAGGTATCGCCTTGATATTTAAAGACGTCATTGACCGAAAAGTAAATTTCACCGTTATCCTCAATTTCAGATTGATAGAGGCTACTTAAGAATTTCATACCATCGGAGAGCGTATTTTTACGCATATTAGGTGGGCCAACCCAAATAACATCAACATTGTGCTGGCGAGCGGTCGATATTATATCACTAATCCGCTCACGGTACACTTTTTCCCAATCTTCACTTTTAAATTTGACGTATTTATAACCCGTTTGTGGTGGCATGTCCCAAGGGTCGTTAGGCCCTAAAAAAACCACTAAAACCTTAATGTTGGGGTTATCATTCAATGCCTTGGCAATGGTTTGGGGCCAATTAAAAAAGCGTGGATATGCCAGCCCTGTGCTTTGCTTACTTAGATTAATGCTATCGATATTATATTTTTTCAAGAGCATGTTTTTAACATGTGGAGCGACGCCTTGCATCATGGAGTCCCCCGCAAACAGAACTTGTTGGCCTTTTTCGATATTGGCAATATGTTTTGCCACGATTGGCTGATCTTTCTTGATTGTGAAACCGCCAAAGCTAATTTTCTGGTTTTTCTCCCAAGCTTGTGGTCGTTTCAGCCGTTCAGGGAAGGTAACCGATAAGCTTTCAGCCGGATAAATGTAGCCATTTACGAAGTGAAGACCAATTTGAAACTCTTTGGGGAAATTGAGTTTTTTATCTTTATTGGCCAGTGCGAGCGCCGCGGCCTGTTTGTCTTCCTGCGCTTTTTGTCCTGATGCGTAGTAAGTGAATAGGCTTCCTGCCTCAAGCGCGCCATCATGTAAGTAAGCGCCATAATCCCAGATAGGATTACCTGCCATTTTCGACCATGGGGTATCTTGGTGATATTTTTGTTGCCAAAATCGTTCTAGCGAGCTTTGATTCAACCAAATTAATAATAGGCCAGCAATTAGGACAATAAATAAAATCTGTCCAACTTTGATTAGGGTATTTTTAAACTCAGAAGTTAGCATAAATAAACCCCGGCATACCTGAAGGAGAAAGCATAAACATAATGGTTAGAATAATCGCGAGCGGAATAGGATAATAATACCAAGGAATGGTTTGGTATTTTTTTGCCACATAATGGTAGCCTTGTACAAAATAAGGGTAGGCAATCAACAGTAGCCAAAACGCGACTAATAACCCTAAGCTTGCATTAATAGAAGCGATAAAACCAGGGGCAATGATTTGATTGACCATTAACAGTGCATCATCAAATGAGGCACTACGGAAGAAAATCCACGCAAAACAAACGAAATGGAAAGTTATAATTCGTGATACCCAAACTGATAATGTCTTATTTGGGATTACTTGGGTCCACCCTAGTTTTTCCATGCATAAACTCTTAAGATTGAGTAGCACAATTCCTAGTCCATGAATGGCTCCCCAAACGACAAATGTCATTGCTGCGCCGTGCCATAATCCTGAAATGACCATCGCAAGGAATACATTGGTGTTCATACGGCTAAAACCTTTACGGTTACCGCCAAGAGGAATATAAACATAGTCGCGAATAAAGGTCGATAAGCTGATATGCCAACGTGCCCAAAACTCTTTTAAATTTGCAGCTAAATAAGGCGCATTAAAGTTAACAGGGACTCTAAATCCTAATAATAACGCGATGCCCGTCACCAGATTGGTATAACCTGAGAAGTTAAAGTAAATATTCCAAGCATAGGCATAGGTTGCTACTAGGATCTCCCCCGCACTGTAACCCACGGGAGTGTCAAAGACTGGATTGACAAAATTTTCAGACAAGTATGAGCTAAATAAAAACAATTTCACTAGTGCTAATGAAATAAGCAATATGGCTTTTCGAGGATCTAAAATCTCACGGCTTTCCGCTTGTATTTGGGGAAGAAAGTTCTTTGCGCGGTTGATTGGCCCTGCGACGATGCTCGGAAAAAATGCAAGATACAGTGTTACATCAAAGAAATCGGCTTTAGGAATTTCTTTGCGACAAACCGATACTGTATAGCTAACCGAGTGGAATACATAAAAGGACAGCCCAAGTGGTGCGAGTATTTCCAATATAGGAAGACCAACACTAAAACCAAATTTATCGAGAGTTTGCTGAATGGTCTCTTGGAAGAATGAATAATATTTAAAGGTGGTAAAGAATCCAACAATGACCGCGGTAAGAATACCGTATATCCATCTACTCGAAAGCCAATTAGTTGCCACATTGGTAAGCAAATAAATAATCAGTGTGTAGCTAAATAAGATATAAGCAAAGTCAGGGCTAAATGAATAAACAAAAAAATAGCTAGCAGTGATTAATAAGCCATTTTGTAACTTTGCACTGGGCTGACAACCCCAATAAATAAGAAAAAAAATCAAGAAAGAGCCAAGAAACTCAAAAGAGAAGAAATTCATATTAGACTCAAAGATGTTAATTATTTTGTTAGAAGGTTAGGGTATATGATATTTGATCTCTTTTTCTATGCAATCAGAATATTGCTTGTCATATTGCTCGTCATATTTCGAGCGGTGACTTTGTTGGCTACGTTCAGCTACCCTAGTCACATACTTATGTATGCTCCTAGGGATATCCTCTCTTGCCGCCTCGCCACCACTCGAACTATTTAGAGCAATAGAGTAAATCTAAAAAATCAAATTGGTTGAATGAGTAAAATAAGTTCAATGCGGTTTGTGAGGGATAAAAAAAATCCACTTAGTTAAGTGGATTTTTCATGTCTTGTACCTGGTGATACAACATTAAATGCGAGTGGCTGCTTTTTGTTGAGCTTGTGTAATCAATTCTTCATTACTCGCGTACATCTCTTGTAAATAGCGGTTATAGGTTGAACCTAACTCTGAGTACCCCTTCATATCATTGATTAGCTTTTTCGTATCCAGCTCATCTTTTGATAAGCGCTGCTTTGCTCGTGAAGTTCGTAGAGATTCATAAGCGTTATGGGTATTCATGTTTTTCATATAAGCAGTAACGGTATCTTCTACAGAAGAATATGTAGAATAGCCTTTAATCTTTCCTTGTTTGGTCTGGCAGCCACTACCGCAGCGCATACCAAATAAGTTACCGTTTTGCAGAGCGAGTTGTGATGTACCCCAACCAGACTCTGTTGCTGCTTGTGTTGCAACTAAGTGTGTTGGCATGATGTCGACTCGACTCAATAGTTTGTTCCAATTTAAACGTTTTGGATTACTACATTTCATACCATAGCTATTACAGATTTGTTCAAGACGGCGCAACTCTTGGGCGCTCCACTTCTTGTTAGCTCGTACTGATAACAACCAAGTACGTTCAGCCATAATCTGCTTATTCACTTTTTCTATAACAGGGACAACCGTTTTCAAAAATGCTTTCTTTCGAGGCGTACCAGAAGGGTATTTACGTAAATCAGGGAGTGAGGTTTTAGCCTGACTTACATTCTGCTGCACAGTTTTATTAGTATACTCTTTATTGAGCATTGTGCTGGTACTGGTGGAGCCCATACTCAGGCTCGAAAATAAAAGTAAAAATAAGAAAGCGAAGACGGCGTTTGTCCTCATCGTTCGAGAGGGCATTTGCTTCTCCTAAGTATCTCTGAACAAAATTCGAGCGAATATTAGCAGATTAATTTTTTACGAGCTACATTTATCCGGGTGACATTAGGGAAATTTCTGTATTATTTTGTAGACTTTTTTCAATTATTATGATCTTGCTGTTTTTGCATGGTTGAATGTTTCTATTGGTATATTTTCATGTGATGAATGATAAATTAAACTGTTTATTCTCGTGGCGCCTAGCGTTAACTTAAGTTAAATTTGATTAAAATTCATACTATTCATTCAGTTATTATAGGGTTATTTTGTCTGAAAAATAAGCGATTGAATGTCTATTTTTTAACCAAAATGAGATCTTCATCGTTTTATTAAAGTCTATCGAGGCGGTAAAAGTGAAATAACATTATTATCTGCAAATGAGTAAAAAGTGACATTTAACTTAAAATTCTAAGTGCGGTAATGACAGGACAAAGTCCGATAAAGCGGTTTACATGAATATCACAAATCTGCTGATTAAGGCTTTAAAACTTGTTGCAGTAAATCTTGTTGCTTCGCATCTTCCGCCAACTTTGGAAAATCGGCCACCGTCCAATAAGAGACAGGCTTGGGAAGTTGCTTCATATTGTCAGTAGGGAGCAAGCGCAGTTGCGCGAGTAATGACAAATCATATTTGAGGTAGCGTTCGGGCAAGGTTAAAAGTAAACCTTCAGATGGCATAATTTGTGGGGGCATCAAAGGATAACGTTGGTCATTTGTATGGTAATCTCTTGTTAAAACAAGAAATTTCTCCGGTACTCTACGGTAACTGTTCCACCACAAACCATCAACGCTATCAAATGTTTTCCGTGTGGTTTTTCTATCTTTGCTGCCTAGCTGGTGAAGAGCCAGTGGAAGAATCTTTTCCATTGATTGAGAGTAAGTGGCTAAAGAGCCAGCTCGGCCTTGTAGTATCAGGGTTAAGGCCAGACGAGAACCGAGTAAATTGGAGTACAGGTCTTCAGGGGAAAATGCGGAAATCCCTTCAGAAAACCCTGGTACAGATTGGTAACCATACCACTGCGCAATTTCATGCCATACAGCGAGTTGAAAAGCTAATTTTGCGGCTAAATAGGCACTAAGGGTATAGCGCTGCTCAGCAGATTGTGGCGGTTCAAATGCGCTGAAATGTATTTGTCTATCCGCTAGCTCCTCACTAAGAGATAGCGACCATTGTTGACCAAGGCGTGGATAAATTTGGCTAAATAAATAAAAAGTATAATCTGCAGTATCTCTGACATGGGAAATATCAATAAACCCGCTTTTATCCGTATAGAGTAAGCCTATTTTTTCATTACTGAGCCCCATTAATGCCGCAGAGGCACCTAAAAAGCTGTCATTATAATGATGTTCACCGAGGCTATCTGCTTCAACAATATTATCGATAGTGTAAAACGGGACAGGTAGTCCCCATAGTTCAGCTTGCAAGTTGTAGCCGAAAGCGCAGCAAGCCCGTAAACCTTGTGGAGGGGCTAAAGAAGCAATAACAGGCCAAGCTTGTGAGGCCTCCTCAACGGTATAAGGGGTAACGACTGGCTCAATAGTGGGCAATTCTAGTTTGTCATGGTTTTGGCAGGCGGCTAATAAAAGCGCAATCCCTATTGGTGTAACCCATTTGGACATTAGAATGCCTCCCCAACCTGAAAATAGATCCCTGTACTGTTGCGGCCGACACCTAAATCCAAACGGACATTCATTCTTGGTTTAAATTCAAAACGATAGCCTACACCTACGGTAGGTAACCAATGCCCTTGGCCTAATTCGGACGCCGTATCACTCATGGTTCCTGTTCCTAACCAACCCACAATACCATGGCGCCAATCGAGTTTATGGCGAAGCTCAATTTGGCTGGTGAATATATTGTTATCACGATAGCGGCCTTCGTAATACCCGCGCATACGGTTACCATTACCGAGTAATGATAGCTGGTTCCACGGTACATTTCCGCTTGAAAACCTTGCATAATTGTCGAACGCAATAACAGTCTCTTCGGCTAACTGATGATAGTACGCATATTGCAATTGGGTGGTTTGAAAACGAGTGTCACTCCCTAGATTTGGGGCAAAATAGGTATAAACCACTTCGAAAGCTTGTCCTTGGTAGGCATTAGGCAAAAAATCACGAGTATCATAACTGTAATATGCACTGATGCCTGAATTTAATACCGAGCGACCCCCAATTGAATTGGAGAAATAGTGTTTGGCGCCATCATCAGGATCGCTGGCGTTGATTGACGAAAAGTTCCAACCGAGCCCAACATAAGTAGAATCAGCCAGTTGGTATAAGGCTCTTGGGGTTATTTGGAACTCTTGGGAATGGTACTTTTCTTTATTGTGATCGTTTTTCCCTGCAGAATATCCCTTACCCCAATAATAAGTGGGAATATTGTTAATTGTGCCGGAAATAAATAATCTCCACTGGTCGTTATCAATAAAATTATAATTGGTAAAATTTAAGCCAAATGCACCTGTAGACGACGCAAAACCGCTTAAGCCAATAGACGATGGCTGGGTTTGTTTATCTTCTTTATCTATTCGATATAAACCAACCAGAGCGGTACCAATACCAATGCCCATTTCGGGGGTATAAAATGGCCCTGGCAATATGCCCCAATCAACAGTTTTACTTTCATCAAAGCTATTTTCCCCCCCGAGATCGTTTAGCCAGCCATCGATTTGCTGGCGATCGGGAAGGAAATCAGCTTTAGCGGGAAAAATAATAAAAAGGCTGAGCAAGGCCAGCCTTTGAATAATTGCGGAATGCCACATTAAAAACGGAATTCCCCAGAAATAAAGAAGCTGTTACGGTTGTTAAAGCCGATTTCGGTTAATACATTAAAATTTCGAGTCAGTTCAACTCGAGCACCAACGGTATTATTCCATTTATGGGCAAGATGCTGTTTAACATCGAATTTAACATTGCCTACTATGGGTTTCATTGCAGGATCATTCATGAAGAAATCAAGTTCTTCGGGAAGGTTCAATTTACTAACGTCACCTTTAAAACGCTGAGTGATATCTTGGTACATGGCACCAGTCCAAATTTGAACTTTGGTATTCCCTTGACCACTAATCAATGGCTCGAACACAAATTCGTATCCAATACGGGGTGTCATAACAAAAGCGGTAATATCACCATCTAAGATATCAAGGTTTGTTTTAGTGTAGTTTAGGTCTAATGTTCCAAAAAATTGGTTATATCCACCAGCAAAGGTTACCCCACCTCCGTATGTTTTTCCTTTAAAATCCAATGAAAAAGGTAAGTTCTCCCACATTGGGTTAGGTTGCCCTTTCATATATATACCAGAGATATTAGTTTTAGATGAACCTTTTGTTTTTCCATAAACACCGTAAATATTCATGAATGGTAGAACCCAAGCATCCAGCTTTAGCATATGTGATTCATTTTTTTCTCGGGTATGACCTGTTTCAACTAAAATGTTAGAAAGAAGGCCTTGTCCTAATCGTGTATCAGAGTTAAAGCCAATCTTATCGACGATAATGTCTTGGCGGAGATTCATATAACCATAACTTGCCCCAAATGGTTCCGGTAAATCATACCCTCGAGCACGGGCTTCATCGCCCCAAATCGGCAGTACTCGTGACTCTGAGGTAGAAGAACGAGTAATGCCGCCTTCGCTGTTATTTTGGGGTACTCCAGATTCACTTACAGAGACTGAAAATAATGGGCGATCGCTATCAGCAAAGCTCACAGACATGCTCATAATAGAAGAAAGGATCAGTGCAGTACTGAATTGAATGCGTTTCATAAAATTGGCTCAATATTTGGACAAAAAAGAAGTGTAATAGATAAATTGTTATTAGTCGTACAGTGATGATGATAATTCTATCATTAGAGGCCCATTTTTAGATGGCGCTTAATGCTTTTTTGTTGATAAATAGAACCAAATAAATATGCGTTTATTGTTTATTTAAGAATAGCCGCTCAAAAGGGGCAAAACAGGTGCCGATATCATAAACAGCATCGGCACTGAGCGGGGAAAAGGCTATTTTTTAGTTTGCTGATGAAACTTAACACGCTCATGAAAATAGGCTTTCAAATGGTCTTCCATTTGGTGAATTTTTTGTTCTAAGGCGTTGACCAACACTTCATCGCTGTTCATATCGAAAACACGTTGCATTGCGAGGTCATCGACATATTCTTTTTGTGCTTTGGTTAAATCAGCCATATTTGAATTACCTTTATTGAAATAGAACTTTTTGCTTTATCAATTTAAAGCAAACTAAAGAAAGAGCATTATTGTGCCTCAGTCAATACAGTATGAAAAGTAGAATAACTGATTGTCGAATAATGATTATTTATTAACTTAGTTACAATATGAAGGATCAAATCACAATCTCTGTTTGTTAAGAATAATCACAATATTCTTAATGAATATAAGCTGATATCCTCGCCAGAGTCACTTATTAATAGGTCTGAAAATGAATAATAAACAATATTACCTTGATACCGCAGCAGGTGAGGGCGAGAAAGAAGCATCTATGATGGTTGCTGTCCCAGGCTCTGAGCTGACGTCTTTATTACTTGAGCAGCGTTTAGAAGAGCAAACGTATTTTACTGATGGCGAAATAGATTATATTCCAGAGGACGGCGGCTTTTTCTTTAGCTGTAAAAAAGATGAAGAAGAATTACGTTTTTATATCGCTTTAGTGGATAGCGACCCGGAATATACTATCAACCCTTATTTTGCCACTGACCCAATCAGCCCCGAACTGTACGCAGAGGCAAGCGCAGCCCCTCAAGCGGTGATTGTTGAGTGCTTATTTCAAGGGCAACCATTGGTTAATTACCTTCAGCAGCTGAAGGTCATTCAAATCTTGGTACCCGATTTATTACTGGGCCTGGATATTTCTGCCGCAGGGAAAGTGTTTACTCGTGAGTGGCTTAATTTCCAACTCATTGATGACTTAATGCCAAGTATTGATTCTTTATATGTTGTTCATGCCATTTATGACCAAGAAGATAATGAAGACAAGCCAGAAGAAGAGCGCGCCCCGACCATGTATTGGTTCCATACGCACGGTTTGGCTCGCTGTGGTTTATCTGAAGCGGAAATTATTATACCTCACCCGATCGCTTCTTATTATGGTATTCCCGAACTGTTTTGGAGCTTCGTAAATAACAGTATTACTCACGGAAAAATCGTGTTTAATGAACCTATTTTTATTGGTCAAACCCAAGCAG
This sequence comes from Providencia sp. M-27, assembly GCF_011077905.1. NCBI lineage: Bacteria > Pseudomonadati > Pseudomonadota > Gammaproteobacteria > Enterobacterales > Morganellaceae > Providencia > Providencia sp. M-27. Next base: position 8,110 of record NZ_JAALBT010000016.1, on the reverse strand, counting down.
GCTATGAGTATTTAGTTGCAGTACCGTTCGAAGAAGGTCTGTTGCACGTGGGTAAATCAACGCCAATTGATGACTTGAAGCCACTTGAAGAGATGAATTTCGAGTTTGGAGATGCGTCATCAGAGCGCTTTATGGGAGATTGGCATGATAGAGATGAATCTCATCAGCACCCATCCGCGATGTTGTTCCGTGTGACACAAGAAAACCCTGTATTAGAAAGTTTCTTTGAAGGCTTTGAAGACCAAAACGCGATGATGTTTATGCGTACAGATGAAGAAACCGCTGATATGTCCCGTAAAGCCAAATTACGTTGGGAATATTTCACGCATATGTTAGATAACTACGGGCCAAAGCCAGTGGCTCAGAAGAAAGGTTTCTTTGCCAAATTCCTCGGTAAAAACGAGGACGCTGAAGATTCAGAATGGCGCTTTTTGGTGAAATGCGGTATTGGCTATCATGACGCAGAAGAAGACTTCGATGGTCATGAACATATGTGGTTTGAACCCGTTTCTTGGAATGGTGACCAGTTTGAAGGGCGTTTAATTAACCATCCTTTTTATGTGAAAAATATGCAAGAAGGGGAAGTTTATCCATTAACGCGCGACGATATTACGGATTGGACAATTTATTTCCAAGATGGCAGTTATACTCCTGATACGATATATAAATTGTTAAGTGGCGCTCAAGTTCACTAACTTGTCATACTCGTCATACTTCAAGCTGCATGGGTGTTGACTGCGCTCAGCCAGCCGAATCACATACTTATGTATGCTCATCGGTCTGTCTTCGTTTGTCGCCTACATGCAACTTGAATTATTTAGAGTATATACGCGTCACGATTCAAACTGCATGGGTGTTGACTGCGCTCAGCCAGCCGAATCACATACTTATTCAAGCTAGAGTACAAAGGTTTATGTTAGACTGGGCGCGCAATGCGCCCAATTTAATGATGAAAGTTTAACGCCATGAATGAAACCGAGCTTTACCAATATGCCTTGTTTATGCTTTCCCGCCGTGATTATGGGAAAGCTGAGCTATTTGCGCGTATGAAACGGCGTATGTATGAGAAAAATGAAGGTATTATTGATGAGCCTTTAATTGAATTGGTGCTTGAAAGATTAAGTGAGCAACATTTTCTTGATGACGACCGTGTCGCAGGGCTATTAATGCAAGGTTATCTGCGCAAGGGATATGGGCCATTGCGGATAAAACAAGAAATGCGACAGAAAGGTTTTACTGAAACGATTGTGGAAAAACATTTTGCCACTATAGATGTAGATTGGTTTGAAAAGGCCGCACTGGTACGCAGTAAGAAATTTGGGGATAGTATTCCTAAAGACTTTAAAGAAAAAAGTAAGCAAATTCGTTATCTGCAATATCGCGGTTTTTTTGGTGATATGATTTATGAGTTATTTAGTTAATCAATTTCCCTCCTTAATGTGAAAAACATGACATAGCTAAACTAAGCTGATCTTCCTATTCTTTATTAATATATGGGGATATCGACTGTAAACTGCCGCCTAAAAAAGATTTTTTATTTATTCCTCTTGTGTTTTAACGTATTTCTATATTAAAAATCATCTGTTGATATGATCATAGTCAGTGAATTTTGCTTAATGATTAGGCAGAGTGATTTTTTATAATTACAAAATAAGACAGGCAGGAGAAATAAATGATTGAGCTCTTAATCGGCGTTATTGTCGCCATTGGCGTTGGGCGTTATATCATAAAAGGATATTCCGCAACGGGTGTGCTAATGACAGGGGGTATTTTACTTCTGATCATTACTGCGATTATGGGCAAAAGTATTTTACCAGGTTCTGTTCCGACGACGGGGTGGCGCGTAACAGATATTCTGGAATACATAAAATTCCTATTAATGAGCCGAGGTGGCGACCTTGGTATGATGATCATGGTGTTATGTGGGTTTGCATCTTATATGACTCACATTGGGGCAAATGATGTTGTGGTAAAAATTGCTTCTAAGCCATTAAAAATGATCAACTCCCCCTATTTGTTGATGGTTGCCGCTTATATTGTGGCATGCTTGATGTCGTTAGCGGTTTCCTCTGCGACAGGCCTTGGTGTATTACTGATGGCGACGTTATTCCCTGTCATGGTGAATGTTGGGATCAGTCGTGGTGCAGCAGCGGCAATTTGTGCATCGCCAGCGGCAATTATTTTAGCGCCAACATCCGGTGACGTTATTTTGGCGGCAAAAGCAGCTGAAATGCCATTAATTGATTTTGCGTTTAAAACAACCTTACCGATTTCTATTGCGGCAATTGTGGCAATGTCAATTGCACACTTCTTCTGGCAACGTTATTTAGACAGAAAAGAGAACGTCAAAACAGAAATGTTAGACGTCAATGAAATCAAAACACACGCACCTGCTTTTTACGCTATCTTACCTTTTACGCCAATTATCGGTGTTTTAGTGTTTGATGGTAAATGGGCGCCTGAATTGCATATTGTAACTATTATTGTTGGCTGCATTATTTTAGCGGCAGTCATTGAGTTCTTACGCAGCTTCAGCGCTAAACACGTCTATGGTGGTTTAGAAGTTTGTTATAGAGGAATGGCCGATGCATTTGCAACGGTTGTGATGTTGTTAGTCGCCGCTGGGGTCTTTGCTCAGGGTTTAAGCACCATTGGTTTCATCAAAGGGCTAATTGACCTCGCACAATCATTTGGTTCAGGTGCAATTGTGATGATGATTGCCTTGGTCGTGATTACGATGTTAGCTGCGATGACAACGGGCTCGGGGAATGCACCGTTCTATGCGTTTGTTGAGCTAATCCCTCATTTAGCAAAACAAATGGGCGTCAATCCTGCTTATTTAGTGATCCCAATGTTGCAAGCCTCTAACTTAGGACGGACTTTATCGCCTGTATCAGGTGTGGTCGTGGCCGTATCTGGTATGGCAAAAATCTCTCCTTTTGAAGTGGTAAAAAGAACGTCAATTCCAGTATTAGTTGGATTGGTTGTGGTGGTGATTGCGACAGAAATATTAGTTCCGGTCTACCTATAAAACTTCAGTTTTTCAGGTAAAAAAATGGCTGAGCAAATGGCTCAGCCATTTTTCAAATTAAAAATTAAATACTTTATATCTAAAATTTACTTTTTTAATTAATTGCGAAATTATTTATTCACAGAATAATTACGTGGTATTTATTTTTTTTACGTTATTAACGAGATCTACGCCAAAAAGTTGAAAAAAATAGCGTAATTAAATTAGGCACTGTTGCTTATTTAATGCAAAATCTGCACATCTTATTTTAATAACGTTAATGATGAAGAACACAAGATGAGCACAATTGAAAAAACAGTAGATACAGCAGATAAACCTGTTAGTAATTGGACCTATAAGGATTTTACTTGGGTACTTTCTTTATTCGGTACCGCAGTGGGGGCTGGTGTTTTATTTCTACCAATTAAAGCAGGGGCCGGGGGGTTTTGGCCATTAGTAATATTGGCAATAATTGCAACTCCAATGATTTGGTTAGCTCATAAAGGGCTAGCACGCTTTGTTTTATCTTCAAAAAATCCAAATGCTGATATTACAGATACGGTAGAAGAGCACTTTGGTAAAGTAGGCGCAAATATTATTACGTTTGCTTATTTCTTCGCTATTTACCCTATCGTATTGATTTACGGTGTAGGTATCACAAATACCGTTGATTCGTTCTTGGTAAATCAACTCGAAATAGAACCACTGCCACGATGGTTGCTGTCTGGGGTTCTGATTGCTGCAATGACTGCTGGGGTGGTGTTTGGTCGTGAGCTTATGTTAAAGCTTACTTCTCTAATGGTTTACCCTCTGGTGTTCATTTTATTAGCTTTATCATTATATTTAATTCCTGAATGGAATACGTCAATGTTAGAGGTGGCTCCTGATTGGAGTGCAATGCCTGTGGTTGTTTGGATGGCGATCCCACTAATCGTATTCTCATTTAACCATAGCCCAATCATCAGTCAATTTACTAAAGACCAACGTCAGCAGTTTGGTAATAATGCTATTGTGAAAACAGATATGATCACGGGTGGTGCTGCATTAATGCTGACAGGCTTTGTGATGTTTTTCGTTTTCTCTGTGGTGTTATCACTAAGCCCAGCAGAGCTTGCCGTTGCGAAAGAACAAAATATCAGTGTGTTATCACATATCGCGAATATCAATCCATCGCCAATCTTGTCTTATTTAGGGCCAATTGTTGCTTTTGCTGCGATTGTATCGAGTTACTTTGGTCACTTCTTAGGGGCTCACGAAGGTTTAGTTGGGTTAATTAAATCTCGTTCTTCTTTCTCTGTGAAGAAAATTGAAATGGCATCCATGTTGTTTATTGTGATTACAACCTGGATTGTGACTATTCGTAACCCAAGTATTTTAGGCATGATTGAAACGATGGGGGCACCAATGATTGCCGCTATCCTATTCATTCTACCTGTTGTGTCGATGAATATTGTTCCTGCAATGAAGAAATACAGTACGTCAAAGCCTGCCCAAATATTCACCTTTATTTGTGGGCTAGCTTCTATTACTTCAGTTATTTATGGTGCTTTTCTATAATTATAAATAAAGTTTTATAAGACGCAGAGCCATGACCTGTAAAGGTTGTGGCTTTTTTTATATCAATATGAAATAGGTTATAAGGATAGACATTGATATAACTAATTTTTAAGCTGAAGAGTGTGATAATCACCCTCACCACATCTATCAATGTGAAATAATTTCAAGTGCAAGTAGTTGCTCGGTGTAGCGGCTTAGGTAATATCTAAGGTTATCACAGCATCATAATAACGTAATCACTACCTCTGGCTGTACCTATTCCAGTGCGTCGTAACAAGGATAACTAATGAAATTAGAAACATTATCGATTCACGCCGGTTACTCTCCTGACCCTACCACTAAGTCCGTTGCCGTGCCAATCTACCAAACCACCTCTTATGCTTTTGACGATACTCAGCACGGTGCCGATCTCTTTGATTTAAAAGTCGCGGGTAATATTTACACGCGAATTATGAACCCAACGAATGATGTTCTAGAGCAACGTGTTGCTGCGCTTGAAGGTGGTGTCGCTGGTTTAGCTGTTGCTTCCGGTATGGCGGCAATTACTTATGCGATTCAAACTATCGCACAAGCAGGGGACAACATTGTTTCTGTCGCTAAATTGTATGGTGGAACCTATAACTTATTTGCCCATGCTCTGCCGCGCTTAGGCATTGAAACACGGTTTGCGGAGCATGACGATCTCGCTGCATTTGATGCGCTGATTGATGATAAGACGCGGGCTATTTTTTGTGAGTCGATTTCAAACCCTGCGGGCTTTATTGTTGATATTGCAGCACTCGCTGAAGTTGCGCACCGCCATGGTATTCCTTTGATTGTCGATAACACGGTGGCGACACCGTATTTATGTCGTCCATTTGAACATGGCGCAGATATCGTGGTTCATTCATTGACCAAATATATCGGTGGTCACGGCACATCACTTGGTGGAATGGTTATTGATTCAGGTAAGTTCCCATGGACAAAATACCCGAATCGCTTTTCGTTATTGATAGAGCCGGATGTGGCTTATCATGGCGTCAGTTATACCGAACATTTTGGCGCAGCGGCCTTTATTGCTCGTTGCCGTGTTGCGCCATTACGCGGAACGGGTGCTGCATTATCACCGTTTAATGCATTCCTGATTTTACAAGGTTTAGAAACCCTCGCGCTAAGAATGGATAGGCATACCGAAAATGCGCTAAAAGTGGCGAACTACCTCGAAAATCATCCACAAGTAGAGTGGGTAAAATATGCAGGGCTACCGAGTAACCCTGAACATGGTTTGGCGCAAAAATATATGAACGGTAAACCAGCCAGTATTATGTCGTTCGGTATTAAAGGTGGACAAGAAGCGGGGGCGCGCTTTATTGATGCTTTGAAACTGATTGTGCGGTTGGTGAATATTGGTGATGCTAAATCACTCGCTTGCCACCCTGCATCAACGACGCATCGTCAACTTAATGATGCAGAGTTAGCACAAGCAGGGGTTTCCCGAGACATGATCCGCTTATCAATTGGAATAGAGCATATCGATGATATTCTAGCCGACCTTGAACAAGCACTCGTCGCGGCTAAATAGAACTATTTGGTATGAATAATAACCGGTTATGGTGAATGCCCTGGCCGGTTTTGTTGTTTATAGACCGCGGTACACGTTTCTGTATTAATGGTTAATATTAAGAACACATTAATGTTTACCTTATTTTTAAAGACTGAACTATTCTTTATATATTTAGTCTTAATCTGCAATTCTTATCTCTTTATCGATAAAATGGAGTTTCCATTTATTAATTGTTTATATACAGCGATATTTATACCAATCAACTTTTGACTTGTTTAAATGGGGTTTAATTGGCATAACGATAATAGCTACATAAAAAGAGTATGTTTGTTCAGATGAAATAAAATTATTAAATATCAATAACAAGAATGGTTGAGATGAGATGATTATGGCAAACAATAAAGTTGCCTACCTAAAATGGTGTCTGTTATTTGGTTTTGTTCTAGTAACCTATTTTTTACCGTTAAACGGTAGGTTATTGTGGCAACCAGATGAACTACGGTATGCAGAAATTAGCCGGGAATTGATTATTAGTTATAATTGGAGCGTTCCTGAACTTTTAGATATCCGCTATTTTGAAAAACCTATTTTTGGTTATTGGGTCGGGGCTATTTTCCAAATGTTATTTGGTGAAAACAACGTTTCGGTTCGCCTTGGCGTGGTATTTAGCACATTAGTCAGTGGGCTATTTGTTTACCTCAGTGCCAAAATGGCTTGGAAAAACTCACGGCTCGCTTTCAATGCGGTGTTTATTTATCTTTCCATGTTGATGGTTTTTACTATCGGCACCTACAATATTCTTGACCCCATCGTGACAGCATTTATCACAATGGTAATTTTCTTTTTCCAATGGGGGTTAACAACAAAATCCTTCTCTCATCAATTGCTCGCTTTTATCATGATGGGGGTAGCTTGTGGGTTAGGGGTATTAACAAAAGGCTTTCTTGTGTTAGTGCTGCCTGTGCTTGTTTGTTCGGTTGCAGCTATTTACTTTAAGCAATTCAAAGAAGTGTTTATTTTTTCATTTGTCTCGCTATTTACTGCTTTTGTCGTGTGCTTGCCTTGGGCTTTTGTTATTGCCAGCCGTGAGCCTGATTTCTGGAATTATTTCTTCTGGGTTGAGCATATTCAACGTTTTATGGCGAATAATGCGCAAAATAAATCCCCATTTTGGTTTTATATTCCTATTTTGCTCGCCGCGGTATTACCTTGGTTAGGTTACCTTTTTGGTGCGCTACGCCATGCATGGCAACAAAAAGGGTTACATATTTATTTTCTATTGTGGTTTATTGTGCCATTTGTTTTCTTCAGTATTACTAAAGGGAAATTACTGACCTATATTTTGCCATGTATTGCACCAATTGCGGTTCTTATGGCTGCCTACATTGAAAAAATACTTACGGAGAAAAAAACACGGCCTATTCGTTTGAATGCATTGATTAACACACTGATAGGTGGCGTTATTGCTGGGGGAATTATTGCTTCTGCTTATTACCCTAAACTGAGCGTGTTTCAGGCCGATGAAAGTGGGAAGTTATGGTTAGCCGCGGGCGCGTTTATTTTTTGGTTATTGGTTGCCTTGGTCTCTTTCAAACAACGGTTTTGGTATTTAGCTGCAATGTGTACGGTGGCAATTAGTTTAACGGTGGGTCATATCATCCCATCGCGTATTGCCAGTAATAATACCCCGCAAGAGGTGATTGCGAAGTATCATCGCCAGTTAGCGGATAAACCTGTACTGTTAACCAATAATGTCGGGTTAGGTACGGCATTAGCATGGGTACTTAAACGCAGTGATATTACGATGCTTCACCAAACTGGGGAGTTAGGCTACGGGTTAAAATACCCAGATGCCGCTAATCGGTTTTATAGCTTAAAACAGCTACCTGATTTATTAAAAAAGGGTATCCGGAATTTCTGGTTGATAAAATGCCAAAGATGTAAAGAAGAAAATCTTTCTCAGCGGATTATCTGATTGATCCTCTTCAGCCTACTCTACT
>NZ_JAALBT010000015.1:0-88524 GCF_011077905.1 Providencia sp. M-27 | reverse complement strand
GTCACGCTGAAAATGCCGGCCTTTGAATGGGTTCATGTGCAGCTCCATCAGCAAAAGGGGATGATAAGTTTATCACCACCGACTATTTGCAACAGTGCCCAGAAAGCCACCTTTTCCATGACCGTTACACACTGATCCGGAATCGACTGGCTTTGGAAAGCCGGAGGGCAGGCTGATGCGGAGCTTGTTTATTCTTCCGTTTGCTGAGCTTCAACACATTGCGGCATGCGCACTGCGTTACCCGCTCATCTCTCGACGTAGTCTTTTGTGCTGCCTTAGCGTGATGTGCGTTTTCTGCCTTTGCTGGTTCTCTCTGGCCGGGTTTGAGGAAACCTCGTTGACACAGTCAACGCTATTGGGTGTCGGCTATATTTGTGGGGCTACATCCGCTATCGGTTGGGGCTTGAAAACCTCTGAAATGTCACACAATGCTCTGCGTATTGGCTTCGGTGTTTTCGCGATCATTGTTCTCTTGCTGAACATTGCGGATAACGGGTTTATTCGTGCCGTACACCTGCTTGCGGAAGGGCAATTATATTCACAGACCAACCGAGCTTCAGTGATGATGGCGCTGCGGGATATGTTACTGATTAACGCCGCTGCCAGTCTTAGCCCGTATGTCTTTTGGATCGGGTTGATGTGGATTGAGTTTCGCAACTTCCGCCATAATGCAACCTTTCGGACACATGCGCTATTGCGTATGGTCGCCAACTACAAGCTGGTGCTTTATCAGATTTTCATTGTGGCAGGGGCATCGTTGAGCCTGCTCCTATTGACCACCTGGACAGTGTTGCCGTTCATGCTTTCGCCGCTTATGACTGTCTGGGTTGCGCTATTTGTCTTCTTATCCATCTATCGCATTGAAAACGGATCCCCTCCAGAGTTTATCTTGCACGGCATTGCCACTGTAGGGCAGGTGCGCCGATGAAACTACCCTCGTCATTCTGCGCGCGCCTGCGTGTTTTCATTCAACTCGGTAAAGCGATCTGCACGAAAGGAGTGCTGAATATCATGTTTGACTCTCAATCATTTTCACCAATGGCGGATGACGCCAACCACAATCCAATTCCTACTGCGAACGTTTGTTGGCATCCCGTGGGCACCAAGGGGGAAGGGTTACCAAGCACTCCCGGCGTGTATCGCTTCCGTGTCCCGATGGAATCCAAGCCGGAGGAAACAGTTGAATTTCTGGCGCAGTTACGCTGGCGTAAACACGGTGTGCATCACGTCTTGATGCCAACCTTTGAATACGTACTGGACGATGAATTCATCACCTTGCCAGAAGGCACCCACTGGCGTCATCGCATGCCGGGTGATCCGGAAATGTTAGGTGCTACACAATTCCCGATCGCGCCAGAAATGGCAGACGGTGCAGCGGCATGCCCGTTCTGCCACCAACACCCCGTCATTGCCGGTGAAAAAATCAAAGAAGATGACGGCGATCGGTATTACACCCACATCCCCTACAAATTTAACCGATTCTGGTTCACCTGCTGCGAGTGGATAGGCAAAGCCCCGCGCCCAAGCATATCTGCACTGAAGCACGACTGGAGCCAACGTTAAGATGAAATACGCCAACCAGTATCTGGAGAAGAGCGTGCGTCCTCACTGGGCTAACGCCACTTTCACACAAAAAGTCTATCTGACGCTCTTCATGTTGTGGTTCAAAATCATGATGGCGCGAAATGGTGCGAAGCAGCAATATCGAAAACGTGGGTTACTGTCTGTTGCACTCTGGGCCAGTGCCGTCGGGTTTGTTGTGCGGGTCATCACCACTGATGTAGACAGCTGGCATTCACTGGCCGCGTTGTTCCTGTCGTGCATGATGTTATGCCTGATTGCGTTTGCAACACTTTGGACGCTATTCACAGCATTTATTCTACTGTTCAATTACACGTTAAGCTGGTGGGCTGGCTGGGTATATCCCACCAGCCATACCGAAGCTTTCATAACTATAGCGCAGGTGGAAGACGAGAACGCTCGTGCCGCTGCGCAGGCATATATCATGGCGTTTAGCCATCGCACAGTCACCCAGGTCACTATCGCGTTATCAATGATGTTTGCGGCAGATCAGGAGGTCAATGCCCAATGAGTCACTATGCTGACCACATGATTAAACACAACCGACGTTTCGGTACGCATGATGGTGTGGAATGTAGCTTTACCACTTACCTGCCTCACCAGCCTGAGTTCGCTTCGCCTGACAGCAACGATATGACGGAAGCTGAAATTGCCGCGTGCGTTGAAGCCTGGATGAAGTGGCTGCATTGGGAGGTCTATCCCGAAGTACATTTAAAACACCACGGAAAGCGTCCTGATTTTGTTGCCACGAAAGGTCCTTTTGTACAGGTCATTGAGTGCAAAAAAGCGATCGGTTTGCCGGTACTGGAACAAGCTATGGCCTGGTTCTATCCATATCGCAATAACAAGGTAGGCCTTCCCCATCTCATCTATGTGGCCTGTAAGAAGTCGTCTGCCCGCCGAGACTTTCCATTGTTACTCATGCGTCAGTGGGGTATCGGTTTGCTGGAAGTTGAGAAGTCGCCTTCACGAAAACTGCGTTATGACGGAGTCACCGAAAAGATCAGTGAAGCCCATTACTCTCTCAGGGTTCAGCTTGAACCTCGCATGGTTCCTGGCTCTCGTCATCAAGGGAAAATCTTGCGGGCTCAGCTTCACGACGATATGCGGATCGCCGTTGCGGGCACCACAGGCACGGGACAATTTATGACCGACTGGAAACGCACCATGATCCGTATTGAAACGTTGATGGGGGATGGTAAACAAAGGCATGTTGCTGAGATTGTTGACTGGTTAAACGTCAACGGTGGCTATCACTGGGCGAGCCGGAGTAGTGCGGTCAGCGGCATAAACACGTCATTGATGCGCCAAGGCTACGAATGTGAAGCCTATGGTTTTGAAGGTCGCGGCCATCGGTGGAAATTCGTTGAAGGAGTAACCCAAAAGGTCCTGAAAACTTCGTCACCCGAATGACTCGTGATTAACTCTCTACATACGAACTAACACTATCGTTGAGGTATCTCATGACATTTTGGCTGCTCAGTATTATCACACTACTGGTGCAACTCAGTTGGATTGCCATTTCTCCAGACAGCTATCATTCCTGGGCTTATATCCCTTGGATTGCTGCTGATTTGGGCATTGTCGCCTGGTACTTTTTTCGTCCCCATTCTGCGGACGTTTAATGCTGAGCGTCCTGCGTAATTTTTGTATCCTTCATCCGACCACCTGAGAGGTTGCTCATTTGCTAACGTTCATTGCTGCATTGCTGAGCATTACCTGCCTGACATTTTTGGGGCTGTCACTTATGCCTTATTTGTGCAGTCGGGCAGATGGCCTTGTCATGCGCAGGCGTGAAAAAGAGTGGTCATTTCTCTGTGGCTTAATTGCTCTGCTATCCGGCACCGGGGCCTACAAGTTGGCCGCTTACGTTTTTATGATCGGTTAGATGTTTTAAGGGGGTTACAGTGGTTTGGATTTGGGTGGGACTGGGCGCACTTTTTGGCATTATTGAGCTGTTCACATTGACTTTTTTTGGCCTATGGATGGCGCTGGCCGCGATAATTCCAGCAGCTATCACGCTGATTGCTCCTGATGTGAGTTTGCAGTGGCAGATTAGCATTTGGTGCATTGCAACGGTGTGTTGTGCGTTTTTCTGGGTGAAGTTCTCACGCAATAAGCCGAAGCGATACGTGGAAGAACCATTGATCGGCGAGGTCGGTCAATTGGCATTTGCGTTACCGGAAGGTGGGGAAAGTGTGATTTTGCTGACAAAGCCGGTTCAGGGTAACCAGCAATGGCCGTGTAAATCACAAGAGGTGCTGCCACGCGACGCTCGTGTCAGAATTGTGAGTGTTGGTAGTGGTGTTGTTTTAGTCGCCGCAGTGACTGCGGAATAACGTTGATTGGATAGGAAAAAAACATGATTGGACTTATCAGTCTTGCTGTTGTTGTTGTGTTTCTCGGTATCACGCTGTACCAGTGTGTGCGCATCGTGCCTCAGGCGGACCAATGGGTGGTCGAGCGCCTGGGTAAATACCATACGACGTTAAATCCCGGACTGAACATCCTGATCCCGTTTTTGGATAACATCGCCTACCGTATGTCGGCGAAAGATCAGATGATCGAAGTGAAAGGCATTGAAGCCATCACAAAAGATAACGCCATGACGCAGGTTAATGCGATTTGTTTCATTCGCGTCGCAGATCCGAAAAAAGCTGCCTACGGGGTTGATAACTTCAACACCGCCGTGCGTAATCTGGTCATGACCACGATCCGCAACGCCGTTGGTGGGATGGAGCTCGATGAGACGCTGACCAACCGTGACGAACTGGCCGCACGTTTACGTCAGAGTATGGACGTGCAGATGGTTGATTGGGGCCTAAGCCTGCGTACTGTGGATATTCAGGATATTACACCTTCCGACTCAATGCTGAAGTCAATGGAAAAGCAAGCTGCTGCGGTTCGTGAACGCAAAGCGACCGAAGAGCTCGCGGCCGGTAATAAAAATGCTGCCATTATGGAGGCGCAAGGCAAGAAGGAAGCCATGATCCTGGATGCAGAGGCGAAGCAGCAATCGGCTGTTCGCGAAGCTACTGCGCTGGAAACGCTGGCTAATGGGCAATTCAAAGCTTCGTCGAAATTGGCTGAAGCACTCACGATTGAGGGGGGGCGCGAAGCAATGAGTTTCCAGTTAGCGAACAACTATATTGAGACTCTCTCTGTGCTGGCAACCAGCCCTAACGCGAAAGTGGTGGCTATGCCCGCTGATTTGGCGCAAAGCGTTGGTGGTCTCATCAATGCAGGTTCCCTGATGTCTGTCGGTTCTGCTGTGTCCAAATAACCTCAATCGGCCATCACTTTGGTGGCCTTATCAGAAACGAAAGCCCGAGTCTGGTTCTCAAAATCTGTAAAACGAAACACAGACTCTGGCTCTGAAAATGGCGTAACCACATGAATAAATTAATCATTTTACCTCTGGCTTTTTTTCTGGCAGGATGTTCAACCACGTTTGGGTTATCACTTGATGAACGCTACCAATCTGCCTATGAAGAGGTGGTTACGGATCCCAGTTCTGACAACATGACTCGATATATGCAGCTGAGCAAAGAAGTCGCCGAGCGTGACATGCGAAAAGCAACTGCGGCCGCTGAATCTGCAACGCGTGAAAGCGATAAAGGCTTCACTGAATATTTCAAACAATATGGAAGCGAAAGCTTCAAGCGACAAAAAAGATAAGGACTCCCATGACTACACTAACTTCAAATGAATTCAACGCTGGCGCTCTGTGGGCTGCTTATATTTTGATGTCCACGACCCGCGACACCGCCAGTGCGGCTGAAATTTTAAGCCGCATCCCAAACCTTCATTATCTGGCAACACAAACCGCTGAGAAAGAACTCGTGTCGCTACGTGAGTTTGTCCTTAACGAATTGCCTCTGGGAACAGGGCACGGCTTTATCCGCATTGCTTACGGTGCCGAAGGTATCGGTAACGAAATCATTGATCTTCCGGCGAGCGGCGATGTCGATGAGCTGGTTGCAGCGCCTGGCGATACGCTACGATGGGTGGTGTACGGAGTCAGTGCTGACGGCGCTAAGCATGCGCTTATCTCTGCCATCGATATTCCTGATATTGCTCAAAAACATGCTGCGGAATTGGCATCACAACTCCTATAGCAATTGCGCCTCACCAGGGAATGCAATACAGTTAGCCAGCACCACTATTAAATATAAAAAAAGTGTTTTACCTCGTTAGACATAACGATCACCATGCCCGGCTTCCGGGCTTTTTTTATTTTCCTTTCCCTAAGAATGTTTCTGGAAAAGCACCCCATTTTGTCCCCCTTAAAGGTTTGTCATCTGACGCACATCCGTAAAATAAAGATGGTAATTCAGTCAACCATCAATACCAGAAGGATAGTCGTATGGCACAACGTGGTGTTAACAAAGTCATCATTGTCGGGAATCTCGGCCAAGATCCCGAACTCCGTGCAATGCAAAATGGTGGCTCTGTAGCCAATATTTCAATCGCAACATCTGAAACCTGGCGTGACAAGCAGACGGGTGAGCAACGAGAAAAAACAGAGTGGCATCGCGTTGTTTTCTTTGGAAAATTAGCCGATGTTGTTGGTGAGTACCTGCACAAAGGCTCGCAAATATATATCGAAGGACAACTTTCCACGCGTAAGTGGCAAGACCAAAGCGGCACGGATCGCTACACGACTGAGATCGTAGTCAATCCGGCTTCTGGTGGCACTATGCAAATGCTCGGTTCAGCCCCTGCCAGCGGGCAGCAACAGAACCAGCAAAACCCCCGCCAGGCAAATAATCAACCGAATAATGCACCTGGCGGCCAGCAAGGAGGATGGGGTGCTCCGCAACAAAATTCGCAACAGCACAGCCAAGGCGGTTGGGGTGCGCCAAATACCGACGACCCACCATTCTAACATCCACCATCGTTCCGTTATGCAGCCTTCCGGGCTGCATTACTGTTTCTATCTCTCGGAGTCTGACATGAACGAAATACAGGCATCACTGAATGCCATTCTCAACAACGGTAGTATCGGCCAGGCACTCAGTTACGCGGGGATTGCTGTGGCAGGCTTTGCTGTTGCGTCATTGCTGTTTCGTAGTGTGATGATGGTCATGCTGGGGGCGGTTGCTACATTCTATGTATTCTTCCTGAATACCCCTGAAGCGGCACTGGATAAGGCTACCGCAGCATCTTCCCAGCTGGTTACGCAAATGGCGCAGGCCAGTGAATGTGCGGCAGGCAAGATTGAGCATATCCGTAACATTGGTGTTGTGATCCGCAATGGTGACGTTTTAACCATTGCCGGAGATTGTGGATTGTTGCCGAGATAAGGTGTTTCGACAGCGGTTAAACCGGTGGTAGCATTCTTGTGTTACCACTTTTCACTCGCAGATATCACTGATTAAGAAATAAATTCTGCCGTAAATCAGAGAGGCTAAATTGAAAGCGTTCTTCAAAAAATTAATTTCATCGTTGTCTTGGGGAAACAAAAACAATAACACGATGGATGCCAAACAGCACCGCGATACCCTGTACCACATGCGACATGGCCGCGCGCCAGTGCATACGCATCCCGCTGATATGGAAAATCAGCATGATTGACCCAAAAACAACTAAAGCCCTGAATGAACTCGCGATGGGCGCTCAACACCATGAACATACCCTCCTGGCTGAAAATAGCCATTTAATGGAGGTTTTTATCTCGGATCCCCTGGAGAGAGGCTTTACCAAGTTCTTTTGGCGTCCCGAGTTTGGAAGCGACCGAACAAGAAGGGGAACGCTTCTTGGCTTGCGTGAGTGAGGCTTGGGCAACTCGGTATAACGCGAAAGCCCAAGAAACACTGTCAAAAAAAATCGCCGATAACAGTTCGACTGAGAATGACAACCTGTATCTGCTGACAATGTTCTATGCGCTACGCGGCCTGCTGGATAACCTGCTGCCGTTCATTGACTTACACAACTACCAACAATTTGAGCCAGAAGGCGCATTGGCACTTAACGAAATCGTTAATGGATTTGAGGCTGTCACCAATGGTGTTATCACCACTGAAAAGGTGAAGACTGACGTGTTTAGTGCTGGTGTTGAAAATGCCATCATGGCGCTGAATGAGCAAAAGCACATCCTTGCCAATAAAGGGCAAGATACCCGTGGCATTGAGCAATCCATAGGGATTATCAAAGCCTCACTACGTGGAGACAGATCGAATCCAATGCCAGGCCAACGTATCAATTAGCCCCTTGGGCGTAACAAGTGGAGAAATAACGTGAAAAACGGACAGTCTACGCACTCAATGACGACTAAAAAGCTACGCCGGAAGCTGTCCGGATACGGCCTTCGTGGTCAGTTTCTGAAACAACGGGTCCGCGATATCATCGCTGGGCCTCAATCTGGTAGTGGTGGTGATCGTGAATTTGCCTTCGGCTGGTCGCGTGACCAAATGGACAGACACATGCGGCGAGCGCTGATAGGGAAGGGCTACCGCGTGAAGTTTCAAGTCGATAATGCCGAGCGTGTAATTGATAAGCAAGCAGCTTTATTACCAGCTCGTCGTCGCAGTGTTATTTCCATTAGCCGTCGTTATTTAGGTTAGCCTTTGAACCGGCACGCCCTGTGCCGGTCTTCTTTTCCTCATTCGTCCTCGCGCCCTTTGCGGATAGTCTCTGCCAATTCAATGCCAATCTCGCTTAATGTGTACGCGACTTTTAGTGAGCGTGGGTCACGGTACTTGAGCAACAGCCTTCGCTCCACCAACGTTCTACAAGATATGCGCAAATTGGGGCGTTCTACCTCACAGGAACGGCCTTTGTTAAGGATCGAGAAGATGGCTGTGAAAGGAATTGGATTGCTGTTACGCGCCCTAATTTTAAGCAATACGTACATTACGTCTTGTTGTAACGATGAGTTCCGGTGTTGCGTGGTGTTTTCCATGTTTACGCCTAATCATATACGATATGAATAAGCTATCTTTAGCCTGGCTCCATGTCATCGTTTTTAGTCCTCGTTTTGTTGGCCTTTTCGGGCGAGTGGAAATCATGTCCGTAGTAGGATCGAGCTACCCGTCTGGGTGAACATTAACAAGGTGAAAAAACATGTTTAAACGTATCCGTGGCGTACCATTTCTGGCCGGAGCCATTGCCGCATTGTGTATGACCAGTGCCTTTGCTGAAATTCCTACCAATGCGAGTGGGCGACCTGTTGCCGGAAAATCAATGGCAGAATTCCAATCCTACAAAGCCAGCTGCCCTGAGTGCTTACAGGTTGCTCAGGACATTATTAAAATGCGCACCCAGCATTGTCAGCAAGCTGGTGATGTGGATCAGACTATCTTGCAGGACCCGATTTATCCCTACCTCAACGGCATCCGCGTCATGCTTGCCAATCGTGGGGGGTACAACAGCCCCATGTACACATCCGCACGCCAGGTATTCGAAGCCAACGTTAACTGTGAAAACAGCAGCGACTGGGTTGAACGCAGTCAGAAAGTTATCGAAAACACCTTTAGTGGCCCCAAGTAACCCAGCCAGATCATCAACCCGCTAAACCAGCGGGTTTTCTACGCAAAAATTTCGTGAGCCATATCACCCACGTTATGCTATCTCAAATTATCCAGAAGGACACACCATGAAAGACCCATGCTTATTGAACCTGCGGCAGTTGTTCATACAGGATCTGCAATCGCGCTTAAACATCAACCACGCCACGGCCGCTGAGCTAGTAGCCGCAGGCTTTGTCGATGATGATGATGACTCTGAACGTATCGACCTCAACGTGGAATGGAATGCCTGGGTCCGCTGCCACCATGCTCGCCTGAAACAACCGGCATCGCAATTGCTGACACCCGAAACGCATTCCGCTATCGCTACGATGCGTGCGTTGGCTGACGAATTTCGCGAGCACTTCGAAGAGCATGGCGAACATCACCATGCCGTCATCGCCCTGTATGACCGGGCAGACAGTGATTTTGGCTATGAGAATGTCACGCACCTAATTGCGGCACTGGATCGTCTGGTGGAGCACATCAACCAACCCGTCGATTTATCTTCTGACAGGGTCTATACCGCACAGGTCGCGGGGGCAGTTGCCGCCTATCGTCAAACCGTTATCGCCGCATTAGATGCGGTGGGTAAACCTTGGTCAGCATAATGCTCGCGTAGGTGAGTGAACTTTTTTCAACATCAGCAACCGGAGTAATTCATCATGAACATGAAGTCGATTTTGAACCAAACACTTGAGACGCTGAAAGAGAAAGGGGTCTGTGCTGACAATCTGCGAAAAGTCACGGCCCCCTCAGAGCTCATCACACAGCTGATCTCAACGCTGGCTAACCTGTCCGGTGATTACAAAGGCAGCTATTCCCCGGCTCCTGACTATCAAGGTTTGTTGCGCCAATTTAATGCCCTCCAGCAACTGAACGTCTCATTCGGCAAGCAACTGACTTTCTACCGTGAAAAAGCCAAGCAAGACAGAGACAATCCGGCTGAACTCAAGCGACTTCAAGATGAAGTTAACTCTGAGCGTGGGGCTAACGAGCAGTTGACAGCTGAAAATGAGCGCCTTCGTGCTGAACGACTGGAAGCGGATGCGGAAACGGAAAGACTCAAGGCGTTGGTGCTGACGCTGGGAGGGAACCCAGAGGCATGGGAAAGGAATGCACTATGACCGTTAATTCAGCGGCTGATCTGGCAATTACATTGAACGTCAGTGAAGCCGAAGCAACTCAGTTTGCACTCACTACTTGCCATCTTATGTTACAGCAGCCTGAATTACTGGCCGGGGATATTCTGCATTTTGCACAGCACGGAGCCTGGCTGGAGAATACAGATAAGCCCCTGCTCAAAGGTGAACCCGATACAGAAAGTGTGTTGATGGGGATGCGCGTTCTGATCTACAAATTGGGTAAGCACGAAGGTCCTAACGGTAAAGCCCGCCAGATGTACGACATGATGCGGCGGCTCGGATATTTTACTATGGCGGATTGTCTGCGTTAACAGAAGGCGATGGGGTCAAGTGACCCCATTTATTTTGTGAAGCCATAATACTTCACTTATCCTAAATAATTCGCTGTTTTGCTATTCGTCACCAGTTTGGGTCGAGGTAGTCTAATTATGACTACTTACTAAATTATAGGGATCCGACATGACCACAACTCTGAATCAGCAAGCGGCACCAAAGAAGCGTACCTTCAAAGATCTGCCAGGCTTCGACATCTCTGCAAATGACATGCTGCGTATCATCGATGCGCCTTGCATGATCATTAAGCGTGGTAACGTTCAGTTCAAAGTATTGGAAATGTTGACCCTGACCCTGGTAGGGGACAACCTGAGCGCGCTCGGTGTTGATTACAATACCGGGCAAGTGATCTCCCGTGGAGTGGTCCATAAAGCCAACGGTGATATGGTGGCCTCTGTACCTGCAACCCATATCAGCACCTTGTTCCGTAACATGAAAGGTGAAGAAACCGTGAATGTACGATGCGACCAAGACCGAAATCGCCTCATCATTCGTACCGGCAAAAATGCTTACAACATTCCTCTGTGTATGGACACAATCCCGGTTGTAGACGAGTCCGATTTGACAGCCAAGTACAGCATCACTTTCCCTGCCAATATGCTGCATCGAACCTTGCAACGTGTCATGCACTCTGCGGGTAAGAATGACGTTCGCCATTACATGAATGGGGTTTTCCTGAGTCTGGATAAAAATACCTTCAACGCCGTCGCGACCGATGGGCACCGAATGTCTGTAATGACTCAAGACGTACTGTTTACGAACGAACCACAAGAAGAGATCGTGACACCAGTAGCCCCTGCATCTCTGTCTGGGACTTCTTCTGGGGTCATCCTGCCGATCGAAGTATGTCCTATCCTCATGAAGTTGCTGGGTGCAAACCAAGGAAATTTCCGTATTGACTACAGCGAAAGTTACCTGACCTTTAACCTGGGTGATGTCACCTTGGTCTCCAATCTGATTAATGGCAGCTATCCCGATTGGCATCGTGTTGCAGGTGTTGTTAAGCACAATACAGAGAAGTTCAGCATAAATGCCTTGGTGCTCCGTGACGCATTAAGCCGTGCGCTGCCGCTCATCAATGCAGGCGCAGTCAGTAAGAATGCGAACAGTACAGGCGTATTCGTTTTCAAAAGTAATGCGCTGATGATTAAGTCCCCTAATCAAAACCTGATCGAGTGCAAGGAAGTGCTGGATATCGAAAAAGTGGCAGGGGAGCAGGAAGACAAAATTGAAATCGGCATCAACTGCGAATACCTGCTTCGCGCACTGAATAGCTTGATCTCACATTCAGACGAAGAAACAGAAATAACTGTTGCCCTGAAAGACACGGTAACAGGGTTGGAAATCGGCTTCGGCGATGACTGCTGCGACATCATCATGCCAGTCAGATTCTAACAAGTCGCACTAACTGTTTGTTTTGTTAACCAAAAGCAATCGCACGTCAATCGTGCAAAGCTGCTGGCATTTCCCACTGAAAAACAACGACAAATTGACCGCCTTTTCGAAGGGAATGGGAAACGTCAACGGTTATGATGAGAGCACTTTCTCCCGCATGGGTAACATTTATTTTTCAAAAGTTACCTCTTGCTCCACCAGCAATAAAGAAACTTGAGGATTTTACGTGGAACTGAAGCAATACCATGAAGAAGCCCTTCGCACCGAATCGGTGATCCCTAACATCAGCGGCGTGAGTGTGCCTCACCTGTATCTGTTGTTGTCAGCGGCTCACTCACTGGGTGAAATGCTGGACCAGTTTAAAAAAGGTATTTTTTACCGTAAACCGATTGACATTAATCGCTTTAAAAAAGGCCTGGCCGACCTGCAAGACCTGATCGGCACGCTTTCGCCGGAGTCCATTTCCGCTGATGAGCTGCATGACGACACCAACACCATGATGATGACTGGTTTTGACGGCAAAGCACACAATATCGGCCTCGGTTCCCTGGGTGCAATCGACTCGCGCATTCTGCATGCCTCTCTGGGTGTGTTTACTGAATCCGCAGAAATCTGCAAAGCGCTGGTGAACACGATTGAAGGACAGTCGCTGGACCTGGTTAACCTGTCTGAAGAGTTCGGCGACCTGAACTGGTATAGCCTGGGTGTTTTCCCATCGGCCTCCGGTATCCATTATGGCCGTATTCTGGAAACCAATATCGTCAAGCTGGCCGTCCGTTATCCAGAGAAGTTTGAAGCGTTCCTGGCACACGATGAGAACCGTAATCTCGTCGAAGAGCGCAAAGCGTTGGTAAACGGCATCAAGTAAGCCTTATCCATTCATGTGGGCAACGTGGGGTTGCCCGCTTTCTATGGTGAAATAATGAATACAGTTCTGAAGTGGGTTGGGGGTAAGCAAGGCGTCATGGCTCAGCTGAAGTTGGCGCTGCCAAAGGGTGCCCGTCTGATCGAACCTTTCTGTGGTTCGGGTGCAGTGATGATGAATACCGCGTATTCAAACTACGTACTGGCTGACATCAACGCCGACGTAATCAACACTTACGACACCATCCGCAACGCTGCTGAAAGCGTTATTGCTGCACTGTCTGAACTCTATGCTACGTGCCGTACTCGCGAACACTACGATGCGATCCGTAAAGAATTTAACGAACGTACAGCTGAGCCAGTCCGTATGGCCGCGATGTTCATCTACATGAACCGCCACGGGTATCGTGGTCTGTGCCGGTACAACAAGCGTAAAGGGGAGTTTAACGTACCCTGGGGCGATTACCGCAAACCCTATCTGCCAGAGAAAGAAATCCGCTACATGGCTGACCGCCTTGCAAATGTGGATCTGCTTTGCGCAGGCTATGAAGAAACGCTGAAACTGGCCGGTGAAGGTGACGTGGTCTACTGTGACCCGCCTTATGTCAATCCGGGCAAATTTACAGGTTATCACGCAAGCGGATTCTCTGAAGCCCAACAACGCGAGCTGGTGGGCATTTTGAATACTCTGCCGGAGGAAGGGGTGCATGTGGTGGCTTCCAGCCATGATGCCGAGAACATCCGCGAGATGTATGCCGGATTCGCAGTTAAAGGGTTTTCTGCCCCACGCAGTGTTTATAACGGAACGGGGGAAGGGAAAAAGGCGAATGAAATTATCGCTATCCGTCGGGCTGTATCTTCCGGCAAGACCTCAGCATGACCGTGCCGGTGTTTGAAATTCCACCGCTCAAGGATCCTCTAACTGAGCGATTCTGCGATGAAATTGCCATCATTCACCGGTATGACCCTGCTGAAGCTAGTCGCCAATACCTTGAATTTATCAAAGACAACAATGTGGTGTATTGGGTGCAATTGGCTATTCGTGACCGCATCCAGTACCTGTCAAAACAAAAATCAAAGGGCAAGCCCCTTCTGATTAAAAATCATAGTGAGGGAGCTATGCCTCTTTTTCGTCCCAAAAGTGTCGTGGTGTACCGCATCACCCGCCAGATTGACTTCAGTAACATCACAGAACAACTGAAACCCTTCATGTTTCAGCCGTGCGGCCCGCAGGATATGGCGCGCACTGGTTGGGTCAGCCCGCTGGGTGAAGAGTACGAAGAGCTTACTCACCAGGCGAATGGCCTCATTCTGCTGACTCAGCGTAACGAGAGCAAAATCATTCCTCCGGCCACGGTAAAAGAGCTCGTGCGCCAGCGTGTGACCAAGCTGGAAAAAGAGCAAAATCGTCGTCTGAAACGCACAGAAATTTCAGCGCTGAACGACCTGGTGCTAGGGGAATTGCTACCCAAAGCACTGAGTAAATACGCCAACATGAACATGTGGATTGATCCCAAATCCCGGCTGATCATAGTGGATACCACCAGCTTTAAACGCGCTGAAGACGCGGCAGCGCTCCTGCGTAAAACACTGGGCACTCTGCCTATCATACCTTTCACGTTAGAAACTCCGGTTGAGCTGAAGCTGACCGAGTGGGTTCGCTCTTCCGAGCTGCCTCCAGGCCTGGCGTTGTGCGATGAAGCGACCCTGGAAGCTATTCTGGAAGACGGTGGCGTTGTGACGACAAAACGACAAGATCTGGTTTGCGATGAGATTGCTAACCACATCGAAGCTGGCAAGTTGGTCACTAAGCTGGCGATGAGCTGGATGGAGCAACTTAATTTCGTCATCAACGACAGCTTTGTCATCTCAAGGCTGAACTTTGCTGACGCCCTCATTGAGCAAAACGATGATATTGATCGTGAAGATGAAGTGCAGAGGTTTGATGCAGACTTCGTTTTGTTTACCGGAGTCATTATGGAGCTCCTTGATCAGTTAATTGCTGCGTTCGGCGGGGAAGCTAAGTCCTCAACTGAAGCTGACGGGGGTGACAAAGAGGAAGGCGATGAAAGTGGTGAGGCGGCCGATAACAGCGAGCTGGATGACGACGAATAACGTGTAACCATACCGGGTATGAATTAGGTAATCGAAACCGAAGGTAACGTCTAATGCTTCGTTGGACTGAAGAACAGCAACGCGAATACGAACAGAGAATGGGCCGGAGCGCGAGTTCAAAATCGGTACCAAAGAAAGACGTGCAGCCTGTAACGCCCATCCAGCAAAGCCTTGAGTCTGCACCCGCAGAGTTGACAGCAAAGCTACGGACCCAAGCGCTGGGGCGGTTGCGAACGGGCACAATGAATAAAACAGAAGCACGCTACGCCGAACATCTGAAATGGCGTATGCATGCTGGTGAAGTCGCCTGGTTCAAGTTCGAATCAATCAAACTGCGCCTTGCCGACAAAACAACGTATACAGCGGACTTTTTCGTCATGCTGACCTCGGGTGATCTGGAGGTGCATGAAGTGAAAGGGCATTGGGAAGAGGACGCGAGAGTCAAGATAAAGCTTGCAGCAGAACACTATCCCTTCCGTTTTCTGGCCGTGAAATGGCTCAAAGATGAGGGAGGTTGGAATTTTGAAGACTTCTCTCCGTGGTACAACAAGGAAAATCCATGAGCGTAACTGATAGCGTGGTAAAGCAATTTTTCGAAACCTGGTTCTTATCCACGGAGCGCAAGAAGCGCAATGACGATACTTGGCAACCGCCCGTCGAGGGGCAAATGGATCCCTCCATGTATCACGTTCGCAAGGATGCGGCCTATGAAGCGTGGTTTGCCCGCAGCGATTACCCGCTGTTGAGTGCCAAAGCCATGACTTTGCCGGAAGAGATGTATCGATATTTGCAGAATGTCCGCAAAGCGCGTGAAGCCGAAATTAATAAAGAGCGCCCGCCTGCGGTACTGCGGGACTTGGGCGTTTCTTCACTTAGGGACCTGGCTGACTACCTGATCCGCAACGACATTGCGGACAGGCCGGTATAACAGGAATTACTCACCAAGACAGGCACGGGGGTGCGTCATGTCTTTCAAGATGATTGGATTGGCCGTATTTATTGCAGGTGTATTAGGGTTGGCCTACTTACTGTTTTTTACCGGGAAGTCGGAAAAAAAACCGGGCGGCGAAAAGGGGAGCCGGAAGCCAACGCTCGACGAGTTGTTTCCCATTGATGCCGAAACGGGTGAGCGAATTTATCAAAGGGAAGATCACGAAGGCGTGATATCCAGTGATGACGAACTGACTCCGGCCATTTACGTTGGGTACAAACGCCATAAATTTATTCTCCCGCGCGATGCCAGCAATCTGTACTCTCGCCTGATTGAGATGTTTGCCGACCAATATGCGGTTGCACCACGCGTCAGAGTGACCGACATTATTCAGGCCGAAGAAAAGGATTTTGAGAGCCAAAGTCTGGACGTCAAAAGTGCCATGCAGTTTATGTCGCGAATGAACTTTAACTTTGTTCTAAGCGATGTGCATAGCGGCGAAATTGTACTGGTCATGCTGACTGAAGAGCGACTGGCCGAATCTGAGAACAGTGCATTTCTGATTGGCCTGCTCAGCCACCTGAATATCCCGCTCTACCGCTACGAGCGCCTGGCAGATATCAGCGATAACGATCTCGCGATAGATATATCGGAGACCATCTCCGACGGTCAATTCGAATAAACCAAATGAAAGCCCGACTTGTTCGGGCTTTGTCGATTCTGAACTACTGATATCATGTATTTGTGAGATCACTTAAAGGGGGCGTGGAATGTCTCAATCCTATAGATATTGGACAGGTAACCTGTATACCGGATCCACGGTATTCATTCAGCACCAGGACGGTCATCTTTCCAAAGGTGAGGTCGTTAATGTTGCCGAACAACGGTTCATTGTTGCTGGCATTTCCTCTCCCTTTGATAAATTCACAGCAACCAGCATAGAAGGCGTTGTTGCACTACCTGATGAGTATGATGTCCGCGAACGCTATAGCATTCAGCGGCAGCGGGATTATCTGACACACCTGGATATATCGGCGCTTTCTTCTCATCAGATCAAACATCTCTATGCAGGTTTGCATCTCGCAAAGCGTGCTGGTGGAGGTGTATTGCCTGGCATGCCGATCGTTGAAACCCCGGAAGGGATATGTAGATATATACAAGAATTAAACCTAAGCACCTTGAGTGAAATTCAAGTGATGTACATGTTGGCTGGCTTAAAAATTGCCACGAAAAGTTAAAAAGAGGTTTTTATGACTACTCCTGAGCGGCCTCCTAAAAGAGCTCCGCGCCGTAAAAAAAACACGCGCAAAAAGCAAAAACACTGGTCGTACACAATTACGTCAAGGGAGTTCCTGATTGCATTTCTTTTGGTCTTGCTTGTGGCCGGGCTTTCCGTGATTTATTACTTGCGTTCGACAACCTTGATCACCACCTGGGATGTTGGCACGGTCACGCAGCCTGTTGTTCGAGCCTCAAATGAAACGGGCACTGGTTTGAAGACTGATTTCCAGACCACAAAAGGCCAATTTACTGTTCAGCTACAGATCTTCCCCAATCCGGGTCTGCCGCTTGAATTGCGCCAGTACCATCGCGGGAATTTCAAACTTTGCTATTTGATGGGTGACTACGAATATCAGTCTGGAAATGCCCTGTGCTTTGACATCCCGACAAGTGATGGCCTAACCATGAGCAGCAAATTGTAGTACCTGGAAAATTCAGTCAGCGGCACAAGCCGAAGTAAAATCGGCATTACAACCATTCCTGAGGAAGTGAAAATGAGCCAGTCACTGATAGCGCAACGCATTCATACCCAATTACCACCGAACTCGGTTGAGGGAGCTATTCAGGCGCTTGAAAATGTAGCCTTGCGATCGGGCGCGGACGTGTTAACTGTGACCATAATGCGCAACACGACCTACGCGAAGTTGGAAGAATACAGCGATGTGTTATCTCTTTCGCCAGAGCGGATCCTTCAGTCACTGGAGGGTATTCGAGGTCATGATGCACCGGCTCAGTTCTATAACGAGCAGCGTCTGCCGGAAATTTGCGATGCTTATATCTGGCCGACCGCTGAAGACTTTCGCGAGGCCCTCATGGAAGGCGGCTCTACGCCGGTATTCCTTTGCCCGAACTGCAATCAAGAGTCCGATCATGAAAGTGAATGCACCGCGCTGATCACGAATAAACGTGGTATACGCGTAAAATGTGGCTGGATCTTAAACCCGACCTCAGATACTCTACGTAACAGTATAAAAATACTCATACAAGCAGAGTTTTTGAACAACCTCCAGCTCCATCATACGTTTCGCCCCAAAGGAGTCGCTCTCCCGACGCGGGTTTGTTTCGATGAGTTCGGTGAGGATGTTGAAGACGACGTGTGTTGAGAGATAATAAGTAGTACCTCATTTTAATAGATGCCTCGTTAGGACGAGGCTTTTTTTTTGACTTTTTCCCTTCGTCAGCGGTTAGTCCCACCGGATAATAATTCTATTTCCAGTGAGGTACCCCATGACAAGTTTAGCCATCTACGAACCCAACCCCGCCACTGAATTTCAGCCGATACTTCCTCTGTATCAAGCTATAGATGGTCATCATGCCGGTATAACCCCACACGAAGGGTTTCGTCTGTTCAACGCACTTACGCAACTACTCGCAGAATACCACGATGCACGTAGCGAAATTGACTCATTGCACCTCGTCGTTATGGGTAAACGTCATAGCCAGGCATTTCGTTATTTTACTGACGGATGTAACAACTCGATAGGGACAACATTGGCCGTTGATTGTCTGTTTGATCTCCAGCGAGCCACCTGCGCATTGGATGAGTCCTTCTGGCAAAAAGTATTGGATCTCACTGGTGTACGTAATTTTATGCCAACCGCCCGGAAAGACGAGTGGTACAACACGCTTAGGCAGTGGCGCAAAGCATCTCCAGATCGACTTGCCGCCCTACGGCCTGTTGCCTTCACAGAAGAGAATGTGCTCGCCACTGCAAAAAGCCTGACCACTGAGAAAAAAGATTATTTCGCAGAAATGGTCGAAGGCGTATTCAAAAAACTGTCAGTGTTTCACAAAACTAACAAGGCTCAAGGTTTTAGTCCGAAGATGGTGATCACCAATTGCCTGCCATGCCGCGACTATAAACGCGGTTATGACAATATGGATTACCTCAGCGATCTGCGTAAAATCATCGGCCTCATGCAAGGCCGTCCTGGCGCTGAAATCGTGAATAAGTGGGCGTTGGAGCAATCCCTCAGCAGTAACGTGGGAGAATGGATATCGGTAGACGGTGGCGCGCTGACCTGTAAAGGCTTCCTTAACGGCAATGTACATATTCAGGTCTCCGAGACTGTTTGCGATGACCTCAATACGGTACTGGCTTACCGTATGCCAGGCCTCATCCCTCAATTCAAAGAGAGAGGAAAAACCAACAAGGCACCTCGAAACACGCAATACACGGGCGATTTAATTGATTACCGGATTGCGTTCCCAACCTGCACAGAATTGGCTGAAATGGCCCGAAACAACCAACACAGTGCGAAGCAATATGGTGCGGCTCCATTTACTATCGTGATGCCCCGACCATACCAATACACCGACTTGGTAAAAAAGGAACTTGATAGTATCTTCCGTATCCTTGGCGCGGTGGAGGTAAAGCCTGAAGTCTACGAGTTTGAATTCTGGCCGATGGACGCGTTTAAAGCGATCGCAATCAGTGGTACCTTGCCCGACCAAAAAACACATCAGTTCTACCCTACAACGGGGGACCTCCAGAAAGCGGCTATGGACGAATGCGACCCGCGTGAGGGTGATACTTTACTTGAACCCAGCATCGGCTTTGGTGCGCTACTTCGCAATTTGCCAGAAGGTGTTAAGGTGATCGGGGTCGAGGCAAACAATGTCGCAGCCATGTGCTCTCGCTTGCGCTGGGATACCCACCAGCAAGATTTCCTCAGTACCACGGTAACGCAACTGGGCCTATTTGAGCGTGTGTTAATGAATCCTCCATACTCCGACAATCGTTGGAAATTGCACCTACAGCATGCGCAGCAGTTTGTTAAGAGTGAAGGGCGTATTGTGGTTATCTTACCTGGAAGCGCTACTGACGAAAGTATTCAGGCGTTGATAGATCGTGAGTGTGATGTACATCAGGTCGGCCAATATGAAAATGCCTTTGAAGGAACTGGAGTGCAAGTTAGACTATTTACTATTGATTTCCATTAATATTCTCGGCCGTTAATGGGATTTGCCATAACGGCCGCACTGGTAAACCTATGAGTAAAACCGACTACGTTCTCCGAGCATTATCAAAAATTTCACACAAGCGCTGGGAGCACTACATCATTAATAGAATCTTTCACAAGTTGGATGATCCGCAGCTTGAGTTCGTTTGCCAGCAGTGCATCCGTAAGGAAGGAGAATCTGGAAAGATTTACCTTGCTGATCTGCTTTTCCCTCAACTTAAGCTGTATCTTGAGATAGACGAAGCACACCATGACAGCGATGATGCAAAAAAGGCTGACGGTATTCGTCGGTTAGATATTTTGGAAGCGACCGGATTTATTGAAAAACGCATTCCGACCAATAACCTAACCCTGGATGCCATCAATCAACTCGTTGACGAATTTATCCAGTTCGTCAGGGATAGAAAAGCCCAGCTGGAAATGCAAGGTTTGTTCCTCTCCTGGGACTATGAAGAACGCTATACTGCTCAAAAACATATTGATGCAGGTTTCCTGGAGGCGGGACCTTACGCTGTATTCAGATATCATCGTGATGCTTTACAGTGCTTTGGCTATGGAGATAAAGGCCACCATCAATCAGGAGGCTGGCGATTACCCAAAGCCGCTGTAGAAGCAATAGGGTTGACCGGGGATGTGATGGTTTGGTTTCCACGTTTATACAAGGCAGGAGAATGGGATAATTCACTTTCCATTAATGGCGATCTGATAAGGGAAGAAAGCCTTAATCCTGAGCGTAACTATAAGGAAACATGGTGTTACCGCATCGTAATGGCTCATTCGCGCGATGAACTGAATCGAACGCTATATCGATTTCTGGGGGTTTTCACCCAAGACGAGTCTGAATCAACTGAAGGCGTTAATGTTTTCAAGCGGGTAGATACACGCGTGAAGGTTTTTTCAGGGCAAAAATAGCACCGCGTTTTGTCGCCCATTTTACTTCGTCACAGGTTCACCTCATCTTAAAATGACGTCACACATAGGCAGGCATGTGGGTTCCAATGCCTGCCTTTTTTTATCTGCTGTTCATTTTTCTTCAGGACAATAGCGTGACTCAGTTTGTAAATTTGCGTGGAAAGCGACTGGCTTTCTCAGCCAATGAATCAACTTGCATTCCTCCTGGTGCTTCAGGCCTTATCTACCCGCAAGGGGCAGGGTTTATCATCACCGATGAGCAGGGGGCTGAAAGACTCTTCATCGAACATGACAAAGCCACAGGTATCTCCTGGTTCTTGAAAGTTGGCCGTCGTGGCGTTCGTCGCTGGTTTGAGCCGACTAACGATGAAACGCTCTATCATTTTGGGTTAGATGTTCTCGACTATAGCGCCTCGATCATTCTTGCCGGTCGTGTCCACCAGCAGTGTAAAAAGTACCTATCAATGACAGCCTCGAAATAAATCATCCTCCATTCTGCGTTGAAATTCTGAAAGAAAAGGAGGTCATTTCGATCTCCTTTGCATTCTTTGTCAGCAGTAGTTGCATGAGACAATTAACCCATTCGAAACCATTTAGGAAGAGTCATGGGTAACTTTAAATATTGGTTAAAGCTGGTGGTATACCGCTTCACATTGAGCAACGAAGATCTGGCCCAGTGCCTGGCTGACCGTCAGAGCATGGACGAGTTTCGCCGTAAAGCCTCGGATGTGAAGCAGCGTATGAAACTGCATGAACTCGCCGGGGGGCGTTGCAATGAAGATGGTGGGGAGGGAGTCCCGTTAACATTCCAGGGCGTTACTCTTAAGGCCTATCGTCCTGCCGAACGGACCGCCTTGCTCTCAACAACCTCTAACTCCAACGTTGTTGACCTCAATACCCGCCGAAAGCGCCGTGACCTCACCAATGTTATTTCCCACGCTTCGCCTCAAAAGCGTTGCGGCCAATAACCAACCTTCAAATAAGGGATGTCCAATGTCCAAAATGCGACACGCGAAAGTTAGCACCCGTTCGATCAAATCCATTTTCACCGAAACGTGTAAATCCTTTTTGAGCCCTTACGGTTTGCTCATGTTGATAGTCCCGACCTTTATCGGCGGAGGATTGCTTTCTTTGCTAATGCAGCGGCTTTCTATGGCCGATATCGGCTTTTTTATCCTCCAACCTGTTTTCATCACCTCGCTGGTGATGATGACCCTGACACAACAGAAAATCACGGGCAAAAGACTGCCATTTAAAAATCACATTCGGAACCTGATTGTGACTTTGTTTACTGGCCTTATTGCCACACTCTTGCTGGTATTTGTGCTTTGGTGCCTCAGCCTCTACATGCCGACAGCCAGCGCTGCCGCAAGTAATGCTCAAGTACCAGTACCGTTATCAACCCCTCCAGCCGTTCAGTCCCAGGGGTTCTTTTCATTGTTCCCAGTCTACTTCAACATGTACAGTCTGGTGACGTTCACGACCTTGCTCGTCCTGCCAATGATGATCATGTTCGTGGGGGCTGTAGTGTGTTGTGAAGGGGCGTTGTTCAGCAACTTCAAGGCCGTCGTCTTGGCCGTGTTCCGCAATGTCAGCATCATGATTGCCACTTCCATGCTATCCCTTGCCATGTTCGCACTGTGGTCGTACACGTCACTTAATAGTGACTGGCTGGTTTACACTGCGATCGTGCCCATTGCGCTAATCACTGCGGCTATCCATCGCATTGCCGTGCTGGCTTTACCCGTCGAAATGAAACCGTGAGGTTAACAATGAAAAGTTCTATCGCTATATTCATCGCGGTGCTCTCTCTGGGGTCTATTCCGGCTCAATCTGCACCTTTGCCGAAAGAATCCATAGGCGAAATTGCAGGCTCGCATGGCGCTGTACTCGCCGCAATCGCACAGTGCCGAGCCTACATTGAAAGCCCCAGTTCGCGCGGCAAAGAAATTGCCCGACAAATGCAGCGGGCGTTATCTAAAGCGCTAGGTGCTGAACAGGATTCTGATGAAAGGGCGCAGGCAATGACCGACTATATGCAGGAAACCGTTGAGAAATACACCGGCCAGCTAAAAACTCAGTTCGATGAGATCGGCGCAAGTTCAGATTTTCGTCGCGAGAAATGCGAGCAACTGATTGCCGGGAGCATTGCGCGTGCTGAACAAATAGACATCAAGCACGGGGTTAAATGATGATGTATGTGCTGATCGCGGCTGTCCTGATCTTGGTCCGTTTACTGTATGTTCAGGACAATAAAAACCGCGATTATCAATGGAAAATCACCAATGAAATGATAGTTAAGAGTGACGCTCTTAGTATCGTGATATCACCACATCACATTGGTGCGATGCCTGTATTGATCAGGGCATTGGTGAGAAGCCTTGAACACAACCGTGCTGCGGCCACGGCTTATCTACAACTTAATATTCCAATCAGCCCTGAAGCCAATGTCGCCGCATGTGAACTTCGATACGCGCAGGCCAGCGCTAAGCAAGCCCTATGTCGTGTCATCCTGTTGCTTACTGAATTGGAGAGGAAAGGGCAAATAGTTCGTCGGCTGGTGGACGATTTTCGAGCAACGGATTTGGATGCCGATGATGTCTTTACCGCTTTGGATGAACGCTACCCCTCTGATGAGCAACACACACCATTCATGCGTTTAAGCGATGTAATCCCAGGGCACTGGAACATAGGCGGTCAGCAATGAATAAGTTTCGCATTACCCATACATACGCCACCCGAAAAGATGATTTTTACGCAATAGAAACCATGATGAACTTGCACCAGGTGGATCTGGCTGTTGCTTACCTTCAGTTCATGCACTTCAACCTGCCGACCTTCAATTTCCTCAATGACGGGTTATGTGAATTGGATGTCATCGTGTTAATGCACCGTATATACGGCGCAAATATCATTACTGACCGCACTGCAATCAAGGCAGAGGTTGATCTCTATGTGAACTGGGAACATCAGTTAAGTCGCATTCATAAGACACTTCCTGAGTTACACGAGATAGCAAGGCCCGGCGTAAATGAAGGTATCCTGTTCCACCTGTGGGAAATGGGTAATCGGATCTTGCCGATGCTTAAGCAAACCAACCAGGCCTTGTACGATGAAGCCCTTCTTCAACTGCCACGTATTGATAGAGTGCTCAAAGGAACCTCTGTTGACCCCGCATGGGGCTGGGAATCTTTCGATGGCGAACGATGTGATGGTAATCTATATACCAAGCAGTCAACCCCTGACTTCCTTGTGAGGCTTTTTTGATGAATCGCCTAAGTGAGTTACCAAAAGGCGCTTTTTGGCCGCACTTGCTTGATGCTATTCGGCGCGATGTCTATGCCCAATTTGGTGGTGTTCTGGCCGTCCGGCAAGATGAAGTCAAGCGCGGCGTATCAACACCAGAGCTGGCTGCTACGCTGTTGAACGAGTACGCTTCCGGCCTTTGTATGTCTCTCGACATTGTCGGTGTGGAGCACGATTTACCACGAATGATGGCCGAGGCGGTCCGCAGTATCGACCCTAACTTCATGCTCAACACTACTCGCCGCTGGAAAGGTGCATCGATTATTTATACGGAACAGAAATGAACATTAAAAAATTGTTTGCCGTTAAAAAACCTTGCGCAAATTGTCCGTTCAGAACGACGGGAGGGATCCCGTTGACAGAGGGCCGTCTGGATGACATTAAGCGCACATTGCTTTCTTCTGATCAGGAGGTTTTTTTCTGCCACAAGACAACCTACCAGGGCGGTGCTGAAGACAGAGAGGAAGGGCAGTATCAGTCTTCAGGCCGTGAATCCTATTGTATGGGAGCAATGGCTTGGCTGTATGCAAATAACCAATTAAATCTTACAACCCGATTAGGTCTCCTTCTAGGCAACGTTGCCATTGACGAACTGGAAGTCGCCACAAAGGTCATTAATACCACTGCCCCATAAAAACTACCCTGTTGTGTAGGTTAAACCTGTAAGAATTGGCTATATGCTTTGAGCGTCCTAGCCAAAACAACCATCTCACAGGTTTAACGATGAATTTCTTACATCATGCATCTTCCGCACCGCTATGTAACAGCACTCAGCACGTCTTAGATAAACTAAACATGCATCACAGGGTTGTTCAAATGAGCGATTCCGATGGTGTAATGTCTCTATTCAGTGAACATCCCATTTCTAACAATGTCATCTATCACTCCCTGGGGGAGTGCTCAGACCCAGAGGCTGCATTTTTAAAACTCACGACTCAATTTCTTGAGCTTGAGCAGGCAGGAAAAACTGTTCTGAGCCTAATTCACTCAGACAATCTACCAGCAGTAGCCGCAGCGCTGAATGCCGGACTCAGTCCCAGTGGATTGATAGCGTTTAAAGATCCCAGGGGCGCTGATATCGATATTGTTGAACTGCATTATTCCAGCGCTAAATCTGGTCACGAATCCTTCACTCCATTCCCGCAAGAAGGCCTTACCGATGGCGTGGTAACGCTACGCATTTCAGCCCGACCCGATGGGCATCGTATGTTCCAAGACCACTACGACTCTGTCACTCGTTTTTGGTCTATCTATCCTGACATCCCATTCTCTCAGTTTGATAAAGACTGCCGTCTGGCAGGCCTATATTGGCTACTGGGGGAAAAAATGATGCTGTCTATTTTCGAAAATGAGACACAAGAATTAATTGGTCGGATCAGCCTTCGGCCTGTAGTGCCACCCAAGGTTGGTGATGTTGGCTACGGCGTTTTTTCAGGGTTCAGAGGAAAGGGGTATGCATCTCAGGCCCTGAAATTGCTTTCTGAGTGGCTGATGACTGATGGAGGATTTAATCGCCTTGAATTAGGAGTTAAACCCGAAAATGTGGCCTCCAAAAAAGTCGCGCTCAAGGCAGGCTATGTACATGAAGGAGTCAGTAAACACAGACTAATTAATCAAGATGGCACTTTCAGTGACCAACTAAGTTACGTCAAAACCAAACTCTGAAACACCAACCTTTCAACATAAGAGAATACCATGAAAGAAGATTTCCTTAGCTATATTGCATCGCGTGTAGATGGTGAGTGCGTTGTCAGGGCAAAACGGCTACCAGATAACGTCAGTGCTTTTCGACGTAGAAAAATTAAAGGCATTTTACGTCCAAACTCACTCATAGACCTCCAGCAAATAGTGATAGGTGCAAGTGAGTTTCCTAACACCCGGCTGCATCCTGTCAGCATTGGGTACAACTGGGGCCTGGGCTCTAGGGAGGATGTTGCGGACGGTAGCTACCTTGTTGAGTTACAAAAATTAAATGCAGTACGGAAAATTGATACAGACCAAGGCTGGGCAATTATTGAGCCTGGCGTGACCCAAGGCGAACTGTCTGAGCTGTTAATCGGCACCCAAAAAATGTTGAACATTACAGCATCTTCCGCTCACTCCAGCTTCCTCGGCAATGCCTTGGACAGAGGGGTGGGACTTCGTCATCAACGAACTGAAGACCTTGTCGGCATTGAAGTCCTGTTGCCGACGGGAAAAATCATCCGTGTTGGCTGGTGGCCCGGAAGTGTTGAAACGCCTATATACCCGCATGGTGTAGGCCCCTCATTAGTGCAGTTTTTTACGCAATCTAGTTTTGGTGTTGTTACGGCAGGGGTAATAAAACTACATACCCGCCCTGAAAGTACACATGTAGTCCGATTTAACTTCAGCCGAAAGTTGCTTTCACCAGCAATACAAACATTGAAGAAATGGGTGGCTAACGGCCTGAGTAGCGGCGTATTGAAGATCTATGACACCACGGCCAACTCAACCTATGGCGGTAGTGACGGATTATATACCGTTCACTTGTGTGTGGACGGTCTATCTGACGATGTCTCGCAACGAATCGGTTTGATTAAAAAATTGTGCGAATCTTCGCAGGTATTTACAAATGTGACATCGAATTCGGTAACTGAAGGTAATTATCCTGGGCCTGATGTGATCGCTAATTTGGTTGAAGCTGCCCATGTTGGCGATTCATCCCTAAATGACACTCTGCTTAGAAAAACGCTGGGAGCTAGACACGACAAAGTTGATACAGGTGGCACTGGCTGGATCTTTTTCCTTCCGTTGATTCCTTTCACTGCTGATGCGCTGGAAATGGCCTATCAGCTAATTGATGAAGTTCACAACGAAACCGGAGTTCTTTGCGGGGCTACGATCAACGCCCTTAGTGGTGATGTCATAGACCTGGTTGTCTCAATCGCTTTTAAGAAAAGCGAAAAAGAGTCGGCAGATTCATTGACCGCTTTAAGTAAATTACATGAAAAATTTACGGCGCAAGGATTTATCCCTTACCGGCTAGGTGTTGAACATGCCAAGTGGGCGGATCCAATTACTCCTGGTGTGGGTGAAAGAAGCTTTGTTCGTGAATTAAAGCAATTCATTGACCCCAATAACATTATCAGTAATGACAGATATTTATAGGTGATCGCAATGCACGCAATCTCATTCGAATCATTGTTACTTAATGCAAAAAAGCTGGCAAAGGAAGTTTCAGCTGAAGGTGGTGTACTTGAAGAACAGCGCCGACTACCTCCCCATATTGTTAACAAACTCAGGGAGATTGGCGTATTCAGGATGAATTTCCCATTAGGATGGGGAGGGCTGGAATTAACCTCACCTCAGCAAACCCAGGTTATCGAGCAACTGGCTATTGGTGATGCTGCTGTGGCTTGGTGTGCAATGATCGGCAGTGACTCAGGTATTTACTCAGGCTTTATAGATGAGCCTGTGGCGCGTGATATGTTCACCGTTGACTCGATTACGGCAGGCTGGATACATCCTCAAGGTAAAGCAGAGATAGTGCCTGGTGGATATCGTGTTTCCGGCCGCTGGCGGTTTGGCAGTGGCTTAAGTCATTGCGATATACTCAGCGCAGGGTGTTTCGTTTATCAGGATGGTAATCAGGTCGTTGATCGCCACGGAGCGCCAATTTGGCGGGTTATGATGGCAAAACCTGATGAGTACGAATTACACGATAACTGGCACACGACTGGTCTTGCCGGAAGTGGAAGTCGTGATTATGGTGCCAATAACATGTTCGTTCCCTACGAGCACAGTTTTAGTTTCAATGAGCCTTATCGCAAAGGGCCTTTACACGATGTTCCTGATGCTATCCTGCGCAACATGGCAGGAATACCACTCGGGATGGCGCGTGCTGCTCTGGACTATGCGATCAGCCTTGCTGAGCACAAATACGACCGCTCACTGTCGGTTTCGTGGAAAAAAAGTCCACGAGTGCAGGCGGTTCTTGCACGGTGTGAAATTGAGCTCTATAGCGCACGATGTGCCGTTTATTCATCACTGAATGAGCAATGGGATGGCCTTGTAGGTAAAGAGCCGCTGAGCAACGCTCACCGCATTACAGTTGCCCTGGCAAGGCAACAAGCATTCAAGGTTTCCCGTCAAATCATCTCAACCATTTATGACTTGGTGGGCGGTGCTTCGATATATAAAAACGAAACACCGATGGATAAATGGTTGCGCGACAGTTACACCATGAATCAGCACGCTGTTGCCAGTGAGTCTATTGTTCAGCAGTGTGGACAATTTCTACTAAACAACCATTCAAACAACCTGTTCATTTGATGTTTATTGGCTGGGTCATCCCCAGCCTTTAACGTGAGGCAAAAATGGTAACGGCAACTGTATCAAGCATGAGAGCTCTAAACTCTTACATCTATCGTGTAGTGATTCGACTTGAATCTGAACTAAATTATCAGCCCGGTCAATATGTTCAGGTTATTCTAAATTGCGGCCGATCTGGGTATTTTTCGATAGCTTCTCCCGAAAACTCAGGTGAGGTGATCGAGTTACATATCGCCGACACAAGGAAGCATGATAGTTTTCTCAAAAAACTAAAGGTCGGTGATGACGTTGTTGTTGCCGGGCCTATGGGGAACGCCTGGCTTCGTTCAGACAGCGGTAGGCCTGTCATCGTTCTGGCCTTTGGTTCTGGTTATTCTTATGCTCGCTCTATTTTACTCACTGAAGCAAATAAAGATTCGGAACGAAAGATAAGTTTTTACTGGGGTGTTCAGAATGAAAATGATTTTTATGAAAGAGATATTCTGGAGTCTCTACCTACGCGATTTACAGTGAATTTTCACCTGTTGAATCAAGCGCCAGGCTTCCCGGACATTATGAGTGCTTTGCTTGTGAAGTTATCAAATGCACATGCTTGCCTGGTGGATTACGATGTGTATTTGGTTGGTAAGCGGGATTACTGCTTGTTTGTTAGGGGCGAGATTTGTGAAAAACTCAGCGCGCTGCCCGAGCGGGTGTATGGTGACTCTTTCTGAAGCTATTTCTCCACTTAAAAATAGCCAGAAGTCTTTTTTAACGTAGTTATGGCTTGTCTCATATTGCTAGAATTCAATTTGGTTAGGATATTCTTAACGTGAAATTTTATAGTGTTCTCAGAAATTGATAGAGTCTGAGCGATCTCTTTGTAGGTTTTTCCATGTCCGGACAGTTGCAGCACCTGTAGTTCCCTGCTGCTAAGGATGTGTTGTTCTATTTCAGCCACTTCATTTTTTTTGGTTAACATCATCTCATGTAGGGTTATGATTTTTCTATATATATTATCATTTATTGGATGATGAGGTCGCTGGAGTTCGCTGGATGAATTGTCATTCCAAACACTAAAGGCCACTACGTTATCCATGTGGTCATGCAAAGGTATTGTGTATCCATTCAGTACACCAGGAATGGCATGGTCGGATATCTGAATATTTCTGACATCCTGATATGGTTTGCTACCAGCATCAGCCCAGTGAAAAGGCTGTATACTTTTTTTAGCACATGTCATGATAGGGTCTATGTGATGATATGATAGTTTTTCGTATCTAACCTGCCAGTGTGGTGGAAAGTTCGAGACGATTACGGAACCACCTTTTTTGCTTTTAGGCTGGACCGCATAGGAGAAGCCTTTGCATCCTAGCGCATCTGAAACCTTCAAAATTTGTTCAATAATATCAACGTCATCCAAGCTAAATAACCGTTTCACCGTAACCTCAGAGTACACAGCTATGACTACTCTTAGGATACCCGTCGTTCATTCAAAAATCATCATGATCTATGATAATGAAAGAATTCGTTACTTCTGAAAATTGATTTTTTTAGAATATTCAATTCTAATAAAATGTTCCTAAAAATATTTTGTTAGGTTAAAGTTCCGCGAGAATTTCAATTATGAATAAAAATAAATTTCAACTATGTGACATTTCAGACCAGATCCTATTGTCATTAAATGCAAAACCTCCGCGTAGAATCAGTCTAACCCAACAAGTTGAAAATCGTCTAAAATGCGCCTTAATTCTGGGGTTTCTTGCTCCAGGCCAAAAGATGATCACCAAGGAAATTGCAGAATCTTTAAACATGAGCATTACTCCTGTAAGAGAAGCACTGGTAAGGCTTTCTTCGTATGGAGCGTTACATGTTTCACCTTCCCACGCTTTTTTGGTTCCGGATATTCATCCTGATCGACTTATTGAATTGATGGGCATACGGAAGATGCTAGAACTACCCGCCATCACTCGTTCAATAAATATCATGTCTGACGAAGCGCTTAATTCACTGGTGGAATTGACGCTCGAACTCGAAGCGGCACACTTGTCGGGGGACATTAAAACCGCCGTTCTATTGCATTGGGCGTTGAGACTGCGGATGTTTACGCTTTCTGATTCCCCTGAGCTTATGGCGTTGATTACACAGCTTTGGGTAAGTGTGGGGCCTAGCTTCCACTTCCTCTATGAAACAACTTCCTTAGAGGAATGGCCTAAATATTATTATCCTTTGCGCGATGCTCTTATCAACAGAAATGCAGATCTTATAATTAAGATATTTACGAACTCCATCGACAGTGGTATGAAATTGTATATGGATATTCACGGGGAAGGTTGAGGTGATGCGGTTACTTGAATTCATTCATTACATGTACCGCAACCAAAAAAATAAGCTGCTCATCGCAATATTTATAATCGCCTTAATCATAGTCCGACTTGTTAGTCTGGGTGTTGATGCTACGACATTGCTTGGCTTCATACTTGGCCTTGCCTTTTTAATGTTAATGGGCAGGCAAAAGGCCGTAAGGACAATCGTTATATTGGTTGGTATGCCTTGTATTTTACTCGCTACCATCGCAGGCTATCACCCCCCAGAAGGATATCAGAGCAGCATTTCAGGCTTTGTCGCGGGTGGGTTTATCATGCTTCTGTATCGCGAGTATATTCTTTACCGGAATACCATCACAAAATAGCAACTAGACAATCATTCGCAC
This sequence comes from Providencia sp. M-27, assembly GCF_011077905.1. Classification (NCBI taxonomy): domain Bacteria; kingdom Pseudomonadati; phylum Pseudomonadota; class Gammaproteobacteria; order Enterobacterales; family Morganellaceae; genus Providencia; species Providencia sp. M-27. The sequence goes on along the minus strand of NZ_JAALBT010000015.1, from coordinate 57,205 downwards.
CTGAATAATAATACTGTATATATTTACAGTTATTCAAAAGGTGGCGTTATGCAATTTTCATTATGTGAATTACCAGCGGGGATAAAACTGCCTTTTTTCGAGGCGCTCATTCCCGCAGGCTTTCCCTCCCCAGCCGCTGATTACGCCAAAAAAAACATAGACTTAAACGAATTATTAATAACACACCCGGCGGGAACCTATTTTTTGAGGGTATCAGGTACATCAATGATCGACGCCAATATTAGCGATGGTGACATTGTTATCGTAGACAGTAGCCTACAGGCGCATGACGGAAACATTATCATCGCTTCCATAGATGGCGAATTTACTATCAAAAAACTCCAAAAAACGCCGTATCCAGCACTTATCCCGATGAACCCAAGTTTTTCTCCAATTCCTATAGCTGATTGGGCTGAGTTCACCGTCTTTGGGGTTGTGACCTACGTTATTCACAAAACGTTATGATGTTTGCTCACTGCGACATTAACAGTTTTTATTGTTCGTGCGAGTCTGCTTTTAACCCGCGCCTCCAGGGCTTACCTATTGTTGTTCTGGCAAATAATGACCATATCGTAATCTCACGTTCAAAGGAGGCAAAGGCGCTGGGTATTAAAATGGGGGCTCTGTACTTTGAAAATGCAAATTTCTTTAAAAAAAACAATGTTCAAGTCTTCTCTTCAAATTACACCTTGTACCAGGATGTATCAGACAGAACTATGTCTGTGTTATCCACTTTTGCAGATGTCATGGAAGTATACTCAATAGACGAGGCCTTTCTGATCGTGCCAGAAAGTAAAAGGTTAGGGGGGTACGAGGAATTTGGCCGGGCCATCCAAAAAGACATTTTGCAAATTGCACATGTTCCTATTGGCGTTGGTTTTGGTCCGACAAAAACACTCGCCAAGCTGGCTAATCATGCGGCAAAGCGCTGGAGCAAAACCGGGGGCGTAGTCGAATTAAGCCAAAAAACCAGACAAAGAAAATTGATGTCATTATTACCGGTTGATGAGATTTGGGGGGTGGGTCGTCGCATTTCTGCCAAGCTGCGTATGATGGGCATTAATACCGCGTTAGAGTTGGCTGATGCTAATATCGCTACGATCCGAAAAACCTTCGGCGTTGTCGTTGAAAGGACGGTTCGTGAGCTCAACGGTGAGTCCTGTATTGAAATAGAAGAAGTGCGAAAAGTTAAAGAGCAAATTATTTCCTCGAAATCTTTTGGCAAAAAAGTTCAATGCTATGACGAAATGCACCAGGCAATTTGTTCCTATGCAGAGAGAGCGAGTGAGAAATTGAGGGCTGAAAAGCAACTGTGTGGCGTCGTCAGTGTATTCCTTGGCACAAGCCATTATTCGCCAGGCCCTTTGTATAGCAATCGGGCTACTGAGCGTCTGGTGTACGCTAGCGCAGACACAAGAGATATCATTAATGCCGCAGTTAAAGCTCTGGGGGCAATTTGGAGGGAAGGGTATCAATACCACCGAGCAGGCGTGATGCTGTCTGATTTTTCCGGTTCAAATGTTACTCAGTTCGACCTTTTTTCCACCGCCAAACCTTTTAAAAGAAGTGAAGAGTTGATGGCTCTATTGGATAACATGAATCGATCTGGAAAATTCAATATTGGCTTTGCTGGAAAAGGATGTGACCCATCCTGGGGAATGACGCGCGGCATGCTGTCTCCGGAATATACAACAAACGTCAATGACCTCCCGATTGCGAAGGTGCGTTGATCGTCAGGAAGGCATTGAAAAGGGTGCTTGCATCACCGAACATGGCAAAAGAAAGAGAAATGTGGGGGAGATAACTCCCCCACAAGACTACTCGTTACAGGAAAGAGTAGCTTGAACCACTGTATTTCCGCTGCTTACACTCAAAGAGCAAAGCCTATCTCGCATTAGCAGAGAGAAACACAAAACCGTAATACATACGGCAATCAGCCTAATAAGGGCAAACTTGGTCATTCCTCTTGACTCCTTTTGTTAAAGGAGGCAGAATCAAATTGCTACGTTTGGAGACTGCCTCGAATTATTGTCATATATAATTCGGGGCTTTCGTCTTTTTGGAACTTGCAAATGCTCGAACCAAAATGATTCAAGCACCCAAATCCATAATAACAGACTTTTACTTCCCACAAACATCTGATCTCATTAATCATCAGTATGACGAATGACCTCACCATCTGCATCTTCACCAGACGGGATATATAAATTTGGAATAATAAAACGGCGGTCCAGTTCTGGCTCTATCTCTGGCGCTTTACTTGTGGTTGCAATGACTATATTTGCAGGTAACAATGGATGCTTTTGAGATATGTATTCCTTTGCGTAACCGACGACTGCGGGATGGTAATCTAAACCAAATCCAGAGAAATTATCAGCCAAAAAATTTGCCCACGGCTTGCCTAAGCCTGGTAATTCTTTGGATTGATTGGAAGTAAATCTGCTAGTGCCTTTTAGGAGGGAATAAACAAAAGCAGCTGGTAAAGCAAACGAACCAACTGAGTGTTCCGGGTCTCCTCCATTAGCACTTGAAGTAAGGCTTACGTCGTATAGTAATATGTTGCTTCCCCATGAGTGGTGTACTATCCTGCCCAATTGATTGAAGTCAAAAGCTGAGTATCCTGTAGGTTCTTGTCTTTCATTTAAATACATTTTTTTTGCTTCGTAGTAAATTACCCCCTCGATGGTCACCTCATTAGATAAGATTACTTTAATAAAAAAAAGTACGTCCCCTGAAGCTGTCTCAGCCTTGCCTTTTTGCTTATATGACTCCCAAACAGTAGATTGGTTTTGCGATTTCCATTTCAATTGCTTCCCTAAGCTACCAATGGCATTCAATGCGTTCGTTGTTATCTGATTTTCATCCCAAGAACCATTTTTATCGGTTCGTAGTGCATTAGCTAAGACATCCTTAATAGATTTATCAGCTTCAATGATCCAGTCGTTTTTGTTTAATTCCGTCATTTAATATCCATATAAAAGTAGGTTAAAAGTGTAAGCTCATTGCTGTGCTTTGCTGTCTAGCGTTGCGTAATAGCCCGCGCCAGGCAGTGTCTCGGAAAGCTTGCGGTAATGAGCTAATCTCTCACGGAAATATTCTCTCAGGTGCTCTGGCTGCTCCTGTTCAACTTGAACATCAAGCACTTGCTTATTTAGTCGCTCTTTATAAGCAACGGCTGAAGCAGCAAGGTCAACATTAACCTTGTCCATTTCTTCTTTAGATAATTCCGCTAAGTTGTGTCCCATGTCGTGCCTTTAATTTAACGTCTAATCCATCGATCATAATATGGTTAAAGTATAAGTCTATGCACATTGAAAGATAACAAGATGCGTTGGCTCTCATTTTCATCTTTCAATTCCATTTCTGACACTTTGAGGTTCGAAATCTCCTCAGGAAACCCAATTGTTAAAATTGTTAACGCGATACATATAATGAGGATTATGTTAAATAAGCCATTGATTTATAAAGGCATTTCGCGATTATAATTTTATGCGTTCCTGCCCTACTCGTCTACTTGCAGGTTAATGCAAAATTACACAATGTTGAGTCACTTCAAAAAAAAGAGAGCAAACGCTCTCTTCTTTTCTTATTATCGAGTAGATATCAGATTAGTTAAACCACTCTGGATTCCTGGCTTTATCCATCACAAAAATCTGTTCAGTGCTCTGCATGACATCGTTCGGTGTCAGCATTAACTCATCGTGGCGCACGATAAATGGCCGAAGTCTCACTAGGCCATTTTTCTGGCTATAGATATTCATGACTGCGTGCATGCGTTCGCCGGGTGAAATCAAAGTGAGCCATTGGCGATAAGCGCCAGTGTTTTTGATGTAATTCACTAACGCAAAGCTGAGCGCGCCAGCATGCTTTTGCGATAATGCTTTTTTCCTACTTTTTTTAATGAGCTGAGCTATTGCCTCCACATGAGCCCCAATGGGCACATCAAGGTTTGTGCGCGCTGAATCAAAGTCCCGCTGTCCAATGGTCACCAAATGCACCTGATCATCTCGGTAGTCCCGCAGATAAAAAACATGGGAGGTAAACGGTGTTGAGTGAATGTGGTCTCCCAACTGCCAGCCAAATGCATTTAAGTTCGCGGCGGAAATCTGTTTATCAATTATTGCAGTCATTCTGAGCTCCTTCTGTACGTTAATACAGAAATGGTAAGCCCGCCCAGTCGCCTGACGAAATCACTTAACCGAGATCATGCGTAATAATTCAAGAAACAATGTCTGGCTTTTGAAATGCCCAATTAGCCAAGAAAGGCATTTATCCAAAGAGGATAAACCAATTTTGTCACAAAGGTTGGATGAAACGGCTAGTTTTATCGGCGCTTTTCAGTTGTGCGCACCATCGAGTGATTTGTTAAATTCTGGTTAATTTGTGCCCACATTGCACATAGGTCATTCATGCTGCATAAACGCGACCCACGGTGGTAAAAATGCAAATTATACTGAGCAAATATATACTTGCTGTAAGCAATGGAAAAATCGTGACAATTTTATCACGCATTTTCGCTTCAAATGTTCATTCGTGGTTTATGCATTTTTTGACCAAAAAAAGACTTCCATCTAATTCTGAAGAATGTATGATTTAAATCAATGCAAACGAATGTGAAGCATTGTATGTCTGGGTGGGGATCCAGTGTGGGGGGTGACTTTTAACGAGTCACCCCCTTTTTTACGGCTTAAACCTCACTCATATTCCATTAGTTTTTATGCATAAATATGCAATTACTAACACGCTGTTAATTGTACCGAAAAGGACAACAAAACAGGGTGCTTTTCCGTTGACCCTTATTTGGCAAAATCTATACCCTACAGGGAAAAGGTAAGGATTTGATTGACTGGAAAAACAATGAGCGAGAGCAACGAAGCAAAAAGTTACAAGCACATACAATTAATGCAGCGCATTACGAAAATGTCCACGGCTGAAGATTGGGAAAGTGCCCGTACTGAATGGTCATTACAGCAAGTTTTTCGGGCGCAGATAGCTGACCAGTGCTTGTGCGGCCATCAGCCAATCATAAAAATCTGCGTTATCAAAAATAAAACGAACAACAAGGCTGCAAGAGTTGGGAACTGCTGCGTCAATAAATTCATGGCTCTGGGTTCGGATGGCATTTTCAATGCAATTGATCGGATATCAAAAGACGGTACGAAAGCAGCCAGTCGAAAATTGCTTGAAATGGCATTGGCTCAATCCGTGATTACCCCCTGGGAATTTGAGTTTTACCTGAGCAACATCGACAAGCGGAAGCTAACGCAGAAACAACGGAAAACGCGTGAGTCTATCAATGCCAAATTAGCAGACATGGGTGAAGAAAGTCGTGCGCTGGTCTACGGTGCAAGTCACATCCAAACCGCATTCAATCAGAATGTCATCAACCAGTGGGAAAAGGACTTCGCATTGCGGACCTTTCCTATGAAAAAATTAACGGTCAAACAGCACGCGATACGAGCTAACATCCAAACCAAAATGATGCAGGCCGGGATTTCCAAAGCGCTACCGGAAACCACCGCAGAAGCGCAGGCCCTCGCAAAGGTTAGTGCCACCCCCTTCTGTGTCATTTCAGATCCTGAACAACTGGTAGTCAAATTGGCCGAGGCACGGGAAAAGGGCTATATCTCCGCCTGGGAAAAAGACATTTTTGAACGCAAGCATAACACTAAGGGATTCAGCACAATCGCTGAGCGTGCGGCAATCCTGCGTGTCAGAGCGGCTATACAGCGTCTGTTGAATGAGGGCTAATCCGTGAGCCCACATCACCTAACCATTCCACCAGCCCGACCTTCATTAACCGAGATTGCCCAGAAGGCAAGAATTATACTCGACGGGTTACTAGCACACTGCAATGTTTCCTCAACCAAGGGAACCTGTCTATATGCCAGTTTGATGCTGGCCGCAATGTTAACCCGAGGCGGCTATCCGACACGGATCCGTGGAGGTGATGGGTACGCTGACGGAGGGTTATACACATCATCATCTCAGCACGGCCATTATTGGTGTGAAGCAACTGCGGATAATGCTGACTTTATTGTTGACCTGACTGCGGATCAGTTTGGATTTGAGGTCGTGGTTATAAAGCGAGCAAATGCAACTGATTGGCCGAGATACATCCCCGGCTGCCAGGCAACCGTTGACCTGCACGTTAGCTTAAATCTAGAGGGCTAATCCAATGATGCCTTTGAAATTTAAATCAAGCTTTTTGATCGCCATTTTATCCACAAATTCTGTACATAACCCTGTGCAAAATAGGTCACAAAATTTCGATAGTGACTTGCCCTCGGTTAAAATATCAGCACTGTAGTAATCAAATAGGACCTCAACATGACTCAAGAGAACATCGCGTGGTCGATTACTGACGAACTCAAGCTTGTGAAGGGGCTGAAGGATAACTACTCTTTTACAGCCTTATCGTCAGTCATCGGTAAGGATGTGGAAGAAATTCAACGCAAGTGTATCGCGATGGATTTGTACATTGCCACTTGTGAAAACATTGATGACCTCAGCCAGATAACCCTGGTGCCAAATCACCAGGTCGGTATTGCTTGCTTGGGTAAAACTATGTCCGGCATTTATCGCAATCTGACCGAGATGGGATGGGCTCCACAGGTATGGCGTGGAGAGCAATCACTGCGGTCGCCTGAGTGGTGGACATCACGCCCTGCTCTTGCGTTTCGTTATAACGACGATGCTGACGCGCCTGCTCGCCGAACAGTTCACTTGCTCAATAACGGTAAGCCTTGGACTCCAGAGGATGTGGGCATGATGCTGACAGCTCTGTCTCAGCGCCCCAGTAAGGATGCACTAACGCAGGTACTGATGCGCAGCATGTCTAATATTATTCAACAGCTCTCTATCATGGGTTTGGTTCGTGTCGGAACTGCTGAAGACTCAGGGGAGGCCAAGGTCTGGATGTGCGCAACTATCCAGCCACGAGTGCTGTCGAAAATGCGTTATTTTGACGTGCTACCTATGTTGCACAATGGCTGGCTCATTGATGGTTTGCAATTAACAGCCCCAACCTGGTGGTCTGACGCAACCCAGATCACCGACCTGATTCCAGGCTCCTGGCCGCTGAAAGCTTCAGTCACAGAAGCCGATACACCAGTTCGGTGTAATGAGCACATGATGGCCGCTGCAACCTTGTTGAAAGCAGTGAATGCCAAACGACAGGCTATTGATACCGCAGCACCTCAACCCCCTCCTCTGGCTGAAAAAAACGCCACCCCCGCAGCTTCGACACCACCTACATCCACTGAAAAGCGCCAGCCAGCACCTGCTCGTGAAAAAACGCGCAACGGTAAATTATGGTTCGCTGGCAACTATAAATTCCTATTCACTTTACTTGGGGAGCATCATTCGCCAGACGTGATAGCCAAAAAAATGGATCGGACAGCAGGTGCAATCAGCTCACGCATTCAACTCATCGGCCTGACACGTTACATTAAAAGTGAGATTGAAGGTGAGAAAGGAACGGTCTGTATTGTCGATGAAGTTTCCATTGACACGCTACGCAAACAACCTGACTTTGTTAAAGATCAGCTGATAGGTGCTGGCTGGAAAGAGAAAGGAAACTTCCTATACTCACCTGACTGGTGGCTCAAATACCCCCACCAGCTGGGATGATCCAACAAGAAAAGGCAACCACATGGTTGCCTTTTTATTACCGACGTGTCAGTAAAGCTCTCCTGACGTTAGCAACAACACATCACCGACGATCGGCCCTTCCAGGCAAACATGTTCCTCCAGCAAAGTGGTGGCTCGTTGATTCAAACCCAGCTCGCTGTGTTTCGCGTCTTCATTCATGAGAACACGATCATAGACCACACCATTCAACGTGATGCCCTGACTTAGCTGAGAAAACTCAGGGTACCCTTTCAGAACGCTTTGAACGAATACAGGGTCAAGAAGCCCTTGCTCATCAGCCTTGGTGACTGTGGTATCACTCTGGCCGGTTCCTGCTCGGATAATCAATGCCATTAAAACCTCTGCGTTGGTAAGAGCCTTAATTATCTCATGGCACTGTATGGAGCCAGATTTTTTTCCCCCTCGTTTCGCTCTCCTTTTCTGTGTTTTTGTCAGAATGCCCGTGTTTAAATTGGGAACTGCCTACGCTGCCCGAAAGCGTTAAACGCCAGCCGGGTATGGACCCATTTTGACTGGAGAAGAAAAATGCCTAAGCTCGACTTGTTTGATGTGCTGATGATTGGTGGTGGAGTTGCCTTACTGGCTGGTCACTACATTTGGTCAAAATTCTTTAAGAAGCCGGATGATGAGGGAAAGGATTACGCCGAACCTCCGGCTATTATGTCAGCGGCCTCTCAAGCAGAAGAGGAAAACGATCACAACAAGCACTACCATTAATCAAAAGCCCCGGCAAAACCGGGGCTCTTCGTTTCTATGAATTGTGGTTCACGGCTGCGTTCTCAGTTGCTTCAGCAAACGCAGATTTCTATTTGCGAATCCAGACAACGTGATGAGTATCATTGTCATCACAAGTAAAGCACAGTTCAGTATTCGTGATATTCCTGCGATTTCAGCCGACTCCTGATACTTCACTTCAATGCTTGGTTTGGCATCATTAACAATGCTTGGCTCAAGTCGCTGGGCCAATTCATATAATCGATATGCCAACTCGCTATCCACAAAATAATTATCCCTCAAAATGCGAACACTGAGGGCTGCGACTCGGCTCGCTTTATCCAGAAGCTTGTTAGCTTCCTTCTCGTCAGAAGTGTTCTGCGCGGCCACAGCCAGAGCCTGAACCAATGCCACGCTTATGGACATCGCACGACGAGCGTCACCCGCAGCATAGCCTGAACGTATTTCACCTTCAAAAGCGGTAACCGCATTTGTATCATTGCTCCCCTTTTCCATCGCATCCTTCAGGATAAGGCCAACCCCTGGGTATTCTGTCGTGATCGCGCTCAGTAATTCATTAACCTCACCGGCAGGAATAAGTATTTCAGTCCGTACCGAAGTGGCGCTAGGTAACGATTTTGGTTCATCATGCGTCAGGATTATTGTTGAAAAAATGACACCGGCGACAGGCGCAATGATGATGAGGTACGATGCTTCTGACTGCATTATCGCAATCCCTACCACGACAACGGCCAATGCAACTAAAAATGGAATACTATACGAAAGGTATTTTTCAATAACCCCGCCGATTGTGACAAATCCCCCTTCTATCGACGCCCCTGAACCGAGAGACAAATTAACAGGTTTATTGATCGCCATAGCATGGAGTGTATCCAGTTCAAACTGTTGCATCCAACTGAATATCCAGACGAAACCCGCAAGCAGCAACAGGATGCAACCCGTCAAAAACAATCGATTTCGCTTGTGTTGAATACGTTTTTCAGTCGAGACAATATCTGGTTCTGTCTTAACCATTCCCCCCTCCGGACACTAAACGTTAAATGAGATGGCCGAATAACTCGGCCTATGATGTAACTGCTAAATTATTCCGCCAGTTCCAAAAGCAGTTCACGGCGGTGCTTCTGCCAGGCGTCTGTACGTTCAGATAGGCGAGCGTAGTGGCCTTCGCTTTCACGTTGGATCCGTTTAATCTCGCGCGCGGCACCGCCGATGGTGTTTGAAATGTGCTCCAATGTTGACTCATCATACACCGGGCGATGTCCTTCCCGTGCAATTCGGATGGAGCTCTCGCTGACCAAGTCTGCCTGGTGTCTCGCCTGCGCATTAACGACATCGCCCACTGCCTGAACCAGCTTTGAACGGTTGTTACTTTGTGTGGCCTGATCCACCAGCAAGTGAGCGCGTTTGGCAGATGGGAGTGTTACACGCTTGATGGTTTCAAACTGGTCAAGCATGTTGAGGTTATTTCGCTGCATCATTCGGATCATGGTCAAATCCTCAAAGCATTTCTGCTGCGTCATGATGATATCTACTTTGCGTTTTTTCAGTACGGCCAGCTGGTGGTCGATATTACTGACTTCCAAAGCAAGCAAATTGTTTTCTGGGTCGCTCTTCAATGCCTTGCGGCGCTGTTTCAGGGTGGCTTCAATATGCTCTATCGCGAAACCTGCGGCCACAATATTAATGCCCGACTCATGCACTTCGGCCAGCACTTCCTCATACAAAATGTCGAGGTTATTGTTGTGACCAATGAGATCAGTCGAGATGCTGGTGATGTCTTCCGTCAGTAAGCTGACTTGGTTTTTAACGTTGTCAAAACGGTCATTCGCCCGATGAGCGAGTCGAAGTGCGCGCGTCGCGTAGTACCCGAGCACTGGGATTTTCAGTAACAGCTGCTGCACCTTGCCAGGCTGTACAGACGTACTGATATCGCGAGCAAGTTCAACGATTTCATTCAGCCGCTTGCCGTCCTTGCCTTGGTTATAGACATGAACGTTTTCCAACAGCTTATCCAGATAGGCACCATCGGGTGATTTGCTGCGGCCAAAGTTATGTGCGCTCCTTGGATCGCCCAGCACAAGGGTGTTTGCGACGGCAGCGACCTGATCGCGCTGAGCTGGGGTGACGGCAAACTTTTCAGACTCTTTGTTCAAAATAATCTGATCAGCGGTGACAGTGATTGTGTTGGTCATATCAGCTACCCTTTTTAACGTTATCGTTGAGTTTGTTTACCAACGTTCGAAAACGCTGTTCGACTTGCGGATCTATCTCGATATTGGCCGCTCCACTTCGCAGTTGTTTTATTTGGTGATGCCAGATAGGGATTGCACTTTTCACAACCGCATCCAGAAGGTCTACCTCTGTTGCGGCAGAGTGCAGCAACATCCCTACCTGAACCTTATTCATTTCTGAAGAGGCTTTGGTGACTTCCAGATTAAGGATGCGTTGAGCTAAGCGGGTCAGTCCGTACTCCAACTGATCTGATAGCCCCTCCCCACTTTCACGATATTGGGCTATAAATGCCCGGCCTTCTTGGATGTAAGCGTCCAAAGCTTCAATGTCACGCGTATAGATTTGCTCAAGCGCCAACAAGATATGCACGCCTTTTTGCGCCTGCTCCAGTATCAATGGGGCTTGTGCCACCAGCCGATCGACACGACGACAATTCATGGTGAACTCAATCATGCGTGTTTCTTTTGACCCCGTCAGGGCATCCCAGATGCGGGACAGGAATCCCGTCTTGCGCTTGAAGTACACCGCAGGGTCACAAGCCTCAAGGTGCTTTACCAAGAGTGCGCTTGTTTCGCTGATTTTCGTATCTTCAGATCCCGATTTCATGGCTTCTTCCAGCGTCATTTTGTTACCGTTGAAATCAAGGATGTCATCGGAATGGGACAGTAATTTGGGACCAAAGCTAACAACGCCTATCGCGTCATTGACGAACGCGGGTAATTGCCGAGCAATCAGGCTGGTGGACATGCGCACTCCTAAAGAACAATAGAATCTACCTTCAAGCTATCACGACAAATTTGCTGACAAAGAAAATGAGGTCAATTTTTATCAGTAATAAGCCCCCTTTTTTTCGTCTTCGTTTTGTCGATGAAAAAACTCAGTCACCGGTTAGGTGTTCGGTATCCTGTCCGCATCCATAAACAGGAGGAAGCTATGCTCCGATTCGTACCATTGATGATCTTGACTGGCCGCCTACGGCTCAACCGCGTATTCACGTTACTGACTGACGGTGCTGTTTCTGTTGCCTTTTGGTTCTGTTTATCGGGGGAATTAACTTGGATTGTCCCAGTCGGTTTGCTGGCTCTTTTCTTACTGGTTTTTGCGGTGATCGGGTATCGCTGTTATTACCTGCCGGTAAAAACGAATCGGGTAATCCGTGTACGCTTTAGTCGTGATGACCAATTCGTCAACTTGTCCCTCATAATCATGGAAGGAGGCGAAGAAATAGAGTATCCATTGGCCGTAAAAATGGCGCAAGGTAGCGCATATCACTTCTACCTGTTGTCAATTTACATACGCCTGGCTGATTCACTCACTCGTTACGCGCGTTCTTTGAAGGCGGTGCATTCATGAATGGGCTCGGTATTTTATTTGTCGGGCTGGTGGCAGTTTTGGGCCGAGATGTCATCAAACGCCGAAAACCGCAACCCTGGCTTGTGATCGCCCTTGCCTTGTCCGTGACGTTGTTTGTCAGTGATCGGTGGATAGGCTCAATCTACAGCGTCCCTACGGGCTCCATGCAGCCCACCTATAAAGTAGGTGACTATGTTACGGCGGTCAGGCTGGGGGGATTGCTGGACGATGGCCGATTAATGCGCGGCGATGTAGCTGTGTTCAAGGCTCCTTCAGTACCTCGCACGCTTTATACAAAGCGCATTATCGGCATTCCCGGTGATGTGGTTGAATTTGACACAGACAAAACGTATCGAGTCAATGGTAGGGTACTGGGGCAAAAAACCGAAGAAAAAGGTGGTTTCCTTGTGTTCTCGGCCTGTGATGAGCGCACTGGTAAACCGTACAGATTTGTGATCGATACACACGCTGCTTATGTACCAACAAAAGGTCGCTGGGTTATTCCTGAAGGCTATTACTTTATGGCCGGGGACAACCGTGATCACTCATGGGATAGTCGTTACTGGGAAAACCCACCTGGCACACCAAAGCCTTTACGAGGATTGGTCCCGCATGACCGGATTCATGCCCGTGTCATACACACATTGTTCAATTTTAATCCGTTCAACAATTACGATGCGCTCGACGTACAAATGGCAGTGATCCGCCAAGGTGCAGATGGTGCGCGAAAATGATGATTGAAATCTTCTACCAGACAAAATCACCTGAAATGGTGGCTGAATTCGCTCGTGCCGTAGAAGCCTACAATGAGTGGAGAGCTCAGACTCTGGCTGTCTGTGAACGGCTTGGGTTCATCAACTTTTCAGGACCAGACTTCTGCGTACCTGAATATTTTTTCCGCTCACGTTATGAACACATCCAAAAAGTGACCGGCTTTAAGTTGGCCGGGGATGATTCCCTTTTGGCTGAGACTGATCACATTCCCTATGCCTTGCGTCATGACAACCCTGCTGGTGAGGCTGTCTCTCGTGAGCTAATGCAATTAGCTGTAAATGCTTTGACTGCGCTAGGTGTTGATTGTGCGCTATACGGTGAGCCTGGTGCAATGGGATATCAACGCGCTATCTGCATGATGCTGGGCATTAATCAGCGCGTCACGGCAGGGGCTGTCATTGGTTTTTCCCAAATATGGGCAATATCTGACGAGCAAGGAAACTTCTCTCTCGTTTGCTCCATTCCCGTGAATGCCCGTGAAGATACCATGACCTATGAACTACCGGATATGCCTGAAGGCTGGGAGGATATATCGGCTCAGCAGGTAATCCACTTATTCAATAACCACAATTCCATCGTCATGAAGGAGTAATGCAATGAAATATCTGTCAGTTTTGATGGTTCTAATCCTTGGGGGGTGCGCTAACGTCGGGCCGGGAAAGCCGATGCCTGTGACACCTCTGTCAGCCCCAGCGCAACAGAAAGCGCCGAGCAAAGAGGTGACGACGGATCCAGTGACGGAGCTGGATGCACTACAAGTCTTATTTAACGAAGGGCTCGCTGAGGATGCTCAGTATGAAAGCGCCCGATTTATTGAGGGGAGCAACCAAACCATGATTATCGCGTCTGTCCTAAATGTCCCCTGCCAAATGGTTTTTCGGTTTGTTGAAGCAACGAACGGGGATTTTTGGATCCCCAACCAAATCGCATGCGATAACCAGGATGCTATGGCTGGGTACGTGCCTGCGGCCGAAACTGGAGTGATTTCGTCAGCGGATCTGCCGATGATAAACTCGGCACATTCAAATGACTAAGCTACTTTGTTGAGGTTTATATGGTTTTGCGTGTGGTGAACTACGTTTTAATGTTAATGATAGCTGGTGTTTATGCCCTGGCTGTATATGCCAGTAAGAATGAGGCCGAGCTCTTCCACATTATCGGTGTTGGAAACATGGCTTTGTTCTGTGCCGCTGTATTTTTGCTGGCCCGCAAAGAAATTTACTACATCTGGGCAACGTATGTCTTATCACTAGTGGTTTACTATGCTGTCATTTCACCATACCTACCTCTCATCCCTGAAATTGTCGTTTACGGCACGCCATCCGTAGTGGGGTTGATTGCCGTTTACGACATCGTGATTCTAAATTCCAATGAGCTGTCGGTGAGGGCCAAGGCTCGCCGGGCTTGGCCTAAAAAACGAAAATAGGTGCAGTAAATGTCGAAAGGAAAGAAACGTCAGGTTACACCCGAAAAGGCAATGCGGATCCGCTTCTATGGTATGTCGGGCCTGATTATAGTGCTCAATACGATTTTTGCGGGGAGCTCGAAAATTCAGCTGATTTCCTTTCTGCTGACGTTGTCCATTTTCCTGTTTTTCACGTTCTCTGGGCGGGTTGTTGTCGGAACGTGGTTCAGAAAAGAAAATTGGCGCACTTTAAATGCCCCTCAGACCACATTGCTATTTCGTGTCTATATCGGGCTTCCAATCGCGGCAATCACGGTCCTTCTCTATGCTTATGGGTATCAAGGTGCCATCAGCCAGGCGATTGTCGATGTGTTGTTCCCGCCCGGTGAGAAGGTTGAAGACAAAATGGTCTCTGTCATGAACCTGCTCCATGCCAAACTACCGCTGCTAGTGGGTGCTTTCCTTTTCTATATCGGCTTGTGTTTCTTTGTTGGGACGGTCGTTAAATATCTTCAGTTATCGGCTTCAGGGCGTGCGCTTGGCAAGCTAAAAGGAGTCGTCAATGCACGTCAGGTCTTAGAGCGAATGACGTGGGATCAGTTCGAAAAAGTGGTTTGCAAGTTCTTCGAAACTAAAGGCTATCGCGCCCGTGTTACTCAGGCTGGCGCTGACGGTGGTGTGGATGTTGAGCTTCAGGGTTTCGGCCACCGGGAAATGGTGCAATGCAAACACTGGAAAACAAACCGTGTCGGTGTTGCTATTGTCCGCGAAATTTACGGTGTGGTGCTCGCAGACGGCTTTCACCGTGGATTCATTATTACGTCAGGCCTGTTTACCGATGAAGCATGGAAGTTCGCTCAACGCGAAAATGTGAAAGGAAAGGTTATTTTACTCGACGGTACACAACTGATCGAAATGATTAAAGGGAATGGAGAGTTAGAACAGAATCCCCCTAAGTCCCAAGCAACCACTCAATCCATTGATGCGAAAGAGCCGTTGTGCCCGGTATGCGGCGGAAAGATGGTTCTTCGAAAATCTGGCAAGTCAGCATTCTTTGGTTGCTCCCTATTCCCAGACTGTCGTGGTACCCGCGAACTGTAGTCGTTCACCTTTTCTTTCATGGAGCGCCGTTTAGTCGGCGTTCTTTTTTTATATCCACTCCATCTGAAAAGGGAAGCAAAACGCAGACCTTTTCGCCCTTCTGAATTTCGGCAGCGGAAGCAATGCCGTTATAATCACCAAGCAATCCAACCAGGCAGTGAGGGTAACACTGTTGGTCATGGGCTCCGTTCTGCGGGGTTTGTTAAATAGGCTGAACTGCGACGGGGTAAACATAACGAACGTTGCAGTGATCGGTAATGTGCATGAATGAATTTGAGGGGAAATAGATGACTGAGAAACGCGGCACTGGCGCTGAATACGGTCAGGAAATTTTGCGTGAACGCTCTGCGGAAGCGGACACGCCTGAACCAACGAAGAAAGTATCGAAGAAGACGGTGCTTTCCGTGATCGTAGCGGCCATTATCGCAGGGGGTGCGATGACGGCTGTTATTTTAACGAGCGATAAAACTCCGGCTGAGAAAGTCGAAGCTATGTCGGTTAATATCGGTAACGACGGTGTTGCGCTGACTGATAAAGTCAAAGAGGACATTGAGAACAGCGGCACTCAAGCTCATGAGTCTGAACTGACTAATGCCGAAGCCGTAACAACTGATAGCAAAAACGAGCCGCAAACGCCCGCGTTGGAAATTGCCGAACTGAAGAAGAACAGTTTGCCTGAAACTAAAACTCCGGTTGAAGCCGAAGTGGTTGAGCCTGTTATGCCTACGGCAGAAATCCTTCCGGCTGAAGATGTCGTTAAGGCAGAGCAATCTGCTCCAATTGCGGCCAGCAATGAGCGGGAGTATGACCCGGCCAAGTTTGGGATCGCTGAGGAAAATTCACCTGAAGCCGACGTTTCCCCTTCACTGGGCGGTGACGTAAAAGCGGCCCCAGTGGCTGAAGAGCAAGCGAAGGCTGAACTGCCAGCGCCTGAGCCAGTACCAACTCCTGTACCAACTCAGGCGGCTGAGCCTGCACCAGCAGGCTCACCAGAACCTATCCGACCGGAGCGCGTTGAGCTCCCCGCTACTAATCAGTTCGCTCAACCTATGACGATGACGGGTTCGGATCTGAACTACACAGGTTCGGCGTTGAAAGTTGAGTATAAAGCTCAACAACAGGATACCGTTTATCTCTACAGCACGTTTGCTGCCAAAATCTTCCTGCTACCAACGGATAAGGGTGAGAACATAAGTGCCTACCTGTCAGACGAGAAAGGTTGGCAACTGAAATTGCTGCCTGGCGGTATTCTCCGTGTCCAGCGCAGTGAAAATAAGGCCTCCTGGTCGCAAGCAACGGATCTGTTTATCGTTGCAGGCAAGCGAACCTATTCACTGATTCTCCAAGGTGTTGGTGAGCCGGGCCAGCGGACTGACTCCCTTCGTTACATTTCGGCGGAGCCTGAACAAAAGCCGAAATCAAAAAAGTAAGATCAATGGGACAGGCGTATCCTTGATACGCCTTTTTTATCGGAGTAAATATGATAAGCCCTCTTATTGATGGAATCCGTCTCATTGCGACAAGCTACTGTATCAGCATTCCTCACGCCGAATGGACACCACAACATTCATACCTAGTTTGTCGTGCGCTTCTTCAGCGGGGTGTTTTCGGTGGTAAGGCAATGTTGGGAACTCGGCTAACGCGACATAAAGAGGCGGTTAACGATGGTGATCACGGCGTTTTTTCAATATCTCATACGCAGTATGGCTGGTTAGTCCTGGAGGATGGCACCATTCTTGACCCGGTTGGTTGCCTGCAAAATACCGATGACAGTGGTGAGCCACAGTACCGTATTGAGTATGATTCGGCCTGCTATATTGACGGCATCGACCCTATGACCTGCGATCGAAGTGAGTTACCAAAGCACTTCAGTGAAGATGAAATTTATCGAGTTAAGCGCGGCGTAATGCGTGAGATTTGTTCCCGCGCGCTGGGCTATACGTTGCAGGTTGAAGGCTTAACAATGGCAGAGGTGGTGTTTCTTCTGAATCAGCCGCTAAGTGTGTTTGGTGG
This sequence comes from Providencia sp. M-27, assembly GCF_011077905.1. Classification (NCBI taxonomy): domain Bacteria; kingdom Pseudomonadati; phylum Pseudomonadota; class Gammaproteobacteria; order Enterobacterales; family Morganellaceae; genus Providencia; species Providencia sp. M-27. The sequence goes on along the minus strand of NZ_JAALBT010000015.1, from coordinate 39,939 downwards.
GCACTCCCGCATGCTCTATGAGCACTTTATGGGGTTGGGTCTGAGTCGTGTGATGCCTATTTCCAAGGTGAATGTCATCAACCCTACCCTGGCGAAAAAGCTATGGGAGGTGTTCTTTGTCGATACTAACGAGAGCGAGCTCACCGCCATTTTGCGTTGAACAAAAAAACCACTCGATATATAGAGTGGTTTTCAGTTCGCTAACTTGACACTTCCAACTTAATAGCTCATCTCCGGCTCGGTCCCGCCTGCCCAACGGCGTTCCCAATGCTCCAGATAAACCTCAGCCACTTCTGGTAAATTATACAACACGATCGCATTTTCACTGTTTCGCTTATTCGCACTATCGCTGTAGTTGAAAGATCCAGTTTCCACCGTTTGCCGGTCAACCACGATGAACTTGTCGTGCATGATGGCATATCGCCCGTTGGTTCGGATTGGGATCTTAGCCAGTCTTACCGTATTCATCGCTGATATAGAGTGCTTGCTCTTATTGCCTTTCTCATCCACCACAATCTTGACATCAATACCACGCTTCTTTGCTGCCACCAGCTCTTTCACGATATCTCTCGATGTAAAGGAATATGCGGCCAGGCGGAGCTCTGACTTTGCCGAGCGGATAGCATTGATGATCGCCTTCTGGGCTGACCCTTCTGGCGAGAAGCCAATTACGATTTGCGTTTGGTGGTTTATCTGCGCGCCTTTCTGTGCGCGTGGAGGGATTTGTTCGCTTTGTTCTTGGCTACTACCCAGACCGTTAAGCAGATCGTCAAATTTAAACGCGAATGCGTTTTGGGCTGATAACGAGAGAGTGAAAGCCAAGGAACTGACCAAAAGCTTTTTCTTGAGATCCATGAGTCACCATTTTAGAAGTTTGTAATTGCACTAACCATTACAACACAGGGAAAACAAGCAACAAAACGTTTAGCCATGCGATTTGTTCACCTTTTTTCTACATGCAGAAAACTCAATAAATCAGATTTTTATCCATTACATCTAACCATTTCCCTTTTTGCATCAAAAAGTCACCTTATTTCTCATGTTTCAAGGTATTTCTGTCAGGCTTTTTTAATGAATCAGGTATTCGGTATCTGTATATTTATCTGCGTTCCCTGCTGAAACCCGTTAAATAGTCAGGTGAACATCCAAAAACTGAAATTTAACTCAAGAAAGGATGTTAACGATGAAAACTATCTCCGCCCGTAACCTGAAATCTGTTCTGGCTGCTTCCGCTGTTCTGGCTCTGGGCGTGACCGCCGTTTACGCGAAAGGTACCGAGCAAACTGGTTTTAGCGAAGTGTGGGCCACAATCACTTCCTACATGCAGGGTTCTCTGGGCCGCGTGCTGGTGGGTCTGATCGTCATCGTCGGCGTTGCTGCTGCGGTTGTTCGCCAGTCCCTGATGACCTTCGCGGTCGCTGTTGGTGCGGCCATCGGCCTGTACTACGCGCCGGATATCATCAACGGCATGATGACTTCCACCAGCGCCGTAACGACCGCCCTGCCAGCTGGCATCTAATTCAGCGGCTACGGCCAGCATCAAGAAAACCCGACTTCGGTCGGGTTTTTGCTTTGTAGCGCAAATTACAGCGAGCTTTGTAGGTCTGCGACAAATGGCTTAATATCACGTTCAAACACTTCAGAAATGACTTCTGATACTGCTTTTACCCTAGCGAGTTCAGCGGCATCTTTATGTACGACTTTCCACACTTCATATTTTTTCTTTCTGGCCTTATCCGGCCATATTCGAATTAACTCAGGATACCGTTGCTCTTGGTAGCATGGCAGTTCCCCTAAAGCCATTCCCGAACGCACAAAGGTTGTGAGTAAGAAGCTTGATGTCAGCCTGGCTACAACCCGCGCATCTCGGCGAGATTCACCTACCATCGTATCAGGTACAGGGCTGCTGAATTTATTGTCGTATAAAGCGATATCATGGTTAGCAAGGTGCTGGCCGAGTTCTGGTGGGCCAAACTTATCAAGGTATGTCTGGGTTGCGTATAGGCCGACATCCCAGCTCCCTAGCCTTTTAGCAATTAGATCTGGTGCCGCAGGTCTTTGGATTCGCACGGCAATTTCAGCTTCACCACGCGACATATCTGCCATCTGTGCGCCAAGTTTCATGGTGACATTAATATTGGGGTAGCGATCTCTCAATATCTTAACTGCTGACATTAGGAATTCGACTGCAAGCCTGTCTGTAGTAGCTATTGATACGTCACCGGAGAATTCACCATTAGATCCTTCACTCAAGCGCAGAAAGGAAACAGAGTTACGCTCCATTTCCTGGGCGATACCTAACACTCTTTCTGCCACTTCAGTAGGAACTAATCCATCTGGCGTGCGGTAAAACAGTTTAGCACCGAGTTGTTTTTCTAAATTTGTTAGCCTTCGACTTACCGTGGTCTGATCCATCGACAAACGAATCGATGCCCCCCTCAAGGAATTGGTTCGAAAAGCAGCAAGGAAAACTTTGACGTCGTCCCATCCCGATAAATACATGCATCCTCCCCATGCAAAATTGCAGCCTAGGATTGTATTTTTGCAATTTACTTTTTTGAAGTAAACAAAAAGGGAGGCGCATTAAAAATGCAACCTCCCTTTTTGGTCTGAAATGCTGGTGATTAGATAATTTGACCAACCCACAAAAAATACCACAAAGAAGCATAGCCAAGCACCCAGGCCCCTACTAAAGCACGAAATCGGCGCTGATATGCACTACGTGTTTTATGCTTGAACATCTGCTGGGCGATGATGCAACCCGGCCAACCACCGAGAAAGGCCAGCGCATCAAGCGTTAATTCCTCTACTCGCGGGCCTCTCTCGATAGCCTGTTGCTTGTCCTTACGATACACGTAAATCGAAATGAGGCTCCAGGCAATCATCCACAGCACCGAGTATGCGTAAAACATCATTTATTCCTCTCATCAATATTCGTGGAGAGATAATCCCGAAGGTTTGTCATCGCAAGCGTAGTGCGATCTTCCACTTCCTCAGCTGTATCAAAGAACTTCGCCAGTTTACGATTGGCCTTTCTTAGTGCTTTTGTTGCTATATCCTGCTGCACCAGAAACGCCTCACTGCGCTGCTCATCCAGACTTTGAATGGTTAGTTCGTTTAACTGCATTGTGGCATCCTGCACGGCCTTTTGCAGTTGCTTTTTCTTTTGTGCCTGCCGGTCAGACTCACGAAGGGCGCGCGTGCTCTTCATATACAGCGTGCGTAACGTTTTAACAAGGCTATCTGGGCTAATGGGCTCGCTATTTAAGGGTTCTTCATCGGGATTCTTCATGCACTTATGGCCTGTTGTTGTGGGGATTTCTAAACCGGTAACCACTACCGAGTTTTACGATAATACCTCCCCAAATTTATCGTCTCTATGAGACACCGAATGAATCCACTAGTCAGCCTTTTTTGTCCCCGATCCGCTCTCCTTTTTTGTGCCAACTCGGTTGTATAAATCGTACCATTTATGTCCATTTCAACCGACAGGAAGGCTCATGGCAGCAACTGACGAGCAACAGAGGATTATCGACTACAAGGCTGAGCCCGGATCGATGGTTTGCGTGCAGGCCTATGCAGGCTCGGGCAAAACATTCACACTAAAGGTCTATGCCGACACGCATAAAGACAAGAAGATGCTTTACTTGGTCTTCAATAAGTCTATCCGTGAAGAGGCGGAGAAAAAATTCCCTAAAAACGTGGAGTGCAAAACCTCTCATGCGCTGGCCGCTGCACGCTTTAAGCATTATCGCCATAAAACAAAGTTGAATATTCAGGTTAAAGAGTACCGCGATCTGATGGAGGAAGAGGATTGGCGCGTGGTCAAACTGGCTATCAATGGCCTTTCACACTTTATGAACTCAGCTGACTATGAAATTAACACGACCCACGTATTAAAAGATCTCGGCAACATTGACAAAATCCCACCTTCACGCGTGGATTCGGCATTGCGCGCAGCGCGTCGGATCTGGAAGCAACAAATCGATCAGGAATCTGACGTGCCTTGCACGAATAACACGTTACTGAAGCTTTATCAGATGTCTAACCCTGCATTGGATTCGGTCTATGACATTATCCTGTTCGATGAAGCTCAGGACGCCAACCCCGTGACACTCGATATTGTGCTCAATAACAAGTGTGCGAAGTTATTTGTCGGCGATAAGCATCAAATGATTAACCGCTGGCGTGGTGCAGAGAATGCGCTGGACGTTGTTGAAGAAAAAGGCGCGTCAGTCCTCAGGCTGACAAAGTCTTTCCGCTTTGGCCCAATGGTTGCAGCTCTTGCCAATGTGGTCTTATCCATGATTGGCGAAACCCACCCACTTGTAGGGTTGGGTAAGCTGGATGAAGTTTGTCAGCCTCATGAAATCGCCGAACATGGCTTCCATGCTGTTATCTCACGAACGTACATGGGAGTCATTTCTTCTGCCTATGAGGCTATCCTGATGGGGAAGCGTGTCATGTGGAATGGTGGTATCGGTAAGTACAATCTGGGGGAGTTGCTTGATCTTCACGCCATGAAAACAAGTAACTATGAAGCTATTAAAAACCCTCGGGTGCTGACAGATTACGGTAACTGGGCCAACTTCCAGGAGATTGCCGAAACGACCAAAGACACGAACATGATGCGGGCTATCAGGTTGATGGAAAACTACGTTGATATCCCCGGCATGGTCGATACGATGCGCCTGAATGAGGCTCGTACCCACAAAGATGCTGATCTTATTATCACCACGGCTCACACATCCAAGGGCATGGAATGGGATAACGTTATCCTCAATGATGATTACCCAAGCATTATTGAAGCTTTGATGATGAAGAAATCGAAACAAAGCATTATTGATGAGATGAACCTGCTTTATGTCGCGATTACCCGCACACAGAGCCGCATCAACATTAATGGCTCAATGATGGAGCTGCTGGAACAATATAACCATAGGCGAGAACGAAACGAATCCATCATTATCGTGTAAAGAAAAGGCCCGTAATGGGCCTTTATTCAATAAGACTAAGGTCTTGATCGGATGATATCTTTTCTGCCTTCACTATTGGTTTTATTAATATCTATCTCTGGGAATTTATTTTTTAAATTCTCTATTAAAGAAGCCAATTCCATTTGCAATGACATTGAAAGCGAGCCAATAACATCCCAAGCCATCTGAGCATCGCTGCTTTCGTACCTTTTTCTCCCTGGAAATATATAATCAAGTCCATTCTGGTGATGATCATAAAAAAACTGACCAGCTTCAACTAATTGACTCCAGTTTTCATAAATATTGTTCAGTATTTTGAAAGTTGTAGTGTCATACAAATAAAATGCACTTGACTTGAATATCGCTCTAAATGATTCCCAGCAGGTTGAGCCATCAAAATACATTATGTTAGGCAATGCCTCAAAATAATAATCAAGTATATTTGTATCGAGATAATTCATTAAACCGGTCAGGGTATTAATATCACTCTGGCGCTTGATTTTTTCTGTTATGGCTGGGTCAGATTCATTAGGGTATGCAGGGTTATTAGAGGTGATCAATTCAATGGCGAATATAAGTAACTTTTCTAGGTTTTTCTTTCCGTCATCTCTATTCGAATTATATAGTGAAACCCTCTGCTTATTGATGTCAAATGGTAGGTCTTTGGGGCCATGCCCTTCGCTACTATTCAACAAAGTAATTATTCGCCCCCAACCTATTTTTGCAACTGCAAAACCCAGTTCAAACATAACGTTAGGATTTGGAAATTCATTTTTAGGTGTCCCATTTTGAGGTATCACTGTCACATCGCTAATCACGATTTGTGATGCCGATATTTTAGCCAATATAGTTGCTAAAATGTCAGGACTTCCTGATGAGTAATCCGTGGCTTGATCCCATTCATATATGAATGTTGATTGTTTTTCATTCAGATGCGTCACTGCTTTTGTTAAAGCATCACGAATATAGAACCTATTTTTGCGTTCGTCATAGCTTGATTGCCAAGAATAGAAAATCTTGACTTTTTCCTTTTCGCCTTCCATTCATTCCACTTATAATTAATGTTTTAATGACTAATTATATCAACATTTAAGACGATTTGAGACGGAAGATTTTAATAACCTTTAGAATAAATCAATGGCTTTTCTGGGATACTCAATGAACATTAAAAAATGCCCGGCGAAACCGGGCATCAACATTTATTTTTTGGCCTGTGCCGGTGCGGGAGCTTTCTCTAAACCACCTTTCACCATTCGCTCAATGACGTCAACGAAGCCTGCGAATGGTCTCGCGCCGACAATGCTTTCACGTTCACCGGTTTTGTTGTCGATCACGATGGTAGTTGGCGTCCCGTTTACGCCGTCTTTGGTACCGGCATCCATATCACGCTTGATGCGCTGGATGATTTTCGGATCCTGCATACAGGTGTCAAACGCTGCTTTATCCAGCTCAAACAATGCAGGGATGCCTGCGCTGTCTTCAAAGCCTTTGCCATTGCCCTGCGTGTGCTCAAACCAGTAGTTGGTCGCACCCCAGAAGCCTTTCGGTCCTTTTTGCTCTGCCACGCACTCTGCTGTCATTGCCGCTTTGGTTGCCATTGGCTCATGAAAAGCCAGGTTGAAGTGACGCCATTCCCAGTTCACCGCGCCATTATTGGCCGTATCGACCAGATATTTCGGCGTCTTATGGAACTGCTTACAGAACGGACATTCCAGGTCTTCATAATTCACCAGCGTGAATCGTGCGTCCGGATTACCGTAGATGTAGCGCCCGTCTTTGTTGACACTGACCTGTTCCCAGCCTTTGTATAGTTCAGCGCGTTTCTCTGCCAGCTTATCTTCCTCCAAACCGGCTAACGCAGCTTGTACCGCCGACTTAACATCACCGTTAGCACCAACGCCACCACCACCGGATTTAGCCAACTGCGCAAAGTGCCCCTCAACACTTGCGGATATGCTTTTGCTAAAGTTTTCGACTTCAACCACCTGCGATTGAAGCGCGTTAAGTTTGGTCTTGATGGCGCTCGTTTGCACGGCAGTGTAAAGACTTGCGCCCATTGACACAGCAATCATCACGCCAATTGCAATTGGCCCAACGACTTGAATTTTATTGACTTGCTTGGACATTATTTTCTTACCCCACTTAAGAATTAATTAGTCACTTAAAATTTGGTGAACTGGTTATCGACATACATCTTGAGTCGATACTGACGCAGTTCTTCCGGTTCGCCACGGGTCAGCACGTCAATTTCATGCTGGCTCAGACGGTAACCTGGTGTAGAGCAATAACGCTCTTTAATTTGCAGGTACTCGCCACGTTTGGCAGTTTGCTTATTGTTCGGCAGCATGAACGAATTTTCATCGCAGAACCTGGGTGACTGAGTAAATGTCCCGCGCGGGCCGTTAGCATAGGCACTGCTGGATACACTGGTCAGTAAAATCTGGGTGTCCAGATCGTGTGCAACATACCGCTTACCCGTTTGGTCATGAACGGCATATGGGCTCACAAGCGTATGCTCATAGCCTGGGTGGCGCAGTGCAGCACCGCCACGTTCAGTGCTGTAGTAAGACTCTGAAAACTCATAGCCTTCAGGGTAAGTCGCCTTGACCACCGTCACCTGCGTTTCATCAACATAGGTGCGTTCAGGGGCCTTTGGTTCATCCGCTGCACACCCGGTCAAGGTGGCTATGACTAAGGTTGCCAACAATGGCAATGCGAAACGTTTACGGGTTTTCATCACTTCTTCTCCGGTTAGAAAGCACAGACATTATCCTTTTTTTTAAAATTGCCAGTTACCGTTTTAGCCGACAAAACGATGGCCTTTTCGTTCCTGCACACCCCCAGTCATGGGTTATCGTACTTGCACTACAACGGAGAGCTTTAAATGCTGAAGATCATCAAAACGCTGTTTGGCAAAAAAAATGAGGAACAGAGCGAGATTAACATCCCCCTGGAGACCCTCGAAGAAATCGACTCTATGCGCGACGGTGTGGATTCAATGGTTGTACGGGGTGACATTTTGCGCTACCCGCCTGCCGAAATTGGTTTTCCAGCACTGATACCGGGAAGCTACATTCTGCGTGAAAAGCAGACCGATATGATCCAGGCCATTAAACGCGAACTGAATATCCGAGATAGCGAATTTGAGCAGCTGATGATGCCGATGCTTGATAGCTTTGCGAACTTCGTGCAGCTGTTCCCTGCATCGGAACACCACCACCACCGAGCGCAGAGTGGACTGATGCGCCATTCTCTTGAAGTATGTTTCCAGAGCATCCGTAAAGCCAAAAACATTGAATTCGATTCGATGGAAATGCCCGTGGTGAAATCCAGCCGCATGTTGGCCTGGCGTCTTGCGATTGCGACAGCGGGCCTTCTGCATGACATTGGCAAGCCGTTTACCGATTACGAAGTCTGGGACAAATCCGGCACCTATCACTGGCCTCCGGGGCGCACCCCGATCCATGAATGGGCAAAAGCCAATAAAATTGAACGTTACTTCCTCGTTTGGAAGAGCTCGCGCCACCAGCAGCACCACTCCAGCACCACCGCCATGATGATGATGATCATGCCGCAAATCCTGCATGAGTTCCTGCTGAGCGAAGGCAACGACATCTATAACGAGCTGACTCGGGCAATGGCCGTGAGTACCGTTCGCCTGGATGCCACTGAAGAAAACGCCCCTGAAATGAAAAACAAGATCCTTAAAATTGTGAAGGAATCTGACGTTATTTCTGTCCGCCACGACCTGCAACGCTACGGCGGTGATGCGGTACGTGCAACGCAATCGGGTGTGCCTGCGGTCCAACGCATCGTAGATGCCATGCGCCACCTACTTAAGAAAGGAGTGTGGCAACCCAACAAACCCGGCAACCCGATTTGGGTCACCACCTATGGCGTGTTTATCGTTTGGGGTACTGCGGTCAAAGACATCACCAACACCGTGAAGAAGTCCGGTGCAGTGATCCCGCAGTCGGCCAACAGTCTGGCTGATCTGATGATGAGCTACAAATTGTGCATTCCGAACGTAAATAAAAACGAAGATACCGCATATTGGCGAATTGCCCCACACATCATGAATGACCGCGATTCGCGTAACAGTAAAGAGCCGAAAGTAGCGCTGAGTTGCCTGCGTCTAATCTCTCCGGACGTTCTGTTTGTGGACACAATGGAGCCGCTGCCTATTTCCTCCCGTATCCGAATTGAGAGCGAATGGCGTGAATTCCAGACCAGTAAAGGGAAAAACATCCCTATGCTGAAAGAAAGTCGTCCTTTCGTGGGGAATAAAGAGCCGCGTGAAAACAGCATTCCGGCTGACGTCGATCCTGAAATCCTGAAAGGTGGCACTCTGCTGCCGGATGAGAATGACAATCCGCTGGATAATATGTTTGGAGCCTCGAATCCGGTGACCTCTGATAACGCCCACGAGCTACTGCATCACTTGAATCTTCTGTCTGATGCTGACTACGAAAAAGTGAATGCCCGTCAGGACGCGAAAGCCAAAGCACAAGCGGAATTGGCTAATCAAAAACCAGGGGTAGCATTCCAGACTCCAATTGAACAAAGTCAGCCTGTTAAAACCTCTTCGCCCGAAGCAAAAATAGCCAAAGTTGGGCCACAACAACGGAGCCTGAAAGACGTTTTGAGCAAGCAAGATACCTCTGCCGAAATGCCCCCTCCAATCATGTCGGAGCCAGAGCATTATCAGGAGCCAGAGTTTGACCGTGAAACCTTATCTTTGTGGGAGACTCTCAAAAACCACGCTGTCGCTGATGGGTATCAAAATGACGAACAGAATCTGGTTGAGAAAAAACCGGCTATCGACCCTATGTCTGATGCAAGAGCAAAAATCCAACGCGTACAGGACGAAGTGGACAATGGGAATTTTACGCCAGTGACCCCGGAAAATGATTTTGGCTACAACAAGAATAACGAGGTGGCATTTGGTACCGAACAACTGACTGCACTGCACCAAGACCAAAGCCCATTGTTCCGCAATGCCTCAGATCTTGCCAAGGACAAACTCGCGTCCTACGTGGCCGCGAATCAGTCTGCCCTTTTCCATGAAAGCGGCCACTGCTGCATCATCCTGGAGAACGGGGTTGAGGACTCACTCTTCGAACCGATGCGGGATGCAGATTGGATCTGGTATCCGTTTATGGAGGCTCCTTGCGAGTATTACACCCATCGTTCGCAAATGTGTTTCTACTTGCGTAAAGAGCTCAATACTGACATCGACCAGCTTTCAGGTCACCGTTATCGTGCCAGCCTAAGTCCGTTTGACCTGACCGACATCAGTGTGGATATGACCGAAGTCTATCGCGCCATTGCCACCAAAGGGGCAAATAAAACTGCGTTCAATGGCGACCCAGTGATCGCCTTGTCCTCGCTGCAAAAACGCCGTATTGCACAAGATCTGAACATCAACGCAAATCAGTTCCAACAGGTACTGATCGATAATTTCGACTACGTGACCCGTACTGGTGTCGATTACATCCTCGTTAACAGCAATATTCAAAATTTCATGGTGAATGATAATGAGTGAGTGGAGTTATAACATGCGCTGGCGTCCCAACTTTGAGGCGCTGGAAATTGCAGGCTGGGGTGTGGGGATTGCTGCCTCACTGGCGGTCAATGCCGCATTCAATATGCCTGCGGTTCCTTGTTATTTGGCTGTTGCGGTACAAGCGGCCTATGCGGCTCGTTCCGTACCTTCCGCATGGGATATTTACAAGCATAAGAGCCGGTTAAAGCGAAAGCCTAACGTTCTGAAAATGGAGTTGGAATCCGTTATTGATGTCATGATGAAATTCCCCGACAGCTACCTGCTGGGGTATGGTTTTGAATGGGGTCAACCTGAAGGTCAGTTAGCCTCCGAACTCATCAAGCGCGACATCAAAAAGTTCGTTAGCAAGGTGCCAGAAAACTTCATGGGTTTGGGTTGGATCCATGCGCTTGGTGAAAAGCAACAATGGATACGAGTCGCTGAAGATCTGCTGTCATTGCATACCCTGGTGACCGGTACAACCGGTTCAGGTAAAACAACATACTATAAGTTGCTCATCCTTCAGGCAGCACTGAAGAAACAACCGCTCATTCTCATCGACCCGAAAAACGATGAAGAGTTGGCTGACTGGATGGAAATGTGTCTGCGTTTGGTGAACCGCGAAGATAAATTCAACTACATGTCGCTGGCGCACCCGGAGAAATCCGCGCGCATTTCTCCGATCACCAACTACACTCGTGCAGGTGAAGTAGCTAACCGTATTACATCCGTTATCCAGCGTGCCGATGGCACCAGTGACCCGTTCGTATCGTTCGGTATCATGTCCTTAACCACAGTCGTAGAACTGATGAAAATCTGCGAATTGAAACCCACGCTCAAGAACGTGAAAACCCAGTTGGGGTCGGATGTATCATCTCTGGCTGATCTCATCATCAAATCAGTGACCAAAATTGGCCGTCAGGTGCTCGGTGAAGATGACTTTGACCGTATTTTCGCCATGCGCATGGATCGTTATGCAAACAAAGCGAAGGGGCCAAAGGAAATCGCTGATATTTGCGCCGAAATTTACCGCAACGACATCAAAGCAAACCGCAGCTTCCCAAGCATTGAAGCAGGGCTGGATATGCTCGGCCACCAGCGTGAGCACTTCCAGAAGATGATCCTCAACGTGATGCCTATCCTCAGCCAGCTGACTCAGGGTTTCATGGCTGAATTACTATCCCCGGACAGTGACGATGAATCCCAGTTGAATGACTTCCGCCCTATCTCCAACGTGCGCGACATCATCACAACCGGAGGCATGCTGTACATGGGGCTAGACTCCTTAGCGGATGCAGAAACTGGTTCGGCGGTGGGCTCTATCTTCTTGTCAGACATCACCAGTGTGTCAGCGGACGTGTACAACTTTATGAAACCACGCGGGGATGACCTGGCCCCAGTGATGGTTCTTATCGACGAAGCTGCTGAGGTCATTAACGATCAAGTGATCAAGATGTTGAACAAAACCCGTGGCGCGGGCTTCCGCCTATTTATTTCATCTCAGTCCACCAGCGACTTTGAGGCGCGCCTGGGGTCTGAAGCCAAGATGAAACAAATCGTCACCAACACCAACCACTTTACTGCGTTGCGTACCCCCGATCCTGATGCGCAAGAGGCCGTCATGAAGCGTGTACCAATGACCAAGTTCAAGTATGTCATGCGCGGGCATGGCTCCAGTGCTGGTGCTGACCCTGAAATGATCTCTGGTTCGGTCAGTGAACGCATTATGGAAGAAGAAGGCGAGTTGTTCCCTTCTCCGTTGCTGGGCTGGTTACCAAACCTTGAATTTATGGCAATTAACCAGGCGAACAAAATCGTCAAAGGTAAAGTGCCCATCATTATGTCACCGAAGGGAGATAAGGCCTTCAACCAGGCCAGTAAGAAAGCCCTGAAGTTCCTCAAACTGTACGAGAAGAAAGTTCGGGGTGAGAAGTCGCGTATTCGTGTTGGGGGTAAAAAGTCATGATCAAAATGAAAACCTATTTTTTACGTAAAGAAGATTGCAACGCGTATGACAGCTTAACGCTGGTGTGGCCGTGTGTTGAGCCTATTACGCAATCACTCATCTCCTTACTGCCTAGCACCCTGACTAAGGGGCTGGTGGCCGATGCGGTGCAGTCCTCGGTGATGGCATATAACCAACAGGTTGATTGCCCTCTAAATGACTGGGAACGCCTGGCGGTTTATTTCATTACGTTGGCTAATTTCGTCACCGAGCACCTTGGCGGAAAAATAGGGTTCAACGAGCTGGCAACTACAAGTCAGTTACCCCGCAGGCTGAATAGCGAGCTCATTAATGCGGTGGCGGATAAACTCGCATTAAGGATCTTACATGCTTGACCAATTAACCGAAGAGAAATGGCCCCAGACGATAAAGATGATTATCATCTTCAGTACGGCAATACTGTTCGTCATTTCCATGTTTTTCCCGGCCTCGTATTTTTACGAGAACGTGAAAAAAGAAGTTGCCTGGGGCCAGCGATTGATCGGCGATACGGATTTCACACCAGTGATCTCGGACGTCAACAAAAACTACCGTTCATTCTTTGTAAATACTGGAGTGGATGGCTTCTTGCGTGACTTCTATGAGCTCGATTCATCCGATATGGCAAATCAAGGTGGTCCACTTTTCCTTTTCGCTTCCATCTTCCGAAACATGGCCGAAAACCTGAATTACTGGTTTTATATGATCGTGTATCGATTGACCCTGAATATATACTGGCTTCCGTACATGCTTGTGGTCACACTTCCCTCTCTCTTTGCTGGGATCATGCGCTGGAACGCTAAGCGATACACGTTTGCCTATTCGTCACCGTTTCTTAACCGCCGCAGCATGGTGCTGATTGGTTGGGGGATTTACAGTATTTTGCTGTCACTGTTTGTCCCTCTGCCAGTACCGCCGATGATTGGTGCCCTCATCATGATTGTGATGATCCCAATAGGCAGTTCGTTGCTCATCAGTAACCTTCCAAAACGCATCTAAATTCCTCCCCCGAAAAGCACCGCGTTTTGCGGTGCTTTTCATTATCAGCGCCAAAACCGGAATGGTAAATTATCCCCCGAGGTGAACTATGAATGAACTGAAGCACGTCTATCTGTCCGGACTCTTGTGTATTGCCTTTTCAGTCTGTCTGGGCGCGGGTGTTCTGCTTACTGATAAGTCTGAGCAGATCCACGAGTTGAATACGGTCCTCCACAAGTCCAGCTACTTAACCGACCGGGACAAGATGGACCGTGAAATGGCTGAAGTATTGTTGCCACGGCTACAAGCCCAGCAGGAAGAAATGAAAAAACGCGGGGCAATAAAGAAACCTGACATGGTTTACGTCCCTGAACAATTACAGCAATCCCGAGGTTATTAATGGCTAAGCGTACAGGTTTGAAAAGCGTCATTTATGGCATTCCATTGGCTGTCATGATCGCCACTTCGGGGTTCGTCGCCTACACGTTGGATAAACAAACGCGCCTGCTTAACGACTTGGCCGTTGTCGCTGATATGCAGCGCAATGTCATCAGTAATCGGGGGGATTTGGAAGCAGCGTTCGACCGTTATATTGCGGCCTCTGGGCTAAAAGTCAACGAACAGTCTAAAGGGGCAAATTCGATTGGCTTCAGTACCGGTAAAAAACCGTCTGAGTCTTACGCGCCGTCTACAGATAGTGAGCGTATTTACGGCAATCCTGACGCACAGTTTTACGTCATTGAGTATTCCGATTTTGAATGCCCGTACTGCAAAACCCATTTCCCGCAAATGATGGATCTGGTGGATTCCTCGTCCGGCAATATCGCGATGGTGTTCAAGCACGTTCCGGTACACGGCCAGGCATCACGCACCGAATCTCTCGCCTCTGAATGTGCCGCAGAGCAAGGTGGAAATCCGGCATTTTATAAGATGGCACGGGCTATTTTTGCGGATACCCGCTCCGACGGTCACGGTATGGCAACGCCATTGGACAAATTGGCTGAAAACAATGGGCTGGATGGGCAGCGCATTATTGAGTGCGTTAACGCCGCTCGCCCAAGCGCAAAAATTGCGGAAGATGTGAAAGAGGCCGCGCGACTCAATATTCAACAAACGCCTGCAAACATCGTGGTGTACGGCGATAAATCGGCAATGGTGCAAGGCTCGGTCAACGGGACAGGCCTGATGCAAATGATGGCGCAATTGGCCCAAGGGGGTGAGAAGTAAAAGAGTCCGGGCATTGTGTTAAAGCACCCGAAGGGGTTCGGGTATTTCGATTCATAATTGGGGGTAAGAATGAGTGAGCCAGTCCACATCTCGCATTCTGTCGATGATCCGCCGAAGTTCTTCTTCTGGAGCGTTGATGAAGCGATGCCATTTTTCGTTTTCCTGGGTATCGGGGTCTTTACGGGCCGTATCTTTACGATGTCACTCATCGGCATCGTGATCACTCGGTTCTATGGCAGCTTTCTGCAAAAGGCGTCAGAAAAATACTTTCTGCATCTGTGTTACTGGAAGTTCGGTGTTTCTTTCGGGAAAAGCACCATTGTACCTAACGCATTCGACCGGGAATTTATTGTATGAAGAGCAAAGATTTTAAAAAGGGTTTGCTGAACATGAAAGGCGAAAACACCACGCTGAAACTGGTGTTGGTTGTTTCGATTATCTGCATCGGCATTCTCTCCAGCACATTAATGAACCGTTCACAGATCGTGACCATTGTTCCACCCAACCTGACCGAAACCACTTGGTTAGATGAAAAGACGGCCGGACAGCCTTACATGCAGGCATGGGCTATCTATTTGGCTAACTCTATGGGTAACGCAACACCTGAGTCAGTGGACATGCTGAAGAAATCTATCGGCCCATTCCTGGATGCGGGTATTTACACGCAAGTCATGAAGCGCATTGATGACCAGATTGACCAGATTAAGCGTGATCGTATCAGTCTGAGCTTTACACCGACTCGCGTATACCACGACCCCAAAGCCCCTGGCACCTACTTCGTAGAAGGCAGTCAAGGTCTTGAAGGGATCGCCGGTAACCCTATCGTGAAGCCCGTTACGTTCCAAATGACAATTGATGTGAAAGGTTACCGACCTGTGCTGACCTTTATCAACATCAAGCAAGGTAAAGCCGAATTGCCGAGCGACAAAAAAGGCGACAAATAAATCCAGGGAACACTGTCCCGTAAATTTCGTCACCCGCCTCGTGCGGGTTATAACCACATTGAGCGCTTTTACGATGACGTAAAAGCTAGGTAAACAAAGTGAGCAGCATTAACAAAACCGTCGCGGTAACTTCCTGTGTATTGCGTCTGTCACTGTTCGGGGGAACAAATGTTGAATAGTAAACACGTTAAAATATTGGCGCTGATGATTGCGTCAATCACCGCCGGGCCATCCATTGCGAATGGCCTTGACGTTAATAGCAATACACTGTCAGTCGATAACGGCGTCGTACTCCAGCGTTCTGGGGACTCTGCATCTGAAGAGCCTGTTGTCGTTGCATCGAAAAAAGGTAATCACACAGCAACTGCGGGCGCATCAACCAATGCCAGTTCCAGTGATAATCCTGCCGTAGACGGCATTAACGTCCAACCGGTCCCTAACGCCATTGTTCAGCCTGTCCGATTAACTGATGATGTCATCCCTTCTCGCCAGGATCTGATTGTAGAGCCCGGCGTAAATACCCTGATCCCGATTTCTCTCGGCCAGCTTAACCGTATCGTGACGCCGTTCGAGAGACCAACAGTGAAGCGCTTGCAACTGACTGACGTAAAAGTCAGCGTACAAGGCAATGTGATCTATGTTTCAACGACCTCAACCAATCCGGTCGCACTGTATATCAGCGAAAAAGGTGACGAAAGTGTCGCGCTGTCTTTGTCTCTGGTTCCGCAAAAGATTGCACCAGTACAAGCTTCGTTAATGCTTTCGCGTAAAGTCGGTAATGCTCCGGCCGGAGCGGGGCATGCGCAGTCAGCAGGGGTGATGTACGGCGGTAACGAAGCCAAAGCTCGTAAATGGGAGCAGAAAGACAACTACGTCGAAACGATCCGAAACATTCTTCGGGCTGTTGCGTTGGGCGATATTCCTCCTGGCTATGCAATGGGCAATTTAGGCTCTGGTCATAGCATTCCAAACTGTAACTTCAGCACAGGTACAGCGCAGGACAATATCAAATACAGCTTTGCTGGCGGCCAATATATTCAGGGCAGTCAGTTCAGTGTCATCGTGGGCGTTGCGCAGAATACCGGCGCTTCTACCATCACGGTAGACGAGTCACTTTGCACTCACCCTAACCTCGCCGCGCGCGCACTCTGGAGCCGGAACACGCTCCAGCCGGGCCAAAAGACTGAAGCCTACTTTGTCATTCGCAATCAGTCACAGCAGGCACAGGTTGATGATTCTGTACGTCCTAAATTAGCGGAGTAATAAAAAGATGAGTAAATTGAAAGAACGCTGGGACACGCTGGACGCCAAGAAAAAACGTCTTTTTGTGTTGGGGGGTACGTTTGTTGTACTGATCCCAGCTATCCTCCTGCTGATGCCTGAATCGCGCACACCTGCGGCGCGCGGGCCATCAGAGCAAGTTATTTCCAGTGTATTGACTGACACTGACACCCAGGGGGTTAGCCAGAACGCGATCGCTGCTCGCCTGCGCGCTTTAGGGGAAGCGATTGAAAAGCAAAACTCAAACATCACGGATTTGAAAAAATCCATTAACGTTGACGAAATCAACAAGCGCCTGATCGCCATTGAGCAACAACAACGCACCGACCGTATTGAACAAGAAAAGCTGAAAAAACGTGTTGCTGAAGGCTCTACCGTATTGCCTTACTCCAAATCAGTTCGGTCAAAAGACGTCTACAGCGGCGATAATAATGCTAAGCAAGGTGTAGAGAAGTTAACGTCGGACAGTGTTCACGAAAACCTGAATAACGACGGCACGCTCCAACGAGTGTACGAAAACACCCAGCAGCCGAACCCCGCTGATTTTGCTGCGGATAAAGACGCCAAAGGTAAAGACGGTAAGGCGGCACCACAAGCAACGCCGGATATTATCTCTGTGCATGAGGACATAAAAGAGGTCGCTGCCGCTGATCCTGATGATGATCCAGCATTCCAAACCTACCTCCCAGCGACCTCAATCCTGAGTGGTGTCTTCATTTCAGGTATGGATGCACCGACGTCACAGAACGCTCGCAAAGACCCCTACCCAGCGCTTATCCGCATCAAGAAAGACGCCATCCTGCCGAACCGCTTCCGTGCGGACGTGCGTGAGTGTGGCATGTTGGCCGCTGGATTTGGCGAGCTGTCGTCCGAACGCGGCTACTTCCGCTCTGAGGTGATCACCTGCATTCGTGATGATGGTGCTGTATTTGAATCTCCACTCGATGCGTATGCAGTGGGGGAAGATGGTAAGGCTGGTGTACGTGGTCGTCTGGTTACCAAGCAAGGTCAATACCTGGCGAAAGCCTTGACCGCAGGCTTTTTACAGGCTGCGTCATCGTTGTTTAGCGTCCAGAACATTCCGACTATCAACGTTACCCGCGATAACAACAGCGGTAAGAAAAACAACACGCCTTATGAGCAAGTGATGAGCAGCGAAGCCCTTCAAGGTGCTGCTATCGCTGGTGTTGGTGGAGCATTAGAACGCTTGGCCGATTTCTACATGAACATGGCCGGTGATCTGTTCCCTGTTATCGAAATCGATCCGGGTCGCAGTGTCGATTTTATCGTTCAAAAAGGTGTAACGCTGAAATTTACCCGCGTCAAGCCTAATGGCAAAGCAACGCCTACCACTTTCAATTCTAACGGGACTCACTAATTATGTGGAAAAAACGTCTTTTAGCAATCTGTGTCGCAGTAACTGGTCTGGCCGCATTGTCTGGTTGTTCGCTGGTGGATGGGAATTCAGAATACGGCTGTAAAGGTATGCCCAATGCTGTCACTTGTATGAACATCCGCGACATCCACCAGCTGACCGATGGTGATGACTACCAAGATCGCATTGATGCGGTGTCGGAACAACAGCTGTCTGGTAAACCAGTAGATCTGAAGCGAAACAGTGTTGCAGGTACCGCCGGGGCTGGTGGTGTGGCAACTGGTGGTCGTTATGTACCTGTCCCTGCTGCTACCGCAAACCCTCAGCCAATCCGTACTCAGGCACAGGTAATGCGTGTGTTGGTTGACCCTTATGAATCCGCAGACGGTGATCTGAACGTCCCTGGCTATGTGTACACCGAAATTGAACCTCGCCGCTGGGAAGTTGGCGCGTCACATGCATCGACCCGGAGTGCTGTTATTCGACCAATGAGCACGCCTCCAGTGGCGGCACAAGCCCCTCAAACACCGAGCAAATAATGCTCCAATTGAAATTAATGCAAACTGAATGATTTGATATTCCCCCTCAAATACAGTCAGTTGTGTTATAAAAGCCGCCTAGTGCGGCTTTCTTTCATTTAGGGTCTCATTGCTATTTATAAGGATTGTGATTAAAATTACAGACGCATGGTAACCATACCGCATTTTGCCAATGCTGACATTCGATGTGTGACTTACCCCTCGCATTGGATAAACCCCACTCAGACATATTGGTAAATGGATTCATGCGCAAGGCCGTTCCCCCTCGAACGGCCTTACCTTTTTCTAATCCTGCAAAAATCCCCCTTAAAGAGAACGCTGTTTTTTGACCTCGTTTTGCTGGCCTTTTCGCTGTTAATCCGCCTTTTCACCATTGAAAATGTAGCCTCATTCACAGGAGCACTCCAATGACGCTACGCAAGAAAGTATTATCCCTGATTCTGTCCGCCAGCTTCGCCGCTTCCGCTTTTGCCGGTGCAGATGTGAACGCTGATACTGTGTTTAACAACAAAGCCTTCATGAACGCGCCGAAGGAAAGCAAAGACGTCAAGCGCTTCGTTGTGCCAACCAACGGCATTATCGCGCTGGAAGTTGACGGCAAAGTCAACCTGCTGTCGTCAAATGGCCGGTACCTGTTCAAAGGCACCATGTACGACACTTGGGCCAAGAAAGACCTGACCACACTTGATGAGATCACCAAGTATGCCAGCATCATTCCGATCAAAGAGCTGAAACTGAACATCGCTGATCTTCAACCTGCCGTTTGGGGCGACGGACCTAAAAAAGTCATTCTATTCACTGACCCGAACTGCGTGCATTGTGCCGCAGCCCTTAATCAGCTGGCTGACCTAGACCCGCACGAATACACCGTTAACGTTCTGTCCCTGGGTGCCCTCGGCGAGCCAAGCCAAATCCGTAACAAAGAGCTGTACTGTGCTTCAGATCGCTACCGTGCCGACCGCGCTATTATCGCGCATGAAAAAACCAAATTTGACCAGGTTAAAGACTGTGATATGCAGGCATTGGCACGCCGCACAATCACCGCTCAGGTGTTAGGCGTCAGTATGGTGCCATTCATCATTCGAGACGACGGTGCTTTCAGCATCGGCGCACCAAAACAAGGTCTGAAAGCCTTCCTGGCTGGTCAATAAGTTCTTCTTTCTGTGGGGTTAGAATGAGCGAATCAATCATCATACAGCGTTTGAAGTCTATCAAACGCTTCTCAGATGTGTGCCCGGTTCGGGCATACGATGAGAAAAACCACATTTTCCTATGTGACAATAAATATATCGGTTTCGGCTTCCTTTGCCGTCCCTTATCCGGTACCAGCGGTAAAGAGATGCAGCAATTACAAACATTGCTGTCCTCAAATTTCCCGGCGAAAACCATTGTGCAGTTCGACCTGATTGCCAGCCCGAATATCGTTGGCAAAATTAACCAGATGGACGTTCTGCGCATGGACTGTGATGACGAAGTATTGCGCGATGCAATCTACAACCGTTCTAAGTTTCTGCTTCACAGCACCGACTATCCTATGAAGGGTACGGGTACCCGTGTCCGCAACTGTTTGTTGCTGATCACGGTGAAGGTGCCGGTGAAAAACGAATACGACATGCGAGAAGAAGAATTCAACCTGATTTCTGAATTCCGCAACACGTTTGACACCACGCTGGGGATCATGGGCTTGTGCCCTGCTACACTGACGCGCGACCGTTACATCGATGTGCTTTCTTCCATTTTAAATCAGGGGGAAACTGCTTCGTGGCGTGACCGTAATCCGCTACAAGTGCAAGACGATTTGATGATCTCTGAGCAACTGGTTGACCCTGACCGAGAGTTCTTCATTCGCAATAAATACTGTGCCTTCGGCAATCCAGAAGACGAAGACCAGCGAGGTGAGCGTCACACAGGCACAACATTTGTGCGCACATTAAGCGCCAAAAAACTACCTAAGCGGTTTTTCCCTGGGCAAGCTCAATATTTCCTCGGCGATATGATGAGCGGCGCTACTGGTATTAAATCGTCCTGCATTATCTCCATGAGCATGATCTTCTTCGACCAGCAAAACGCGAAGACCAAGTTCACGCAAAAGCGTAACTGGATCGTGCAGCAAACCGATGGGCCAATGGTGAAATGGATCCCATCGTTGAAAACTATCCGAGAAGGTTACGACCTGCTGAGTGACAAGCTGGACAACGGCGAGCCAATTTGTAAAGCCAAATTCACAGTGACTATCTTCTCAAACTCCAAAGACGGTGTATTCCGTGCTAGCCAGGAAGCGGCCAGCTACCTCAACACCTATCAATTCAAAATGATCCCGGATAGCTACTTTGTTGCGCCTATTTTCCTCTCGTCCCTGCCTATGTTCAACGAGGCTGGTGCTGAGAAATCAATGGGCCGTTACCGCACGCTGGCACTGAGTGAAGCTTTGGTTATCTCACCACTTTACGCTGACTGGCAAGGTACCAGTAACCCGGCGTTAATGCTGACTTCCCGATCGGGGCAGGTGCAGATGCTCGACCTGTTCGACTCTGATACAAACTACAACGCCTGTATTGCGGCAGAGTCCGGTTCTGGTAAGTCGTTCTTAACCAACTACATTATTACCGCTTATCGCAGTCTGGGAGCGAAGGTGTGGTGTATCGACGTAGGGGACTCGTACAAAAACATTTGTGAGACCTACAACGGGGACTACCTGGACTTCCATCCGGATAAGAAGCCATGTCTCAACTTCTTTGAACTGATTGAAGACTACTTCGGTGAAAACCCGGATAACGAAGACGGCGGTGAAGAAGACCTGATTATCGGTCTCCTATCTGTGATGGCTGCGCCTAAGGCTGGTCTGAACGACTTCGAAGAAGCTCGTATGAAAGAACACGTTGCCAATCTCGTTCGCAAGCACGGTAAAGAGACTACCGTTGATATGGTTGCGGAATCACTTCTGGCGGATGAAGAGAACGACATTAAACGTTTGGGGCACCAATTGTACCCATTCACCAGCCGGGGTCAGTACGGCAAGTTCTTCGTAGGCAAAAACAACATTGACTTCCGTAACCCGTTTACGGTTCTGGAACTGTCGCGCCTGGAAAGCTCTGAGCACCTGAAGCAGGTTGTGCTGTTACAGCTGATTTACCAAATCCAGCAAGACATGTTTATGGGCGATCGCGGCCAGATGAAAATCGTGGTTATCGATGAAGCCTGGGCTTTACTCAAAGGAAACATCGGCGCGTTCATTGAAAAAGGTTACCGCCGCTTCCGTAAATACAACGGCGCTGCCATTACGATCACGCAATCCATTAACGATATTTACAAAGATAGCGTCGGAAAATCTATCGCCGACAACTCTGCGTTTATGCTGTTACTGGGTCAGAGTGAATCTGCGATCAACGAAGCTCAGCACCACCAGCGCTTAGCACTGGATGATGCAGGGTACCGTTTCTTGAAAACGGTGCGTTCAAGCCGAGGGGTTTACTCCGAAATTTACGTTATCTCCAAATCCGGTCAGGGGATTAGCCGGTTGATTGTGGATCCGTTCTCCATGCTGCTGTACTCGACAGCGCCGGATGACGTGGCAGCTATCAGAAAACGTAAAGCACAGGGCATGTCCACCCAGGATGCCATCAATTCAATTCTTGAAGAACGACAACGAGGTATAGCCGCATGATTAAGACCGCAGCTGTTTCATTACTCTGCGGGTTTCTGGGAGCCGCCCTTTATGGGCGGTTCGTCCCTCCCGCTGCACCAACTGACTACATTGCTGTGGTTAGTTATACCGGGGCAAATGGAAAGGTTCTCAGCGACCCTCAAATCAAACTGGTTCATGCGCGCGCCGAGGCAATGGCGAAAGCTGGCTACATGGTCCTCAATGAGTCCGCTCTATACAAATATCCTGCCTATATGCAGATCCCGCAAACAGTTTCTTCGTCAGGCAACTAACCGGGGGTATCGTGGTCATGGCCGCAGCGAACTCACTTTGGAAGAAGATTTATAAGCAAAAGCGACCGTGGAAAAAACATGCTTTGCTGATGTTGCTGGTGGGGGCGATCTCTGCGCCATCAAGTTATTACGTGTTGCATCGTTTCGAAATTGGTATTGACCCTCAAAATAACCAGTGCTTACCCCCTTACCGTATTTATCTGGTAGATAAGCACGACACTACCCCCGTTAAAGGCACTACCTTTGCTTTCAGTTCGAAATACATGGGTGAGTCAGGGAAAGGCATCAAAATGGTGGACGGGGTCGGTGGGGATGCCATCTCTGTGAATGATGAAGAGACCACAGTAAATGGTTCGATGGTCGGTGAAGGCCTAGCGCTTGCCACAGAATCAGGTCACACCCCTCAAGAACTTACTCGCAATGGAGTTATCCCTGAGGGTCGGATCTGGCTTATGGGCCGAACAAAACTCAGCTTCGACTCTCGCTACTGGGGATCGGTGCCGGAAACACAAATCATAGGAAGGGCCTACCCGATATGGTAATCCAACTAAAAGTCACGAAGTTTCGCAAAGCTCTCATCGCATTGGCCGTGTTTAGTAGCATGGCCTATTCTGTCAGTGCGGCATCACTGCCTTTGACGGATTTACCCTCTCGCCCTGCTGAGGTAACGGATAATGAGAAGGCCGATATTGATAGCCTCATCCGTGTAGCAAGAGAGCAACAAAAAAATGAAGAAGCTAATGCAAAGTCAGCGCGTGAAAATAACCGCGAAATGCTTCGAAAAATGCCAGAAACGCGTACTGACAATGAAATGATAAGTGACACTGTCACTGGCGCAATTGCAGATGCTGACGTTGCGGACGGTAAACAAAACAAAATGGCCGGTGATTTTTACTATGTGCTAGTTTCTGCATCACTGTCTGATAAGGAAATTAAAGACATGATGACCGACTACGATGGCCGCAGGGATGTCTCGTTGGTTATTCGTGGCGTTACTGATAAAGCAAAATTAATGGACGAACTCACTCGCTGGCAACAGCTGGTGCTCGACTCCGGTGCAGAAGTGACAGTTAATCTGGATCCGGTCATCTTCAAAGATAATGCCGTTACCGCAGTTCCAACCATCATCCATGAGAAAGATGGTGAGTTTGTAGCCAGCGTATCTGGCATCTCGAATATCGACTTCCTGAAGGGTAAAACCGGTAAGCTGGGTACCGCAGGCCCTACGAAAGAAGTCGTGGAGCGCAGCCTGCTGGACATGATTGAAGAAGGGGTTAAAAATCTCGACTTTGAGCAAATGAAAAAAGACGCTTTGAACAACTATTGGCCTCGCCAGCGCCAGGAATTTGAAGTGTTCCCGACAGTTAAGAAGCGCGCAACCCACACCATCGATCCTACGGTAATCATTCCCCAAGATATTGTCACGCCTGAAGGGGTTGTCGTCGCTAAAAAAGGAAAGGTGAATCCGTTAGATGTGATTCCGTTCGGCCAGAAGCTGATAGTGTTTGATGCCAGCGTGCCGTGGCAGCGTGACTTTGCGCGCCATGAGTACGAAAACACGGAGCCAGGCATCAATCCCATTCTGATCACAACGAACGTATACGGTGATGGCTGGGATACGTTCAAAGATGCAGCGCAGCATTACGGTGAGAAAGCCCGACTCTACATGATCCAGCCAGGTATGTCTGAGCGCTTTGGTATTGAAGCGGTACCCAGTATCGTCACTGCTGACAGAAAAGTATTCATCATCAATGAGTACCCTGAAGCCAACTATGCTAATAAGGTGGCAAAATGAAATCCTTACACAAAAAATTAAAATCATTCAGTTTGCACCTAATCGCTGCCACGGCTGTTTCCTTATGCTTTGCAGGCAATGCAATGGCTGATAAAACAGCCGAGACTGCGCCTGCGGTGAATGAGGTATGCCGTGATAATCAACTTCTTTCCTTCAAGCTTTTTACCGACGTATGCTGGGGGTGTATTTTCCCAATCAAGGTTGCAGGAATTACAATGGGCCCCTCCGGTAAAGTGCCAGACAATGCCGCTAGTGGTATGGCGTGTGCTTGCCAAGACGGTCTTGGGGTGTATCACCCAGGCGTGCTGACAGCTATGTGGGAGCCCCGCAAAATCATCGAACTGACACGCACGCCAGGCTGCATGTCTTCGCTGGGAGGGGTTAACCTTAACCTCGGCAATAACCTTCAGTACGGCATCCAAACCGACGGCGGTGATGAAGAGCGACGTAATAAGTTTTCAATCAGCTTCTATAACGCCCACATGTACGCTCTTCCTCTGTTGCGTATGCTTGACCTGTATTTGCCGGGGCAATGTACTGCTGACCCGTACAGTGACTTTGATGTGGTTAGTTTCTCTGAGATTGACCCAACCTGGAACAACACAGCTTTGGCTTTCTTCCAGAACCCGGAATCGGCTGCGGTTGCAAACGTCGTGGCACAGCAAGCTTGTGCATTAGAGGCAGCGGCTCAATTCGCGGGGAAACAACCAATGGACTCGCTTTGGTGGTGTGCGGGCTCTTGGGGAGGGCAATACCCATTGACGGGATCGGTGCGCAGTATGGACACGACTCGAACAACCAGCTTGGCCGGTATTCGCGAGCTTGCTGTTGAACACCGTCGTGGTTTGGCTTACCGGACTATGGGGAATGATACAGTCTGCCGGTCAAAGATCTACCCGACCTTACCTAAGCAGCAATACAAACTGAATATGTTCAGTCCGACACCTGAAACCAAAGAAGGCCATGAAGTCGGTGAATCCCCATATCAGTGGCAAGGTGGAATGTATCGCTACCCCACAGGAAAAGGCCAAGACTCAACATACATGATCTATCAATGGATGGATTGCTGCCGAACTATTTAACTCGCAGTTTTGATTGAATCAGACCCTTGTATATCTACAAGGGTTTTTTATTACCACCCTATTTGTGGAGTTACCGTAATATCACATTCTTTTGAAGAACTTTGTCTGCATGAATCTTTCAATTTTTCAAAAGCGATTATGTATTCTTCAGCTGGCTTATACCCTTTAACCTTTGCTTTATTAATCAGAAAAATACCGAAATCAACATCTTTGGGAAATCCAGCACCATCTATATACATTGTTCCTAATGTAAATTCCGCCCTGGCAGAGCCTTGACCTGCGGCCTGGTGAAACCAATATCCTGCTAACCGATAGTTAACCTTACCGTTTTTTCCGAAGTAATAATGTAACGCAAGGGATTCCTGGGATTTAAGATGGTTTTGTTTGGCAGCTTTAAGAAATGATTGTTCTGCGAGGTCGAACTTACCCTCGTTCGAATACCGCCAACCTTCTTGATACAGATTTTCAAGATCGTTCGTGATTTGCGTGTGGGGGGGATTTGTATTTTGTTGCTGTGTATTTGCACCTAGGGCAGGAAGGCACAAGGAGAAAGTTAGCAGAGCAATGGCTGTCTTCTTCATAGAAACCTATTTGTTATTTTATTAATTAAATCAAACAGAGGATGCGAAGAACGTTAACAAATATTTCACTAATTGCAAGCAAGCGCATACAGAAAAGGCAGGTGGGTGGCCTGCCTTGGTGAGGGGGCTTGATGAGAGGGTAATTACGCTTCGGTATGGCTTTCGGTTTGCGTGGCTTCAGCTTCGCTTTGCTCTTTGTTCGCTGGGCTCGCAACATCTGCATTCTTGCCATTATTGTCGTTCAGTTCTTCGACAGTGGCCGATGCGTGCCGGTCAAGGGTGTTAACCATGTTGCGAATACTGTCGCGCAAGCGGGTTTTATAGTCATCCACTTCATCCTGATTAAACAGGTTGTTCAACCACAAGCGATCAAGCAGCGTTATCAGCTCATCGAAGCTACGGAACAAACGCACTACACGCATGGCATCAGGAGTACGTACTCGAATGCTGTAGTCGCGCGGGGCCGTATACGAAACCTCTTCAATACGACTCGTTCCAGAAGCCTCGGCCTCTTCAAGAACTTTAGTCAGCGTTGAAATGCCGAAGCTAATTTCTTTTTCTGGTCCCGCCAGGATTTCACTCACGGCTTTTTTGGTGCGGTCAATCGCCCCTTTTACACCGAGGCGTTCCAGTCCGGTGCTGTTAATGGTCAGATTAAACAGCGCCTTTGACATCAAATTGTAGTGGCGTTGCTGCATGCGAATACCTTCTTGCGTTTGCAGCTGGAACGGTACGGTGATCTCCGGGTTAGAGTATTCGCGGCGTTCGCGTGTAGGTGCCTGCCCTTTGTTTTGCGTAGGCTCCGGCGAACGTGTACGGTTGCCACGGTTGTTACGTTTGATTTGACCCTGCTTTGCGTTATCAGTCACTTTAGCCTTCTCTGTAGTTGCCATGATTTATCCTCACATTTAGTCGCATTTAAGCCTGACTATTTAGTCATACGAAAACGGTCAAGTCATGGGAAAAGGCCAGCATTTCGCGGAAGAAAAACAGTTCTTGATTTGACTGGTTATCTGAAGTAGGCTTTTGTAACAGCCTAGCTGATGGCCTACTCTCTTCTCAGCATAACTTCAAACGCGAACCCGTAACTTCGGTGTGAATATACCACCGCCCCCTGGTAGCCTAACTGGCTTTCCTCACGGGTTTCGCACGCCTAAATCAGGCCAGAGCATCTCTGACGTGTTCTTGTTCTTTGAACAAAACATGTCACCTTGCCGCCCTAGCAAAGGGTATTTTTGGATCTCAATCCAAACCAAAAAAATTGTTAACTTCCTCTTATCTCAACTCCTGCGTTTTGTCTGTGTCCGGACTTCGTTTTTACGATGTCTGTCGCTTTGTTTACATCCATTGAATCCTCACATTTCAGGGTGTTTCTCTGTGGCCGGACTTCGCATATAAATTTATGGTGAATATTATGTCTTCTTTCGAATTGCAAGGCTTTGTTTATATTGGCATGTTCCTCTCGTTGTTCTGGCGTCCTAAGAACGCTTCGTTCGTAGTGCCAGCTGGCATTGCTTTTTATATTTTCACGGCTGGATTTGTGCAATCCACTATTCCTTTAATCATTGCCTGTGGCTGTCTGACTCTGTCAGCTGTTGTTCTGGCTGTTCAAATCATGTCTCGTTTCTCTACTGAAGATGACGAACTTGATGAGTCTGACGATTCTGATGATTCCACCACTTCAAGCGCCAAGCGTCCTTCTCGCACTGTTATCACTGAGCACGAAGGTAAGTTGGTTTCTTTTGGTATGGCTCATTGGAAAAATGACCGTTCAAACGATATGTCCTTCTATGTTGAAATCGAAGGGCAAAATAAAGTTTGGGCTATTGGTCTTAAAAAAGCTGTCGAGAATTCTGGTGCTAAAATTGGTGACACTGTTGTTTTCTGGAAAGACTCCGAAGTGCGCACCAGTAAAGCTCAGGTTCTTGATCGCAAGGGTAATGTGACTGGTTATCGCGACCTTGAAACTGACAAACGTCGTGGTCTCTGGATCATGGAAGTTGTTAGCTGATATTCACTAATCTCTCTTAAACAAGCCCAGATTCCTGGGCTTTTAACTATTTTAAATCTATTAATTTCAAGGTGATTTATGATTATCATTAATGCTTCCACGTTCGAAAACTGTATTCGTTGTGGTAGTCCTTGTCAGTTGGAAGGCTTTGATGCTTCCCGCAATACCTATACCCTCAATTGTAATGATTGTGGATGGCATTGCTGTCACCATGAAGGTGCTGATGATTGCCCTCTTTGTATCAGTCAAAATGATGATATTGCACTTCGTGAATGCGGCGTTAAAAACCGGACTGAAGCTATCAAGTTGATGGCCAAAGTTAAATTCATGTTGGCTTCAGTAGCATGCAATATTGGTAAGAATCGATTGAGAAAAAAAGATCGTTCACGTCTAGAAGACGCATTCATGATCTTTGTCCATCTGGATGGAACGAGCTACTCCAATAGCTTTACCTATCGCGCCACCCTGGACTTCATTCATCGTCGATACCTTCAATTAGCTGCTGCGTATCATTGAGTTTCGAATGTTCTTCTATCATTTTTCATCTTAACCTCCCAAGAAACCCAGCCTATGCTGGGTTTTTTTTTGCCTTTCGATTGACCCTTACGCTCCTATCGCTTACTCTGTTCTGGCGATTACATCGCATAACTTCCGGCAATAGCCCTTAACCAAAACACCTAATTTCGGCCACCAGCGCCTCTACGAATGAATCCCGCATTCATTCTCACGGCTTTTTCATGCCTACAAAACAGAATTCGACAGCCCGGTGCCCTATAAGGCTCCGGGCTTTTTGCTGCTCGTCGAACCGGTGTTTTTCCTCACGCTGAGGAATATCAGTGCGTCCAGTCACTCTACTGGGCATTGCAATACCCTTAACTTCCCTTCCTAAACAGACTGTACCTGAGATTTAACCTCAGGCTAGTCAGGCCTTTCCAGGCATAAACTTTCTAAATATTTTAAATCTATTAATTGAGGTATTAACTATGTTCTCCAAAGCTAAAGGTAAAGTAGCGATCGACCCTCGTTATACTCCCGCTAAAAACGGTAATGACTCTGTCATTTTTTTCCGTTTGGGTTGTGAAATGAAGATCAACTCGCAAAAAGTGATTGAGTTTTTCCCTATCAAGGCTTTCGGTAAAGTTGCTGATTTTCTCCACAATACCATCAAGAAAGACTCTGAGATCTCTATCGAAGCTATCGCTCGCACAGCTCGCTATGTGAAAGATGGTTCCGATGTTCAGCGTACTGAGTTCCATGCATTCTCCGTTCACGATATTGCGACCAACCTGGTCGTTGATACGCGAATTAATGATGCTAATCCTCAGTCTTACGTTGCTCCAATCACTGCTTCGACACCAACTCAACAACCACTGCGTTCGCCTGAATTACAGGCGCGTCTGGATGCTGAGTTAGTTGTTCAGAAGATGAGTTATGACGAAGTGAAAACGATCGGTAACAAGTTCCGTGCAGCACTCCAGCAAGCACAGAAAAGTGCCGCAGCCAAGAGAGAAGCCAAACAACAGCCGCCCGCTCAACAACCTACCGTTAAGCAAACTGTGACAGCTCGTAGCAGTGCGATCTTCGTACCTTCTACAAAGCCTACCGTCACAGACCAACTCATTGCAGCTCGTGCAATGGTTAGTAATGGCAGTTATTCCGATATGCGCGGTTAATACTCCGCAGTAAACGCCACTCGTTGAGTGGCGTTTTCATATCTGTTTGGTCAATTTTTAAATCTATTAAATATGAGGTACTACCATGTCTTATTCGAACAATGCCCGTCGCGCTTATGACAACAATAACGCGAAAAGAGCCAACACTGACATCACGGTCAGAGTTGACACAGTGACCCGTCACATGATGACTCTAGGTAGTCAGTTTGAAAAGGCTGCAATGCACCCACATATCTCTTTCCAGAGAGAGTGTGTGTTTGCCAAGCACATCATTAACAACAGTGACTATCTCACTGGTATTGCGTTAACTAACCCGCGTTCTTTCGAGACTGCGTTTTTACAGTTAGCGAGTTCCGGTTTGACACTCGACCCTGCACAGAAACAGGCATATCTGGTTCCACGCAATAATCGGGTGATCTTGGATGTCTCTTATCTCGGCCTGATCAAAATGGCTACAGATGAAGGACTCTGCCAAGACATTGTTGCTGAATTGGTGTTTGAGAATGATGCAGTATTTAAGCCACAAGGTCGTCGTAATAGTCCGATCCATGAGTTTGACCCATTTGCTAGCAAAGGGGATTTGATTCTGACGGTGACGGATAAAGGTACCTTAGGCGCTCGCGGTAACTTCCGTGGTGTCTATGTGGACTTTCTCATGCGAGATGGCCGCAACCTCGTTTACTTTGTAACTGTTGAAGATTTAGCCGCTGCTCGCGCAGTTTCTGAATCTTGGAAAAAAGTTGATAAAAGAGCATTATCTCCGTGGACAACATTCCCGTGGAAAATGGTTCTGAAATCCGCCCTTAAACAAACCGTTCATTTAATCCCAGGCAACCGAACTCGAATCAGCGCAGTGATTGATTATCTCAATACCTACGGTGAAGAAGGGTTCAAGTCTTCCGCTCATGTCCCTGTTGAAGCTGCTGCTGCTGAAATGGCTCAACGTCAAGCTGCTCAGGCTGCTAACAATGATGTTGCTTCATCTCAGCCTATTGTTGCTGACGACAGTGTTATTGAGGGTGAAATTGTTGCTCATGATGACGTCGCTCCCCCTGCGCAATCGGCCCAACCCGTTGAGAAGGCATCTCAGCCTGCGTCACAGGAAGCTCAGTCAGCTCCAGTTGATGTTCAACCCAAGTCTGATGCGGGTGGATCTCAGCCAGAAGAACTTCAAGTTCCGATGTCTGAAATTCCAGGTGTTCGTCAAAGCAGTTTCAAACGAATTGCGAAACTCGTTACCCGCGCAGAAAAAACGCTGGCTTACGAAACCATGATCGCCGAACTGAAAGACGCATTTTCTTTCAACGACAGCGAATTGGCTTACGCAAAACGTCAATTGGAACAATCGCGCCGTGACCTGCTCAGTACGAAAGTTTCTGAGTCAGTTCACATGTGTGATTTTGGGATCGCAAATGACTTTGTTAATCGTCTTGCTGACGGGGAGTTTAAAGCCAGTGCAGCCCAGTGGGTTTCTTCTGTTGAAGCTGAAACTAACTCCATGCAAGTGCTCTACTCTCAAGCTCTTCAGTCCGGTCAATTCGACGAACTTGAATCTGCCTTGAATTCAGTCAAACACAAAGGTCTCAAAGAGATGTTGTGCAACCTGATTTCAACAGCTAAAGCAGCATAAAACATAACCGGCATTTATTGCCGGTTTTTTAATTTTATAAATTTATTAATGGTGATCGTATGTCTGATTCAATCTGTGAAATTGTCGATATTGAACAAGGAACTCCAGAGTGGCACAAATGGCGTAGAACAGGTGTTACGGCAACATGCTCCCCAATTCTCTTGGGTGCGCCTGGAGCTATGAAAACGCCTTATCAGTTATACCTTCAGTATGCAGGCTTGCTTGCTTCTGAAGATCTATCTGCGATTAAGCAGGTGGATGCCGGTAACAAACTCGAAGCGCTTGCGCGGTCTTACTGCGAAAGTGAATTGGGGCAAATAGCCTCACCCTTTTGCGTTCGACATGCCAAGTACCCGTTCATGATAGCTTCGCTTGATGGACAGCTCGATGACCGTTCTGTACTGGAGATCAAGAATCTCTCAGAGAAAAAACATTTAGCTATCCTCGAACAAGGTTCAGCCTCGCCGGAATTTAAATATTACTTCTGGCAGGTGCAGCATCAGTTATTCGTAACAGGTGCCCCGCAAGCTTATCTTGTTTTCTGGTCCGCTAAAGATCAGCCGAAGATTTTCCTTATCAAACCTAACCAGGGCGCTTTCACACGTTTGTTTGCTGCATGCAAAGAGTTCTGGGAACGTTTAAATCAAAAGGTAGCTCCGGCTTTTGATAAACAGCAAGACATCCTGCTGGTTTCTGATGCCGATATTCTGGCCCAAACCAGTGAATTTACTGCTCCAGATGATCTCTCTGCTCGTATCGCTGACATCCGCCGTCAAGTTGCGAATGTCCGCGCCAAAGAAGCCGAGTTTGAAGCCGTGAAAGCCCAGTTGTCTAATCTTGAAGAAACGCTTAAGGCGTCGATTCAAGGTCTTGCAACAGGTCTTGGTTTCAAAAGCACAGACCCTGTCCGTATTGATGGGTTTGGTTTTCGCTATCTGGAAAGTAAAGTCAAAGGTCGCACTAACTGGAAAATGATCGCTGAGCGTCTTAATGTGACTGCTGAGCAATATCCGGACTGTGTGACTCAGGAGTCTCTTCGCTCCAGCCTGTCTGTCTATGAGTATGAAGCTTCCCCAGAGGACAGCGTTTATATTCCACCTGAAGCCATCAAACCTGTTGTGGCAGAAGGAGATGCACTCACCGGTGTTGAAGACAATGCCTTGTTGTTGTTTTAACTCTCTCACACCCGACTTCGGTCGGGTTTTTTCTTGTTGACCCAGCTGTAAGAATTGATTATTGTAGCGGTGCGGTACACACCGCCTAACTTCTGGCAACCTGCCCCTAAACACCTAATTTCGGCCATATCGCCATTCTGAATGCGTTTACTCTCATTCACACGGCACACGCATATCTGTACCAAATTCGATAGCCCGTTGCTTTTTAAGCAGCGGGTTTTTTTATGCGTCGAAAACGGTGTTTCGTTCTCAAGCTGAGAACAACAAGTGCCTCCAGTCACTCTACTGGAACTTTGCAATACCTTAAATCTCGCCTCTTTTCTGAGGCCTTAAACCTTTTAAATCTATTAATTTTAGGAGTCTCTCCATGTCCATCGTTAATCTGACTGCATATAAAGCATCCGACGCACAACGCGAAATGGGTGTGATTGATGTTGAACGTGACATTTCACAAATCATTCGTGAAAAACTCTCGTTCAATGACTGCCCCACCGTTTCGTTAATGCAGCAACGTGCCGACGAACTAGCAGATATCGCTTTGCTGCTGTGTTCCCGTCACCAGGCTGAAGGTGTTTTGGTTTATGCCAAAACCTACTTTATGCCAACCCTGATCACCGCGCTTTCCGAGCGTGGTATTACGGCGTTTGCCACTTATGCACCTAAGTCGATTGTCTGTGAACAAGGACAAATGAGTAGCCGGTATACACATTCCAATCTGGTTTGCTGTTCTCCTGCTGCTTAATTCGACGACTCTTCACTTTTAAATTCCCTAACTCTTTTAAATCTATCTAAATTATTGAGGTAATACATGTCTACTTTTAACACTACTCTAGCTGCTGATACCCTGGTTCGTAACGTCGCAATCTCTCCGGAATTATTCGGCGTTGTCATTCCAGAACACATGAAAGCGCAGGTTAAACCGTATGCTGGTTTCGCTGCGGATAATGCATTCAGTGCTGCCATCCCTAGCCGAAATGATCATTACGTGTTTGAGCCGTCTCTGCGTGCGTCTGTCCTGATGTGGATTAACTACCCTCAGGGTCAGTCGCTGTGGATCTCCGGCCCTACAGGCTGCGGTAAAACCAGTATTGTTGAGCAAGTTGCCGCTCGACTGAACTGGCCTTTGATGAAAACAACAGCTTCTCAGGATTTGGACATTAATAGTCTTGTCGGTGGTCTTCGTCTCGTTTGCGACACAATGACCGGTGATACCCGTACAGACTTCCTTTATGGTCCTCTGGCACTTGCTTACAAATTTGGCCTCATTTTCCTTTTGGATGAATACGACCAACTTGACCCAAGCTGTGCTAACGCTTTTAACGCGATCTTAGAAGGTGGGAATCTTGTTATTCCTGAAACCAACGAAGTGATCAAAAAGCATCCTAACTTCCGTTTTGTCGCTACAGCCAACTCGATCGGCCAAGGTGATTTAACGGGTGTCTATGGTGGTGTAAAAGTGCTGAACGTCGCGAACCTCGATCGCTATATGTTCATCAACGCGAATTACATGCCAAAAGACGTTGAAACCTCGTTAATCAAGAAGTTCATTTCAGATGAAGTGCTCGCAGGTAAGTTTGTTGAAATCGCTAACATCATTCGTAAGTTGTTTGTCGGCAGTGATATCGCTGGTGATTTTAATCAGTCCAATGACAGTTCTTCTGTCAAGGTATCCGCTGTTTCGCCAGACACGCGATTGTCTGTTACGTGCTCTACTCGCTCGCTGATTGCCTGGGTTGAACGTTTCTCGCTGATGAATAAGGCCAAAATGCCTGAAGCTCTGCAAGTTTCCTTCGACTTACAAATCGGTAACCGTGCCGGTGCTGATGATAAGCGTGCTCTGCATGCCATCCTCAAAGCGGTATTCGGTTAAACCTTGTTAACACCTCTCTAAATGCAATTCTCTAAATAAATAATGGCCCATTTCTGGGCCTTTTTAATATTTTAAATTTATAAATAAAAGGTAACTAATATGTCTACGAATAACCAAACTCACACTCAAGTTTTAGACCAATTAATCCTGGTTTCTCTTTCTGAGATTTCCTGCATTAGCGGCCGTAAAAAGCTGCAACGTCAAGACTTAGGTGAAAATGCCGAACTGCCACCAGAAGTCATGGTGTCTCTTGGTTCTAAGAAAGTGATTGACCCGCAGTTGATTAACCCGTTTGAACGCTTTAAGAACAAGGCTAAGAAAGCTTGTTTGTCCTACGGTGTTGCTTTCATGGGCGGCTATGCTGTCCCAACGGATAAGGTCAATGCACTCATCGATGAACTGAAGGATGTGAAGCAAGAGTTTTATGACTACAAAAAAGAATTTTTGAAGGCTGATTTTAATGGCTGGATTAATTCATTTGAGGAAAAGTATCGTGCAATCCTTGTGCGCGATGCCGCGATTGATATCGGCTATATGGATTCCCAAATTCAATTTGGGTTTACTGCGATTCATATCACTCCTTATGGCAATGCCATCATTCAAGATGGTTTTGCAAGTCAGGTAAAAAGTCTGGCAGATGAAGTCTATGAAGACGTTGCCTCCGTTGCTGACAAGTTCTTAAAGAACCTGAATAGCAAAGATGCAATCAGTCAACACACACTGAATCCGCTACGTCGTTCTGCTGAAAAACTTCGTACTCTGGCGTTTATTGACCCCAGTGTTGAAGGTCTGTGCGAGTACATGTCTCAAGTGCTTGATAACTTACCTTTGACAGGCAAAGTTACCGGTCAAGACTACAACAATGCATTATCCCTTCTAAACAACCTCCGCGATCCACAAGCTGCTAAGTCGTTTGTATCGTTGCTTTCAAATCCGCAAGCTGATTCTGGTTTGGATGCCTCTTTGGTTCTCGACGCCTCTTTTGAGTTGCCGACTACCGATTTGGTTTCTCCACCAGCACAACCTGCTTTGGAAACAACACCAGCCACTCCTGCTGACGTGGTTCCACACACGAACGCATTCGCTGTTGCTGAAACGATTGATGATAGCTTCTTGGCCGACCTGCCACTCGACTTGCCTCCGGCCGGTCCTGTTGCAGACCCGGTTGTTACAGTGGCTGATACGTCAAGCACTGTTGAAGTTAATCAGCCTGCTGGTTCTGTTGAAGTTGTTGATGATAGCGCGCTGCTGAGTTCTTTCGTCGTTCCTGCTGCCGCTGTCGATTTGAATGCCCCGGCTTCTGCTACTCCAGTTAATCTGGATTTTGCTGATACCGATTCAGACGATGGGATCATGATGTTCTAAATCTAAGGCCCCTTTACGGGCCTTTTTTAATTTCCTAAATATGGACTTGGTTATGCAAAAGTATCTTTTGTGCAACAACGAGTTACTTGTTGAGTTTAGTAAATACGGTGAGCAGCTTCCTATGGCTTTTGCTGTGTTGTTTGGTAATACCCTGCCCTGGCTTGGTGTTTCTGAAACTGATTTCGACATCCTCCGTTTAGGCCCGTCTCACTCTCTCTACCGCTTTACCTGGCAACAGGTACTGCAAAACGCCTCGGTGACTTTGGATAGCAAAACGTTTTTTTTACGTTTGGCTGACAACGGTGACCTTCGCACCTGTTTGAAACGTCCTTAACGACTCGTTTTCGTCCTTTTAAATTTATATTAAATCTATTGTGAGGTAAGTATGGGTATTTATAACTCTCTGCCCGTCGTTGCACGCGCCCTGAGCGATCAGCTCGGAGTGAATGTAACTGTTGGTGGTTCTACGGCTTGTGCTTCTCAGCAAGGTTCTTCATTCACTATCAACATTCCTTTCTATAAGGATGCTGAAAAATTGTCTGACGTCCTTCTGGGTTATTTGGTTCACGAAGCTGCGCATGTCAAATACACAGAATTTCCGATTCTGAAAGAAGACATTCCTGCTCGTGCCAAACAAGGCTACAACCCAAGTGTTCTTGGTAAGTTGGTAAACATAACCGAAGATCTTCGTATTGAACGTGCGATAGGTCGTCGCTTTCCCGGAGTGCCTTCATTTCTCAAAGCGTTAAATCACTTTGTTTTTAATGAGGACACGAAACCAACTGATGATCCTGCTGTAGCATTTATCAACGGTTTACTCTTGTGTGGTTTCAAACGGTATCACGCACTTAACATTCCTGTTGATCAAGCCCAATCAGACTTCATTCGCTTATTCGGAC
The DNA here is from genome assembly GCF_011077905.1 of Providencia sp. M-27. Classification (NCBI taxonomy): domain Bacteria; kingdom Pseudomonadati; phylum Pseudomonadota; class Gammaproteobacteria; order Enterobacterales; family Morganellaceae; genus Providencia; species Providencia sp. M-27. The sequence continues at coordinate 3,073 of NZ_JAALBT010000015.1, read as the reverse complement.
AAAACATGTTTGATACAGCGATGGACATTCTCGGTTTGGCGATTAACGCGCCTTCCATTGCCGACTGTCTGGATATTTCCTGTCGTCTTTACGATCTTGCAGTAGATGCTTTTAACGATAATCAACAAGACCAACATGATCTGCCTCCTGAGACCGGTGACGATTCACAATCCGAACCAAGCAGTGATAACTCACAGCCTGGCGAAGATAATGATAGTGCTGACTCTAATGTAGATGCTGGCGATGGCTCTTCTGACGGTCAATCGTCTCAAGGTACTTCCGCTCAGCCTGGTAATGAACCTGAAAATGGTGACAGCCCTGCTTCTGGCAGTGATGTTTCCACCAGCGTTTCTACCAGCTCAACACCGTCTAAATCAGACCATTCAGACCCTTTTGCCAATGTCACTGATGATAATCTCAACGAGGTTATTAAAGGTGCTGGTGAACGCTTGAATGACTGTATTAAAGACAACGTTTCTCCAAGTGAACGCACACCTGCTGCTACCCCGTTCGGTATTGCTCCGGCTAAGCGTCACGCAACCAGAGAAGCTTCGGTTCTCCGAGGTGTTCAGGCTGCGTCTGGCCTTCGTCAGTCAATGCACGGGCTACTACAAGGTATGCAACAAACTCGTCGTACACACAAAGAAACGGGTCGTGTTATGGATACGCGTCGGCTGACTTCGGCTCTTTTAGGAGAAACCAAGTTATTCCGACACAAATCTAAAGCTGTTGAGTTCAACTCTGCCTTTACTGTTCTGCTTGATTCAAGCAGTTCATTGGGTTCTGACATGGTTGAAGCTGAAGCCGCTGTTGTCTCCTTGCTCTTTGCGTTGGACGGCATCAAAGGTGTTTCGACTTCGGCCTATCATTTCCCACATGCCACCGCAAATAACGTTGGCTTGCTAAAAGCGCGTGAACAAAGCTTCCGGGCTGCGGTTAACGCTAAGCAATTTGGTATTAGCGCAAATGGTTGTACGCCACTGGAACAAGCTTTATGGCCTGCGTTCAGTGACTTGCTAAATGCGCGCGCTGATCGCCATGTCATGGTCGTGGTCACTGATGGTAAGCCCGATAACTCCGGGCCTGTTATTCAGATGGTTAATGACGCGAAAAAAGAAGGTGTGATTGTTATTGGTATTGGCTTCGGCGGTGCTAATTCAAACATTATGACTTCTCTATTCGATGATACTGGTGTTGCTGTAGGTTCTGTCTCTGCCCTTCGCGGAAAGCTTCTCGAAGTCTCCCGCAAAGCTTTAACTCGTTAATTTTAAAACCTTCCTAAACAAATCCTTAGCCTCCTGCTTTGCATGAGGCCGGGTTTTTAATTCCTAAATTTATTTTAAATCTATTAAAGGTGATCAAAATGACTATGTCCAAAAATGCATTTGCTCATGAAAATCAGCTGTCCTTCAACGAACTGTTTGAAGCTGACGACCGGACTTATGAAGCAATTTGCGCTGCCAAAGATGATCGTTATGAATTGCGTTATTCGCAACAGATGGCTTACGAAATTATTCGTGACTCTCTGTACATCATGACGGCCCCCAGAAGCAACGTTGAACAGCGTGTTGATGAAATTCTCTGGATCTTCTCTGATAAAAATCAGTCGGATCTGTGCTCTTTCACTAGCTGCTGCTTCTTCGCCAAACTGGACCCAGAAGAGACTCGTATGAGTGTTCTGCATCGCTGGAAGCATGACCTGGCTGAACAAGATCGTTTAATTCAGTCGAACCACTACGATGCGCCATCAAATATGGACTTCGTTGAATCACAGCGTCGCGGTTTCGAAAAATACAAGAAGGCGTTCTATCACTACTACCCGAACGAAGCTGCTCGGAAGTGTGCATAACCGCTTAAAGAATAACGCTGGCATTTGTCAGCGTTTTACTTTCTCTTGGAGATATTCATCATGGCTAAATATATTAATTTTGATACTTCTGTCGTTGAACCACAAAGCGGCTTTACCGTTGAAATGATTGATGACCTCATTGGTTACGTGCATGGCAATTCACCAAAGCGTAGTGTTAGTTTGTTTGAAAACCTACCCGTTTTTGAAGAGTCTTTCGTGATCAATACGTACCACCCAATGGCCCCGGATTCACTAGAAATACACTTCTTCCGTGATGAGACAGGTAATTGGTGGCCGTACATGACCGTTGATGCACTGTGTTTAGTGCATACGTTAACGACATACGGCTACGGTCTGATGGGCTCAGAGGGTTAAGCAATGCTGATACCTTATGTGTCTTTCACATCAAATAAACGGTCATATTTAATCCGCGAAACCTCAATTTCTCAGTCCTGGCCTGATAGTCGCCATGCTGATGTTGAGACCTTTGTGCTCTCTACTGGCAAAGTGCTTCGCGCCACCAACATTAAACGTTTTAACTTCATCGATATTGCTGCACATCAGGATCCTATTCCTGTCACAGTAAACGATAATATTAACTTCTGAAAAGCAAAGGCCCCGTAGCGGGCCTTTCGTTTTGGTGAACTGTATGAGTGCTTGTGCATTGATTGAATACAATAACGCTTCCGCGAAACTGCGTGGCGTTGTCGTTCCGGGTGATGAAGCTTGTATTAAATATGCTTTATCACGTTGGGCAGTGATTGCATTTCGTATCCGCAATACAGACGACAAATTCACCCGCATACCGGTTGAGGATTGGATGGAAGGCATTCAGGCAACTGTTAGCCCCTCCCCTGCTCGCGAACGCATTCTGGCCGCATTGGCTCGTTGCAAGCCCGGTATCTTTTAATTTTCTAAATTCATAAATCTATTAAAGAGGTACGTATGTCTCATTCTGTCGAATTGAGCATTTACGGATTCGTATCTGAAAAGATGCGCCTTTGGCCCACTTCTGATGTTCAGGAGCAAGCTGACTTGGCGTTAATTCATTCCGATATGTTAACTGTGAAATTGCTTAACGATCGTGGACTTGGCATTGCCAATACTGCGTTTGGTATTAATCAGGGCACTGTTGCAAATAGTCGGTGGTGATAAACTTATCATCCCCTTTTGCTGATGGAGCTGCACATGAACCCATTCAAAGGCCGGCATTTTCAGCGTGAC
>NZ_JAALBT010000014.1:0-96526 GCF_011077905.1 Providencia sp. M-27 | reverse complement strand
AGGGGATAATCGCCGTATAGTCGAGTCAGGCACCGCTTTGATTCAAGGGCTTATCAGTGGAGATGTGAATAAAGCGGTAGCGAATGCGAGTGCGCCGTACATTGCGAACTACATCGGTCAACATATCGAAGATGATAAAGGGAAAATAGCCGCACACGGTATTGCGAATGTTGCATTAGCGTTGGCAAAAGGCGAAAATGCAGGCGCGCAGTCGCTCGGAGCAATGACAGCGGAAGCGGTTGGAATGTTATCTGAGAAACTGTATAACAAACCAGCTAGCCAGCTGACGGAAGATGAAAAAGCGACAGTCAGTGCATTTGCGAGTTTGGCAGCGGGTATTGCAGGCGGTTTAGTGGGTGGAGATACCTCGAGTGCAGGGAATGCAGCCCAAGCAGGGAAGACGACGGTTGAGAATAACTATTTATCGGGTGATATGTTCACCTTAGATAGGAAAATCAAAGAGGCTAAAAGAAAAGGCGAAGATATAACGCCAATTTTAGAAGAAGCTCGTGCAAAAGCTGAAAAGGATAGAGAGAAAAATAAAGCGTCATGCATAGATAACCCAGATTTATGTGGTTTCGGGCGCGAGTTAGCCAATGAAGCTTATAATGAAAACATGGCCAATGGGCTTTGGCTAGGTATTGATCCTGATGTTGTTAATTTCGTTCAAGAAGAAACAATTAAAGATAATGCAGTGATCAATCAGCATACCAGTGAGTTTGGTAAGGATTTAGCGGCTGTATCCGATATTGGAGCTACATTAGCAGGAGCAGGGGTCGGTAGTGTAATTGGAAGTAATATTGGTAAGGGAAATAATAAAGGTACTATTCCAAAACAATCTAACTCGAATAACTCAGTAAATATAGCAACTAATTTTACTAAAGCACCTCAAGCAATTTGGGGGCGTTCTTCAGATGATATAGCTAAAGATTTCAAAACAGCGGGCTGTGAAGTAAATGTCCGCCAGTCAACAAGAGGTTCTGGTCAGGCTGTTATTATTGAGGTCAAGGGGCATCCTGAAATTAGCCAAATCCAATACCACCCTGGAGGAGGTAGACATGGAGGCAGCTATTATAAAGTATCCACGACAACTCAAGGCACAATGAAAGTTGTAGACCCAAGTACATATAAGCCTACACAAGGTGAGAAAGCCACAATAATTAATAAAACTAAAGAGTAGAGATTATGGAACAATTAGAATGGATTACCCGTGCTTTTATGCAGCCAAGTGATACTCAAATGAGACTATTTCCTGATTTTGTAAATGTGGCAGATCAACTTGCAGTTGAGTGGGAAATAGCACTAGATGATATAAATTATGAATTATTATCTATTGAGCAAAGTTCTGCGATAAAAGAATTAGATGATTACATGTTGTCTATCAGCGGCTCAAATAATATCCATTTTTGGAACAATGAAGCTCTTTCATCTTATATAGAGTGGGAAAATATGAGAGCATTAGCTCGAAATGTTGTAGTTAGTATGGGATGGTCTGAAAGCCCCCCTCCGGAAGATAACGCAATATATATCAATCATGACTAACAAGTGATTTTAATAAGATCCCAGCCCCACACTGGGATCTCCTTAGCCGCCTTACTTCCCCTTCAGCCCACCGGATAATCAACTGTCCGGCTTGGCGAGTGAGGGTAAAGTGACTGCCCACCGTAAACCCCAACTCATTCAGCCACTTACCACTTAAGGTGAGTTGCGGGCTGGGGTTGGGTTTACCTCGGTTCGGGGCGTAACCCACTGTATATTGTCTGGTTTTGACCACTTCCAATTAATTACTCTTTGTTGTCCAGCGCTTCGCATCATGCATATGTAAGATGCTGTTGATCACGGTCTCAATCGCTTCTCTCTCTTTCTCATCTAGCTGTGAAATCGCTTCAAACTGTCGCTTATTAATGCAGGCAAAGGCGGTTTTGATATCACCGTCGGTAATCATACGCAACTCGATGGGGCGGTGATTAGCAGCACTGCGGACGCTGAAAAGAACAAGTTGGATACGGGCACGCTGGGCTTTGGGGATATCAAAAATAAAGCTGAGTACAAGGTGGATAGCCAAAGTGGCGGCTTTAGCACAGGTGGTTCTCCATTTGCAGACCAGCTCGCGAGTAATGCCGCAGGCTCCTTGTTGACCAATGTGAATAACAAAGGGAAAACCACGTGCTTTACGCACCGTGATCAGCCATTTGGAAAATGTTATGTTAAGGAGCTAAAGAGTTGAACTTGCCATACTCATGCAGTTGGATTTCGTTGAGATCCGTCAGATGCCTTTCTGCCATAATCTAAATAAAAAAACTAAAGGTTTTAATAAGTGTGAAGAGTATGGCTTAATTATAAAAATATTTATATTTTTCTAAATAATATGATTGCTATAACGTTTAAAATATAGATTAATATAAGTGTTGATGGTGCTTGAAAACTATTCTAACAATTTATTTATCTTAAATAAGAATAATGAAATATTTAATTAATATTGATCAACTAATGGATAAGAAGTGGTATATTATCTAGTATATTGTTTCTGTATGTTAGTTCAGGATAAATTGATAAAAAGGCAGCATATAATGCACAATATCTTATCACTAGATAGTGATAATTTCTCAAATATACTTTACCCTTTAGGGTCGCAAGGCCATCAGACGGTTGTCGTTTATTTTTCGGCATCTTGGTGCTTGCCTTGTAAAAATATGAAACCTATTTTTACTAAACTTTCTGAATATTTTCAAGAAAATAACATCATTTTTGGCATTGTTGATATTGCTCAATCTCCTACTTTGGCACCTCAATATGGTATAAAATCAGTGCCGACAATTGCGGTTTTTCAAGATACTCGGTTAATCGATATTATTGCAGGAGAAATGCTATTTAATAAGGTACTAATGGAATTGGAAAAAACGCTCAGTAAGCGTTAATATTCAGCGAATATATTTAATAATAATGATAAGACATTCATAATGTTAATACTGATATTAGAAGGGTTATTGATAGGCTGTCTACTAGGTTTGACGGGAGCTGGCGGGGGAATTCTTGCTGTTCCTGCTTTAATGGCAAGCCAAGATTGGAGTGTAGCATTAGCTGCACCTGTCGGGCTTTTAGCTATTACAATAGCGGCTTTTATTAGTGTTATTCAAGGGCTTATAAAAAAGAATATTCGCTATAAAGCGGCTATTTGGATAGCACTACTGAGTATTCCTTCCGCCAAGTATGGTATTTATCTTGCCCATATTGTTCCTCCGGTTTGGTTAACGCTTATTTTTAGCCTTGTTATGCTTTATGTCGGGGGGCGTATATTTTTCAATAGGGTTGATGAGCAAAATGATGCACATTGTTTAATTAATACTGAAACTGGGAAATTTATTTGGAACACTAAAACAGCGTTAATCTTTGGGGGGATTGGTGTCATTACAGGGTTACTTACTGGTATGCTAGGTGTCGGTGGTGGTTTTATTATTGTTCCTGCATTGCGAAAGTTCACTAATTTGAATATGAAGAGCATTATTGCAACATCGTTAATGGTTATTTTCTGTATTGGTAGTATTAGTATTTTCATTAATGTCTGGAATGGGTTCCAATATCCTAGAGAAATTAGTGTTGTTTTTATTGTTTCATGTGTCATTGGATTATTAATTGGTCGGTTAATAACACATTATATTTCTAATAAAACCATTCAAATGCTATTTTCAAGTGTTGTCATCTTTGTCGCTTTAGGATTGATCTCATCAGTATTAATTGAGTTAAATGTCATTTGAAATAAATTTCAAATATCAGATTATTAATTAAATTTTTATAATTTATGCTGTATGTCACTATTTTGAATTATCAGTCACTTATTCTTCTTAAAGAAAGTGAAATTGATTTATCTTCAAGCTCAAAAAGGTATAATGAACCATCGCATTTTTCTACCCTGATAATAGTGCAATGGATTACTAATATATTCTTCTGGGTAATCATTAAAGGTTGACTAGTATAATTATGACAAAACAAGATAGCTCAACAACGATAATTGATATAGCTAAACGTGCTAATGTAACGGATATTACTGTCTCTAGGGCATTTAATCATCCTGAGATGGTTAAGAAGGAAACTCGGGATAAAATATTAGCTATAGCACAAGAACTCAATTATGTGCCAAATCTTTTTGCACGTAATCTGAAAAATAAAAATAGCCGCATAATAGGTGTGGTTACTGATAGCACATTTAACCCTTTTTATGTCGTACTGATTCAAACGGTCTCACGTTTAGCGAAAGAAAAAGGCTATCAAGTCATGATTTTCGATTCAGATAGCGATGAAAAAGCAGAAAAAACAGCAATCGAAACCTTAGTTAGCTACAAAGCGAGTGGGATCCTACTATCGCCAGTTCGTGATGATAAAGACTATCAACCAAGTTACTTATCATTAATTGACCAGCATAATGTGCCTTTAGTTTTTGTTGACCGTTCAATTTATGGTTATCAGAATAAGTATTCGGGGTTGTTTTTGAAAAACTTTGAAATTGGCGCTTTAACAGGAAAGTTTCTTAACCAGCAAAATAGTGAAAATACACTTATTGTTTCAGGGCCAGAAGGATCTGAAATTAGTTTGTCTCGTTTAGCGGGTATATATGAAAACTTTCCAAATAGAAAAAATATTAATGTCTTATACAGCAGTTATATGTTTAATAAGAATGATGAAGATTATCTAAGAAAAAAAGTTCAAGAGCTTTATACGCCTAATATGTATATTGTTGGGCTAAATGGAATTATTACGGCAGGGATGTATAAAATTATTTTAGAACTAGGACTTTCTTGCCGTTATTTCTCTGTAGATTTACCACCCTATGCAGATACTTACCATTTATCTATTTCTGGTGTACATCATGATTCGGTATATCTTGGTGAATTAACAACAGAGTTATTATTTTCTGAGATAGAGCGAGATTCACATAAAGATCATAAAACAAAACAAATATTTGTTGATGGGAAACTTGTTGTTTATTAATAATATTTAGAATTAAAGTAGGTTATGCTCTTTATATACTCTAAAGAATTCGAGTTGTATGTAAGTGCAGTCAACATCCATACAACTTGAAGTATGAAAAATGTAAATAGGCAGGTAGCGATACCTGCCTATTTTAATGGCGATGAAGGACTATTAATTTAGCGTTTCATTGAGCTAATTAATGTCGCACCCCAAATAATTAGGCCTTTTACAATATATTGAACATAAGGTGAAATACCTAATAAATTTAAACCGTTATTAAGTACACCTAAGATCATTGCGCCAATGAGTGTGCCAATGATCATACCACGGCCTCCTGCTATTGAGGCGCCACCGAGTACGACCGCAGCAATCGCATCTAACTCAAAGCCTACCCCTGCATTGGGTTGCCCACTCATTACTCGAGAGGTAAATATTAACCCAGCGAATGCAGCAGTAAAACCGCTAATGACGTAAACTAACATTTTATAACGTTCAACGCGGATACCACTGAGGCGTGCAGCTTCTTCATTACCACCAATGGCGTAAATATAACGGCCAAAAGAGACATGATTTAGTACAACATAGAAAATAAGATAAAGGCCAAGCATTAATAAAATAGGAACTTGAATTCCCATTAACTCTTCGCGTCCCCAAAAAGCAAACTCTTGAGGTAATCCTGACACTGGGTAGCCACCGGTATAAATTAAGGCTAGCCCTTTAGCAATAATCATGGCGCCTAAGGTGACAATAATTGGTGGCATTTTACCATAAGCGGCTAAAATTCCATTAATGAAGCCAAAAGCAACACCGGATAATAAACCCAAAGCAATTGCGGCGTAAGGGTCCATTCCATAATACTTCATTAAGCCTGCCATCAAGGTTCCAGAAAGCGCCATAACAGCACCAACGGACAAGTCAATTCCACCTGTTAAGATAGCAAATGTCATACCTATGGCGATAATGGCATTAATAGAAACCTGACGAGCAATTGTCGAAAGGTTATTTACAGTTAAAAAATGTTCATTAAAAATGGACATGCAGACAAATAAAAGAATTAAACCAACAAGTGGTAAAAATGCAGGTATTTTTGTTAGCTTAGAAAAACTAAATTTATTTTTAGTTAATGGAATTGCACTTTGATTAGACATAGTCGTTATCCTATATAATATTGCCGGCCGCATGCACCATGATCTGAGTTGAGTTTATTTCGTCTCCAGTTAACTCAGCGGCAATTTCACCATCTCGAAAAACCAAAACTCTATCACTGACACCAATAACTTCTGGTAGCTCCGATGAAATCATAATAATGGAAATTCCTTTTTCAGTTAGAGAGCGCATTAATTGATAAATTTCTGATTTTGCCCCAACATCAATACCTCGAGTGGGTTCGTCGAAAATAAGAATTTTGGCTTGTTTATTTAGCCAGCGAGCAATAACAACTTTTTGCTGGTTTCCACCGCTTAAAGTAGAAACTGCAGTGTGAGGCTCTGGTGTTTTAACTTTTACTTGGGAAATTAAATCAATAGATAAAGTGAGTTCTTTTTTGTTTTGAATTAAAAATAATTTTTGAGCGTGATTGTTTAGCCATATATTTTCTTTAACGGAAAACGGCAATACAAGTCCTTGAGTTTTTCGGCTTTCTGGTAATAAACCGATACCTAATTGCAGTGCAGTCGCAGCTGATTTAACTTTAACTTCTTTGCCTTCTAAAACAACTTTTTTCTTGTAAGCCTTATCAGCACCAATCATGGCAAGAATAGTTTCTGTGCGACCTGAACCGACTAATCCAGCAAGCCCTAAAATTTCACCTTTTTTTAATTGAAGGTGGTTAGTTGGGCTATATGAAAAACGCTGAACTTCCGCATCTAAGATGACTTCTTGCTCGTTGAATTGGCGTTTATGAGGGTAAATATTTTCAACTTCACGGCCAACCATCATTTCGATAATAACGTCTAAATCTGTTTCATCGACCTTACGCGACCCTATATATTGTCCATCGCGTAGTACACTGATGGTGTCACAGATTTCATAAATCTCTTCTAAATGGTGGGAAATAAAAAACATTCCAACCCCTTTAGCTTTTAAATCGCGCATTACATCGAATAAATGGTTTGCTTCATTGGGTGTTAATGTCGCAGTTGGCTCATCTAACACTAAAATCTTAGCATCCAAAGACAGTGCTTTTGCGATTTCAACAAACTGTTGTTCTGCAATACTTAAATGACTAATGGGCTCATCAATATTAATGTTTACACCCAGTTCAGCTAGGATTTCCTGCGATTTTTTTCGCATTAATTTTCTATCTAATAAACCAAACTTATTTTTCAACTCTCTATTTAAAAATATATTTTCAAAAGCATTTAAATAAGGAATAAGAGAAAATTCTTGGAAAATAATACCTACGCCTGCTTTTATTGCATCTCTGTAGTTATGAAAGGTGTGTTCTTTGCCTTCAATCAGAATTTGTCCGCTATCAGGTTTATGTATTCCACATAACACTTTCATTAGCGTTGATTTACCTGCGCCGTTTTCACCTAATAATGCGTGAACCTCCCCTTTTTCTAGGGAGAGATTAATATTATCTAACGCCTTAACCCCAGGGAAAGTTTTACTGACATCTTTTAATGCTAATAATTGCATCATATTGCTTCCCTATATTTCTCAACTGCTTAAAAATGGGTAACAAAGCCATTTGGAATTTTTATTCCAATATGCATTTAATAATTAATATTTATGAAAATGTATTGCACCGAACATCAGAAATACAGGTGCAATACATTGGTTATTGATAACTAACGATTACCAGTGAAAGTCTTTAGCATTGGTTTTGTCGATCAATTTAACATCAATTGGGACTTCTTTAGGGACATTGGCACCCCAGTATTTTGCTAAGCCCATAGCTAAACCAATACGAACTTGGTCACGAGGGAATTGCGCCGAAGTAGCAATAAATGGCGAGTTACCTTTGGCAATTTCAGCAACCGCTTCAGGAGAACCGTCAACACTCACCAATTTGACATCACGACCAGAGGACTCAATCGCAGCTAACGCACCTAAAGAACCGACATCGTTAACACTGAAAATCCCATTGAGCGTTGGGTTTGCTTGCAACATGTTTTCTGTCACGTTCATTGCGGTATCGCGTTCTTGTTTACCGTTCAATTTAGTTACGATTTTAATATTCGGGTATTCTTTCATAGCCGCTTCAAAGCCGCGAACGCGCTCAAGAATTGGCACAACAGGGATACCATCTAAAATTGCCACTTCGCCTTTGCCGCCTAATGCTTCACCTAAACGTTTACCAGCCATTAAGCCAGCATCATAGTTTTTAGAACCAACGAAAGAGTCAATTGGGCCATTTGCTTGGGCATCAATGGCGATAACTACAACTCCCGCTTTTTTCGCTGCCAGTACAGCCGTTTCAGCACCCACGCTATCTGCCGGGTTAATTAACAGAATATCGATTTTTTTCTGTAATATATCTTCGATATCACTGGTCTGTTTTGATACATCATGAGCCGCATCAGAAATGTATAGTTGTGCGCCCATATCACCCGTTGCGCTCTCTAAGGCTTCTTTCATGGTGACAAAATATTCATTGTTTAATTCTTGAAATGACATGCCCACTGAAACTGGCTTAGCGGTAGCGTTAAATGTCATACCTAAAGTCAGTACACTTGCAACTACAGCTAACTTTTTAAATTTACTCAGCATAAGATGTTCTCCTAAAAGAGCGTTTAATTATATGTAGGGTTTTTACTTATTTAGTGTTTATTTGAATTATCAATTATTACTACCAGTTAAAACATGTTTATGGCTTGATGACGACTTTAATTGAGTCTGCCGATTTCGCCATGACAAAGGCTTCTTCCCAATCATCAATGGAATAGAAGTGAGTAACGATATCATCAGCGCTAACTAAGCCACGGCTAAATAGGTCAATAGCGACTTCATAACTATATGGCCCTAAGTGAGCTCCGCGGATATCGAGTTCTTTGCGGTCACCTATGATTGACCAGTCAACCGTTGTTTCTTTACCAAATACGCTGAATTCCACGAAACGGCCAAGTTTGCGGATCATTTCTAGCCCTTGAGTGACACCAATAGGCGCGCCCGTTGCTTCAATATAAACGTCACAGCCATAGCCTTCCGTCATATCTTTGACTAGCTTAATGGCATCTTCTTTCAGTGGGTTGATAACGACATCTGCACCAAATTTTTTTGCTAATTCAAGGCGTTCATCAATCGCATCAATGACAACCAGTTTTTTCGGTGTTTTTAATTTTGCGACTTGGATCATACACAGCCCGAGTGGGCCTGCACCAGCAATGACGACGACGTCATTTAAATCGATATCACCACGGCGTACTGTGTGGATAGCACAAGCCATTGGTTCAATTAATGCGGCATCTTTATCAGACAGTTCATCAGGGATTTTATGGATAATGGCGCGTTCTGAAAAACGCATATATTCAGCCATACCACCGTCGGCAACTTCTTTTTGGAAACCGTAAATATCATGAGTTTCACACATCCAGTATTTGCCTGATTTACAGAAACGGCATTCCCAACATGGGACAATTTGCTCAGCTAAGATCCGGTCGCCTATTTTTAATTTAAATTTTTCAGCAGAACCTTCACCAAGTTCAGCAACACGTCCGTAAAATTCATGGCCAGGAACAACGGGGGCTTTTATCCATGGATCATCTCCCCAGAACATCTGAGCGCCATCATTGGCTTTGCAGTCGCCAGCACAGATCCCACATCCATCAACTTTAATGACAACTTCTCTAAATCCTGGTGCCGGCCTTTTAATGTTTTCAAAGCGATAATCATGTGGACCATGACAAACAACCGCTTTCATTTTTTCAGGTAGGTTACTCATGTTCTAAGACCTCTTTCTAGTTGTTAACCCTAATGTTGACGTCAACATTAAGCGTTTTTTTATAACGCATTTGCTTTAGTTTTTTAACGCTTAACTATGAACAATGTATGTATGTAAGAAAAATGGTTATTTAATGTTATAGATAAAATAAATTTTTTTTAATATGACGACGTCGTCATTTTTGAAAGTAAGTATCTTAAAAACTAAAATTTGTGATTCAAGCCCTAATTTTAGTCACTTAATTGAGTACTTTCATTGGGAAATGAGACTGCCGAAACTGACTCTGTAACATGATGAAAATCATGATAAAAATCTTAATTCATTCCTTATTTTGTTTTTTTAGAAATGAATATGAAGCCGAGTATAATTATTTTAACTATTTTCAGAAGCGGATAATTCATGCAAAAACATTTCAGCTCACACTTTTGAATGAAAACAAATTTAAACTACATTTAATAAAGAGATATTGAATGGCTAATAGGCCATTATTTTTAATTTATAAAATTTAATTTAAAAAATTAAATAGAGTAATGAGTCATTTTGATACGCTGTCATAATATTTTTTGCAGATATACCTATAGGTATGAAAAAAATAGCTTTATACCTCGTAATTGTATTTTACCAATTAAACAAAGTATAAAGCTAAATAGAGCCAAAGTTTAACTTCATTTTGTCAATAAAATCATTTTATTACAGCGTAAAGGGTGTGAGGGAGACTCACACCCTAGTGCTAGACAATCATTGGTGCAATGATAAAGCCGAAGGCGACACCGGCAATAATTCCACCTAGCCCTGGTAACATAAAGGGATGATTTAAAATATATTTTCCGACTCGAGTAGACCCAGTAGAGTCGAATTCAATGGCAGCTAATGATGTTGGGTAAGTGGGTAAGACAAATACCCCGGTGACGGCGACAAAAGAGGCCAAAATTGCCCATGTCGGGACATCTAAGGCAATGGCTAATGGAATAATTAACGGTGTTGTGGCACCTTGTGAATATAACAAGGCACAGGTCAAAAACAGAACTAAAGCCAATAAAATAGGATATGCAGATAATACATCTCCCGCGATGGCCTTGATTTGGTCCATATGGGCATCAACAAAAGTGGTACCTAATGTCACAATTCCGAGGATCACTGCAAGAGAACTCATTCCTGAGCGGAATGTTGGTGCTAATACAATAGAGTCAGGTGATGTTTTACAGAAAACCACCATCAAACATGCTGCACTTAGCATACAAATGATGATGATATCTCGTGTTCCCATCGGCTTACCGATATCAAAACCAGGACGTAATTGTGGGAATGCAGCGAGGATCACGATAGCAATCGTGGCAATAATGAATAGAACAACAGAGAATTTTTCTCTCGTTGTGCTCTCGCCTTTTTTCTCTTCGTATTTATGAACTAAGCCTTTTTGTAAACGTTCTAAATAGACCTCATCGTTTTCAAGTTCGCAGCCTTGACGTGATGCAATAAAAGCGGCAACCATGGCAGCAACAAAAGAGGCGGGTAAACATACTGACATGACAACGATAAAAGTGATGCCATTACCTTCCATGATTGTCAACATCGCTGCCATTGCTGCACTGATTGGAGAGCCCGAAATAGCAATTTGTGAGGCAACCACTGAGCCTGCTAATGTTCTAGATGGTCGGATACCCGAATCTTTCGCAATTTCTGCTATCACAGGCAGCATAGAAAACACAATGAAACCTGTACCAGCCATGATAGTCATCACCCAAGTGGTGATTGGCGCTATAATGTTTAGATACTTAGGATTTTTACGCATAAATTTACTGGCTAGGCGGACTAGATAATCCATCCCGCCCGCAGCTTGTAATGCAGATGCTGCTACCACAACCGTCATAATAATCAGAATAACATCAACAGGTGGTGAACCTATAGGTAAACCAAATCCGATAGTTAATACCGCTAATCCTAACCCACCGCAGAGTCCTATACCTATTCCGCCCATGCGTATACCAAAGAATATTGCACCTAATACAACAATGATTTCTAGCCAAACCATAATCGTCTCCAATAGACAATATATTGTCATTAGTAATATTAAAAAATTAATTTTTGATAGTTGATATAAGTTAAATATTTTTATTTATCATTAAATTTTGTTTTCCGACTCTGTTTTCATACCAGTGAATACTTGCTCTGACTAATGAGCTGGTTGAGTCAATATATTTATCTGGATAACTATTAATTTCATTTTCAAGAATGACGGGAACCTCGGTGCAGCCAAGTACAATAATTTCGGCACCTCGGGAAAATAAAATTTCAGCTTGCTGTTTCATAATGGATTCAGCAATTTTTTTATTTCCTGATTTTAATAAATAAATGCTTTCCATTACATTTTCTTGGCTTTTTTTATCAGGAGTAATGCAGTTTAAATGTTTATTCTCTATGTTTTTTTGATATAGTCCCATATACATAGTGGCATTTGTTGCAAGTAATCCGATATTTTTTTTCTTGGTTGCTAGTACTTCTTTCATTGTCGTTTCAACAATGCTTAGCATGTCGACATGGCAAGCTTTTTTTAGTTCACTAAACCAAAAATGTGCTGTATTACAAGGTATAACAATACATTCGGCCCCGGCACTTTCTAGTTTCTTTAAATAGTCAGTCATTAAAGGTAAAGGTGATTCACCATGGTTTAATAGCGCTTCTGTTCGATCTGGTATATCAGGAATAGATGATATAATTAAAGGGATATGCTCTTGGTCTCTATTTGCTACGGTATAGCTTACAAATTTATTAAATAAATCAACAGTAGCGGCAGGCCCCATACCACCTAATACACCAATTAAACCTTTCATTTTAATACCCCTGCATTTCATTAGCCTTTTTATAAAATAAAAATCAATAAATGCTTATCTTTCTTCATTTATTTAACATATTGGTTAATATTCAAGTGATTATTAACTTACTTATTGCTGCTTAACTTGTGGTTAATATTTATCAATGTTTGTCTTGGATGAGAAATGCAAGTAAGTATGGTTTGATGCAAGATACGCATTAAGAACTTTTATTCAAAATAAAAATATTTTTATAAATTGCTCTGAAGGCCTGAATAGACTAGGTTTTATGAATTAAATAAATTAAATGAAAATTATTTTTGATTTTTGTTAATGTTTTAAATGGTAGGGCTATGCATAATACAAATAACGCTATTACAAATTTAGCTTTGTTATTTAACTAGTCATTAACTCAAAATATCAATAAAAATACTTTTAGTTTTTTATATTTTAACAGCAAGTCAATTTAAGGCTTAATAAGATGAAAAATATAGAAACAAAATGGCTATATGATTTTTTAACTCTAGAATCATGTCGACATTTTTCTCATGCAGCAGAACAGCGGAGTATTTCTCAGCCCGCATTTAGCCGTCGTATTAGAGCTTTAGAGGAAGCCATTGGCGTTGAATTATTTGATAGAACGACTTCCCCTTTACAGTTGTCTGAAGAGGGCAAAATTTTTCATTCTCAAGCGCGTAGTTTATTACAACAACTGGAATGTAACTTAAATGAACTATCCGGTCACAATGTATTGAGCCTACCGAATATTAAAATTGCCGCCGCTCATTCGTTGTCACTGACATTACTGCCTAAATTGGTTCATGGGCTGTCTGGTTACGGTGAGGAGTTTGTTTACCATGTTGAAGCCATTGATGTGGTACAAGTTGTGAACGCATTGAGAGAAGGAAAAAGTGATTTTATTATCTCATTTTATGATGAGGATTTAATGCAATCTCCATTTTCCTCATTGAATGTATTTGAATCTGAATTATATCCAATTTGTGCAGCGGATGAGCATGGTAAGCCGCTATTTGATATCTATCAACCTCAAGTGCCGTTGCTGAATTACACCAGTGCTTCATATATGGGAAGGTTAGTTAATCGTCGGTTAAGTGAGTTTGGTGCGATCAATTCGAAAACACTTTTTATGTCATCAATGAGTGAGTTACTAAAAAATATGGCTTTGGATGGCCATGGCATTGCATGGTTACCCATTTATTCCGTAGTGAATGAATTGAAAGAAAAAAAACTGGTTTGTTTGGATACGCCTGAATTAACAATACCTATCCAAGCGTACATCTATCGCATGGATACACGACTAAATAAAACCGCAGAGGACTTCTGGCGCATTTTGAAAAAGAATATTCCAGAGGATTTACGGAATTTATAGTGGGAAAGGTAATTTATAGGTAAATAACCTGCGAATGTAAGCAGGTTATTTAAGCTCATATGAAAAGATAGCACCTTGAAAAGAAGAGGGTTAGTGATCTAGAGAAACAGAATGCACATAATCTAACTGTTTTAAGGAACAGTAAAATTCAGGTAAAGTGATTTTTTGGCGTACTAATAACTTTAAATTTACCTCGACGCGCTCTTTCTTGATATCTCTGATGGTGAGATTCTCAATTAAGTCTTTGTGACTTTTTAGGTACTCAATAAGTAAGGGAACCCCCTTTTCATGAGTAAATAACATACGAACTTTTATTTTTCCTAATTTTTGATTTTTCATCTGAAATAACGCAACTTGCGGGCTGAGCTGTATTGCTAAGAAAAAAAGAACTGTAACGATGACAGCATGCCAGTAAAACCCTGAGCCACAGGCTATTCCAACACCGGCTGATGCCCAAACTATGGCTGCTGTTGTTAAACCTGAGATTGCATCATCGCGACGATGTAATATAACTCCAGCGCCTAGAAATCCCACTCCACTAATTATTTGTGCAGCTAATCTCATCGGGTCGCTACGTATATTGTCAGAGATATTGGCGTAATACTCCGCTGACTGAATAGAAACGATAGTTAATAAACAGCTGGCAACGGCGATAATGACACAAGTTTTAAAACCAACAGGTTTTCCCTTTGATTCACGTTCTAATCCAATTAAGCCGCCTAAAACAAAGGCGGCCAGTAGTTTAGCGATACTTGATAGTGATAAAGGGCCAATGGTGTCAACAAACTGTATAAATAAATCCATGGCTTGCTCCTGACGTAGGCTTACTCTTTCCTTGGTTTTTACTGTGTATACTCGTAACCCCTCAAGTTGCAGCGGTGTTGACTACACTCAGCTAGCCGAGCCATATAGTTTATCTCTATTCCCCGCCTATCTTCGCTTGTCGCTTACCTGCAACTCGAATTATTTGGGTATAGCAACGTTACTTACTGCTTTTTCACCTTCGTTATTTTTCTTTTTAGACACATCATCTTTAAAGAAGAAGATAAAGAAAACAGTGACAACAGCGGTGACGATAGCTGGGTAATGCCAGAATGTTTCCCATTGTGGTAATGCCGCGCTACCCGTCTCTGTGACAGTTGAATTAAAGATTTCACCACAAATTGTTGAAGCAAATAGCAAACCGAAGCCATTTGAAACAATAAAGCGTAAACCTTGAGCTTGTGCTCGTATCTCTGGTTTTGCTTTACGGTCAACATAGATATCACCGGCAGTAAAGAAGAAGTCCCAGCATAATCCTTGAAGCATCAATCCGATAATAATGAAGTAAAAACCGGAATCTACCGCAGCATAGGAGAATAATATTGAGCGAATAATCCAACTCACCGCGCCAAGAAGTAAGGTAATTTTGAAACCGAACTTCATTAAGAAGAAGGACAGAACGAACATAAACAGGACTTCACATGCAATACCAATTTGCATGATAGATGCCGCATTATCGAATCCAAGTGTTTTAATAAATACAGGAATATAAGCGGAGTAAGCTGTTTTGGGTATCATTAATACAAAGATGCTAAACATTAAGATAGCGAAATAGCGGTCTTTAAATAATGAAAGTGCATCTAAGCATAGAATATCTCTAGCGGAGAAAGGCTTACCTTTCGCTTTTGGTGGTGTATTTGGCAAAGTAAAGCAGTAGAAACCCAGTAATACAGCAACAGCGGATGCAATATACCAAGTCATGGTACTACCCGAGAAGCCCATTTCCCCTAATATAAATCCGATAGCCATAAAACCAAATGTACCGAATACACGAATAATAGGGAAATATTTCACGCCATTGATATGAGAGAAGCTGATGCTATTAGAGAGTGCAGTTGTTGGATAAAACAGTAGCCCAATAATAAAAATCATAAACAAGGTCATACCGCTATTTTGTGCCTCAATAAATTGAGGAACACATAGAATAACGACCGCATTAATTAAATGCAGTGTTCCCATTACCTTTTGTGAGGCAAAGAAGCGGTCTGCAACCATACCAATAAATAAAGGAGAAATAATGGTTGCCACGCCTAATAAAGCGTAAGCATTACCAATAATATTTGCCATCCCATAAGTACTTAACACAAGTCCCATGGTCATATTCCATGCGCCTTGCATGAAATATTGCACAAACATCATAATCAGTAAGCGAGAGGTTATTTTCATATCCATGATTAGTTTTCCTCTTAATGTGCTTCTAGCGTTAATCCGTCATAAGCAACGCGGATATTATAAGGCGCACAAACCGCTTCTAATTCACCATGAAGTAATTTGCCACTATGGGAAATATGTGAAACAGCAATTTGAGTTTCTGAATGCAGGCAACCTTGTTGTTGTAGTTTTTCTTTAGCGGCAAATACGGTTTCTAGGCTCATGTGGTTATCTGTACGATTTTTCCCATTGAGTCCGTAAGTGCATTCAAATACGACAATATCAAGCTGTTTATTTTCTAGCCATTTCCATGTTAATTCAGGGAACCAACCTGAATCATGTCCATAAAAAATAGTTTTCCCATTCTTTTCAATGTGATAGACGTAGCACAATTCCCATTTAGCATGATTTGCGAGTAATGGCGTAATTTTATAACCATTTCTTTCGACGGTGACAAAAGGGATTAAGCAGTGGAAATCGAAACGCTCTTTGCTGTAGCCAGGCAGAACATCAAGGCAGCCATTAATTGCTCGGTCATTACCGAAAATATGTAATGGATGGTGAATTTCAAAACCATAACCTTCCATGCGGCTGAATAAATCGCCGACATTAAAATGGTCAGGGTGGGTATGGGTAAATAGTAAACTTTCAAACTTAGTTGCGTCCATTCCATCACGCATTAGCTGATAGCTAAATGTCGGGGAAACATCGATCAGCATAAGATCATCCACAATCGCGGAAGAATGGGTTCTAATATCTTTTCCCCCAAGTTCTCTTGCTTTCTGGCAGTGCTCACAACGGCAAAAAGGATTTGGTATACCTTCAGAAGCCGCAGTGCCTAAAAAGTGAAGTTTCATAATAATTACCTGTATTTTATTGTTTTATTTTGGTTTTTTTGATCCCTGATGTTGATGTTCAAACAAAAAACAAGCTAATTTGAACGTTCCAATAATAATATCGAGGGTTTGCTTTGCCAATAGTTGTTACTTTGTTCAGTGATCTCATTCAAAAAATATTTTTCATATTATTGATTTAATTGATTTTTATTTTAATTGATTAAGAAATGGGTAAAAACTGCAATATCTATGTTATTAGCTTGTTTTGTAAACTAATTTTCTATGGAACGTTCAAAACAATTATCGGTAGTCGCGATGAATAATTCAGGTATGCTATTGGTAGCAACAATCAAGGTGAAAAAGACAAATGGCAACAATCAAAGATATCGCAAAATTAGCAGGTGTTTCTCATGGGACCGTTTCTAATGTATTGAATAAGCGGGGAAATGTGAGTGTTGAGAAAATTGAAGCAGTCTATAAAGCTGCCAAGCAAATGGGATATCAGTTAAATACACAAGCTCAATTATTGAGAACCAATAAGAGCCAGAAGGTAGCAATACTTTTACCGCAATTAGTGTCTGATAAGTATGCAATATTTTTTAATTCATTTAGGCAATCGATGGCCCAGTATCCTGAGATAACTTATGAGCTATTTTTGACGGATGATCTGGAAACGACAGAACTTGATGCATTACAAAAAATTGCAGCTGGCGGTTATAAGCAAGTTGTGGCAGTCAGTTGTTTGCAGGATGCTACCATCTATTTTGACACCTTAAAATTAACCGCTTCTCAAATTATTTTTATTTATCGTCAGCCTGCAAATGCTTACCACTTTTTCACATTGGATTACTCTCAGGCAGCTGATGCCATTTGCCAACAAATTGCGGCAAGTCGAAGCCAGTTAGTGGGTATTTTTAGTGATGATCATGGCGATTTAGAGCACGCCACCTTTGTCAGTGAGTTACAAAATAACCTTAAACAGAAGGCCCCGAATAAAAAATTTATTATTATTCGTGCTTCTAATGATGAATCTTATAAGGCGGCTTTTGGTTTTTTCTCTGAGGAGCAAATACCTGATTTATTTGTTGCTGAAGATATTGAAAAAGCCAGTTTTTTAACCCAGGCAAGTTTTTTTGGAAGTGAAGGCGATTGCCCTGCAATTTTTGCTTTAAGTGGCAACATTCCTCCGATACTAAAAGGGTTGCATTGTTTTCCTATGAACTATGCACAATTAGGATTGGAAGTGGTCGATGAACTGATGAGAGAAGATCTCGAAAAGAAAACTTCGGGGAAGAATACTGTCTACGTTCGTAATCAAAGTGGCAACCTTTATACGGCAACACCAGCAATAATTACTGACAATGAATCCGATCAAACCTTAAATTTACTCACTTTACCCAGCCCTTCAACAAACGCACTTAAAAAACTACTACCACATTTTTATCGGCAAACAGGAATTAAGGTTAATTTAGCTGTTTATCCTTATGATGAAGTTTACCAAATATTAGGGCAGCTCCATTTACACCCTTATTATGACTTACTACGTATTGATATGGCCTGTTTTCCTTGGTTTGCGGAACGCATCCTACAACCATTGGATAAAATAGGAAATGGAGTAACGGATTTATTAAGTAACTTTTCCTTACCGACACAGCAAAAATTTAGTTTGGTGAATGATACAGCATATGCCATGCCATTCGATGCCAGTGCACAAATGTTATTTTATCGTAAAGATCTCTTCGAAGATCCTATTTTAAGAAGAATGTATTACGAAAAAACGGGACAAGAGCTAACCGTTCCCATTTCTTTTACTGAATACGACCAGGTAACTCAATTTTTCACAGAGCTACATGAAGAAGGGGAGTTTTTACGGCCTTTTGGTGCATCAACGACGTTAGGCAGCGCTGGGTTAATTGCCACTGAGTATTTATTAAGATATTACGCAGCAGGTGGACGGTTAATAAGTCATGGCCATATTCCTAGATTAGAAATGCCATTAGCAGGTCAGGTATTAAGTGAATATCTTCATCAAGTTTCTATTACAGAAAATATTCATAATAAATGGTGGAGTGAATCCGTTGAGCAATTTGAGCAAGGAAAACTTGCTATGTTGATTGCTTATATGAACCTGTTTAACGATGTCGCTCATAGTGATATTTTCCCTAAAATTGGTTTTGCTTCTGTGCCTGGGGGTATTCCTCAATTGGGCGGTGGGGCATTAGGTGTTTCTCGCTACAGCCAAAAAAACCATTATGCAGAACAATTTTATCGTTGGCTTTATTCACCAATAGTAATGGATCACCTCATTTTATTGGGGGGCAACAGTAATCATCAAGATTTCAGCCATAATCAAGAGGTTTGCTATCGTTACCCATGGATGCCCCTTGCTTACCAAGAAATAAACCGAGGGATCCGTGAATCTTCAATTCCAAACGGTAAGTTGTTTAACTTGCGCCAAGCTGAGGTCATTATCGGGCAAGGAATTACTAACGTTGTGAATAAAATCATGACTATAGATGAGACGATTGAATATATTAACCAGCGCTTATTGGTTGATACTCAAGGTGAGAGGTAAGGTGAGAGGTAAATAGCGGGTTAATTGGTATTTTAAATCAGCGGATAAACAGATGATAAGGCGTCATTACTTTTTAATTTTATCCGCACAAGCTATCTTCTTCGCACAAGTAATTTGTGATGAAGAGCGTTTCGCTCAGTCATTTTTATTCACTTTTATGGTTGTGGGAGATTGATGATAAGAAAAATCATGGCTAGGCCACTTGTTTTATTCATAATACTGACCAGCTTTTGATTTAAGTATTGCCACTATCTTTTTTTTCCAGGGTTGCATTGATTTTCGATACATTATGAACAACCGACCCAATGCCAAATCGTCAGGCAGGTTTCGAATATTTACTGTATTTTTGAGACCACTGTTACGAAGCCAGGGCTCAGGAACAATTGCAAGCATTGAGCTATTATTCAATGCAGGGATCACTTGTGAGTATTCAGGGCATTTAAATCCTATATTACGAGACATTCCCCTTCTATTTAGTTGTCTATCTAATTCATTTTCATCTTGCAACCAAGGTAAACAATATACGTGTTTGTATTTAACTAATTCCTCTAAACTAACTCTTGGCGCGTTAAATTAAATAATGGAGATAAATTGATATATGCAGATAGTTTAGCTACCCCGGGGTATTACTTGGTCAACAATCTAAATTACCCTGAAATAATAGAAGATTTACAATATAGTTATTATGTATTGGCTAACCAAGAAGTCGATATATTTGTAGCCAGTAAAGGTGAGCGATTTGGTCTTAAAGATAAACTTGAATCTCTCAGGAATGGAAATGAAAAAGCATTTTACGATAAAGATGGTTTGGGTTTATATGTTGAAAAATCAAGAATGTCTTTAATTAGTCAACTTCAATAAGCATTAAAAAAAGGATATTAATGAACCGTAATTATATATTTCCTATTACTGGGATGTTTTTCTGTGCTTGCATATCTGCTAGTGAATTAAAAATAGGAGTAGGTGCTGGAGTGGTAACTCCTTATGAGGGGGCTAAAAAATATATACTAACTCCAGATGCTATGATTCAATACACTGAACTAACTGATGACTATGGGATATTCAGTATTGGAACAGAGGGGGCTAAATGGCAATATAATATATATGACAGTATTAATGTTGGGGTTATTGGAACTTACTTGCAAGGTAGAAAAGAGGAAATAGGGTTTTCTGGAAATAAAAATACTGATCTAAAAGGCATGGGGGATCTAAAAGGAGCTGTTGCAGCAGGCTTAGAGATTAGCTATGCTATAAACGAGCATTCTCTCTATATAAACTCTTTAACGGCTATTGGGCATAGAAATTATGGCGGGAAAAAAATCGATAATGCAACACGATATGAATTCGGTATTAATTCTAATTTTGAATTAAATAATGAGTGGTCGATTGATTCAAATGTTTCTATTAGATATGTGAATAAAAATTATAATCAAGCTTACGTTGGTGTTACCGAAGAGCAATCAATGAAAACAAGCTATTTACCTTATACGCCTAATAGTGGGTTTAAGGATGTAGGTGTACTGTTTGGAGTTAACTACAAATTGTTTGATGATTTATATTTGAACCTGAAATCTGGTGGGTATTATCTATTAGGTGATTCAGTAAATAGCCCAATAGTTAAACAGAAGTATGGATTAATAAATATGATTGGAATAACTTATTCATTTTAAATAACATGATAAAAAATAATCTAAAAATCATTGTGACGCTTTCTATATTTATACTATATGGGTGTGCAATAGGTCCTGGGTGGTATAAAGAAGGTGTTAATTATGATGACACTCAAAATGTATTGTCAAAATGTAAATACGATATCGGTATTGCACTCGTGAGCTATACTGATAGGCCTGAACTTATTGCTGAGTGCATGAGGTCTCAAGGATATAGATACAAAAATTATTCACACAATCATTAGTCATATAAATATATAATATGTGATGCTATATGATATAGCATCATTTTAGGATTATTATGATTTTGCCAATTAGTAGAGTGATCAGGGTTTTAAATGAAAGTAATTTCTATGAGTGTATCAACTATGACTTATATCCTAAGATAGGGATTGTATATGCAATTGCTAAAAATAGGTCGGAAATAAAAGTAACTATTTCATCATTGAATGAATTAGGGAATATATTAAGGGTAACTATACAATCAGACAAAAATTGGAATAGAAGATATCAATTTAAATCCTATTTTTGGGAGCATGATTTTTATCATAGCTTTGGCCCGGTTCTTGACGCAATAACACCTAAGTTTATTAAGGTAAAATTCATGAGAGTTAACATTATTAAATATTTAAAATTATAAATTATTTCATGTTTAGTCTTCGTTACCGTATTTTTATTTTCCGATAGAGAAAGCTTTATACTAATTAGCCTCCACAGGCGCTATCAATAGGTGGGCTTGAAAGCTTTCTTTAAACAATATCGAAACCTACTTAATTTATAGTAGGCTGTAACCACTCGGGGTGATCCTACCCGTAACTATACTCGCACAATGGGGTTCATATGGGGGGGGGCGAGTTGAATTTAGTTGAAATTGGGCGAGTGTTGGCTTCAGAGAGATACAAAGCAAAAACCCGCCTTTTGGGCGGGTTCTTTGAATAAGTGGTGCCCGGACTCGGAATCGAACCAAGGACACGGGGATTTTCAATCCCCTGCTCTACCGACTGAGCTATCCGGGCAACGGAGCGTATTAAACCTGATTTCATTGGTTGAGTCAAGGCGCTTTCAATAAACTTTTGACTGTATGCGCTTTTTTTCAACATGTTAGCTAGTTTTTAATCGAAAACACATAAAATCATTAAGGTTAATAACTGATGCCAGCCTTAAATCCGATTTTGGCTGGCATCCAATATTGGAAAAATTTTAACGTAAATAATTTTTCTGTGCTTTGTTCACTTTAATGAGGTAATTACGTGACTCAGCAGCTGGGTGCTTAGTGGACAAGGTTTCATACACTTCACCCGGTTCTAAATTGTTAATGCGCTGTGCGGCTTGTTTTTTATCGCTGTGGAAGACGCGTAGTACGCTACCAGCCCCGCCATTATATGCGGTAATAACAGCATAGCGGCGTGAGGTTTGGTTACGAATATCGCCTAAGTAGCTGTTTTGCAATATAGCTAAGTAAGCCGTACCCGTATCAATGTTTTTCTCTGGGTCAAATAAATAGTTACGGCTAGGAACACCGGATTTTCCTTGTGAGCGGAAAACATCTTTACCAGCTGTGTTTGGCATAATTTGCATTAAGCCAAGCGCATCAGAACGGCTAACCGCATAAGGGTTGAAACTCGACTCAATTTGCATAATCGCGAGGATTAAGGACTCATCTACGCCATATTTGGCCGAGGATTTCTTAATATAAGGTAAATATTTATGAGCCCGTTTATCTAAATGGTTTGGTACTAGTTGCATAGTTACGGACCAAACAATATTCATACCAGATTGGCGGCGCTGCATTTTATTTTCTACCAGATAATCAGCAAACTTTGTGGCTCGCCATTCCCAACGAATCGCTTCACCTGTGTTATCGAGCACTTGACCAAATAAAAAGGGTTCTTTGCTATGGGGAATATCATTGATATCAGAATAGAGGTCAATGGAATTGGGGTCGTCTCCCATTAATAAAGTGGTGACAATAGCTTTTTTTAAGTACTGTGAAGGTTCTACCGCTGAAATAGTCTCTACAGTAATGGTCCCTGCATCAAAATTAATATGGCTACGAGTTCGGTACTCATCGGTATATTTTACATAGTCTTTTGGACCAGCAATTAACACTTCTTTAATGCCCCAAATATTTTCAATATTGTGGGCAAATTGGCCCATTAAGATATTGAACCCATTAGTATCTTTGACATAATCCGGGTTAAAGTCAGGTTTTTGCTTGCTAGAACAAGAGACAATTAGAGGGATCAATAAACTCAGCGCAAATAGTTTTTTCATACGATTCACAGTCTTGGGGCAAAAGTCTACCTACTGAGTAGGTAGACAAACAGATTATTTTTCAGGTGTATAGCCATCAATATGGATGTCATGGCCTTCAAACAAGAACTTAATCATTTCTTGTTCTAACATTTTACGATCATCGGGGTTCATCGTATTGAGCTTCTTTTCATTAATGAGCATGGTCTGCTTTGTCATCCACTGACTCCACGCCTCTTTTGAAATCTCGTTAAAAATACGTTTTCCTAACTCACCTGGGTAAAGCTGAAAATCTTGCCCATCTGCATCACGTTGTAAAAATGTACAAAAAATGGTTCTACTCATTAATTTTTCCTCAAATATCAGGTAGTAAGGCGAGCTGTTTTAGTAAACTTTCAACTGGGGCTGCAAGGCCGATAGTTGCGCCTAGGTGTAAGTTATACCAGAGTCCTTTGCCTTCATCCATGGCAGAATTAAATGCCTGAATGTTAACTTTTACAGGGATAATATCTAAATGAAAATGGCTAAATGTGTGGCGGAAAGAAATTAATTGCTCTAATTGAGAATATTCTAAGCCTGATTCGGCCAGATAATCATTAAGTTGCTCTAAAGAGCCAAACTGTGGGAAGGCAAATAAGCCACCCCAAATGCCAGATGGTGGACGCTGTTCTAGCCACACATTATCGTCATGCTGCATAATCAAAAACCAAGCACTTCTCTCAGGGATTTTCTGCTTAGGTTTTTTGCCTGGGTAGTTTTGCCATGAATGATTGGCATAGGCTACGCAGCCAAAATTGAGGGGGCATAGTTCGCATTTTGGTTTACTGCGAGTACAGACCATAGCGCCTAAATCCATCATCGCTTGGTTAAAAAATTCAACTCCCACTTGTGGGGTGACATCAGTGCTGATTTCCCACAAACGGTTTTCGACGTCTTTTTTACCCGGCCAGCCATCAACAGCATAAGCGCGAGCTAATACGCGTTTAACATTACCATCAAGAATAGGGAAATGCTGTTTTTGTGATAATGATAAAATTGCCCCAGCAGTGGAGCGACCAACACCGGGCAGCGCTAAAACCTCATCAAATGTAGTGGGAAACGAGCCACCATATTGAGTTGCGACCACTTGAGCGGCTTTATGGAGGTTTCGAGCCCGAGCGTAATAGCCGAGCCCTGTCCATAAGTGTAAAACTTCATCAAGAGGTGCGTTGGCAAGGGCGGTCACATCCTCAAAGCGAGAGATAAACTTCTCAAAATAAGGGATTACAGTACTCACTTGGGTTTGTTGCAGCATAACTTCTGATAACCACACATGGTAGGACGATTTTTCCTGTTGCCATGGCAACGTTTTACGACCGTATTTGTGATACCAGTTGAGCACTGCAGATGAAAATTGTTGAGCTTCCATTAATAATTTTATTTTTTATTGATATTTCCAGTCATGATAGGAATTGCAACATAGACGAAGGGGGCTGTAAACCGCTATTGTGTTGTTTAGTGTAAAGTTAGCGAATTATCAACTGCATCCTTGTGGAAGTTTTGCTAAACTCCGGTATCCACCATGTTTCAAGGGTAAGGCTAGTCACTACAACTTGGGCATATAGGGCTATAGTTTGATGGGTTTGGTAATTCATCATCTTATCCACTTGATTGTTGGCACATTAACTTAATTGGGCACTCATTTTAGAACCTTTATTATGATCAATAATGTTATCTCCCCCGAATATAATGAAGATGGGCGGGTTATGCGCCGAGTCCGTAGTTTTGTCCGCCGTCAAGGGCGTCTGACAAAACGTCAGGAAGACGCATTAGAAAAAGAATGGGCAGAAAAAGGCATCGATTTTATCAATGAGCCTTTTGATTTTGCCAAAGTATTCAATAACTCAAATCCAGTGACTTTGGAAATTGGCTTTGGGATGGGCGCCTCATTGGTGACCATGGCATCTCAAAATGCAGATAAAAACTTTTTAGGCATTGAAGTTCATGCACCCGGTGTTGGCGCATGTTTAGCATCGGCAAAAGAAGAAAACATCACTAATTTACGGGTGATGTGCCATGATGCAATAGAAGTTTTAGACTGCATGATCCCAAATGGTAGCCTTGAAATGGTTCAGTTATTTTTCCCTGATCCATGGCATAAAGCGAAACACAATAAGCGTCGTATTGTGCAAGTTCCATTTGCAGAAAAAATTCGCAGCAAACTAGCTATTGGTGGTGTTTTCCATATGGCAACGGATTGGGAGCCTTATGCAGAGCACATGCTTGAAGTGATGACGAGTGTCGAAGGGTATAAAAACTTATCACCATCAGGTGATTACGTTCCTCGTCCAGAAACAAGACCAGAAACAAAATTTGAAAAGCGCGGCCAGCGGTTAGGGCACGGTGTATGGGATTTAATGTTTGAGAGGATCAAATAATGGCTAAACAACCACGTAGTCGTCGTTTACGTAAAAAATTACGCTTGGATGAGTTCCAAGAGTTAGGCTTTACCGTTAAGTGGAGCTTTAAAGAAGGTACGCCGATTGAGGAAGTTGACAGCACCGTTGACCAACTGATTGCAGAAGCGATTGAACCGAATGGTTTAGCGTTTGAAGCTAGTGGCTATATGAGCTGGGAAGGGATTGTTTGCCTGCAAAAAATTGGTAAATGTACCGAAGAGCACCGCCAAATTGTTGAAAATTGGCTAAAATCAAAAGGGATGAATGACGTCGTCGTTTCTGAGCTTTTTGATGTTTGGTGGGAATAATAATTTTATTGAGTAAATCTCAATAAATAAACTGATTTTTCAGTCGCTTGAAGAGGCATCCAAAAATTGGGTGCCTTTATTTTCTGTTGCAAATACTATCTGGAGTCAACGTTTTGAGCGCCATGTTTTCTAACCAGCTACTCAACGATATCCTAGACCAAGTTCGCCCACTGATTGGGCAAGGTTGTGTTGCAAATTATATTCCTGCTTTAGGTTGCGTGCCTTCCCATCATTTAGGCATTGCGGTATCCACAATCGATGGCGATATTTTTACCGCAGGGGACGCGTACCAACGCTTTTCAGTCCAATCTATTTCAAAAGTATTAAGCCTTACACTTGCAATGACACGTTATGAGGAAGAGGAAATTTGGAGCCGCGTAGGTAAAGAACCCTCAGGGCTACCCTTTAATTCGTTAATTCAAATTGAAATGGAAAAGGGGATCCCACGAAACCCGTTTATCAATGCGGGAGCCATTGTTATTGCGGATATGCTGCAATCACGCCTAAGCGCACCTAAACAGCGTATGTTGGAGTTTGTCCGAAAGTTATCTTGTGAACCTGATATCAGCTATGACACGGTTGTTGCTCGCTCAGAATTGGAACACGCCAGTCGTAATGCAGCCATTGCTTATCTTATGAAATCTTTTGGGAATTTTGAAAATGATGTTTTAACGGTTCTCGAAACTTATTTTCATTATTGTTCTCTAAGTATGAACTGTGTTGAATTAGCGAGATGTTTTTCCTATTTAACATCGCAAGGAATGTCATCTTGCTCCATTGACCCTATCATCACACCGCTACAATCAAGGCAAATCAATGCATTAATGATGACTTGTGGCATGTATGACGGCTCTGGTGAGTTTGCATTTCGGATAGGAATGCCCGGAAAGTCAGGCGTTGGCGGGGGGATTGTCTGCGTAGTACCAAACCAATTTACTGTCGCGGTTTGGTCACCTGAGCTAGACTCGGCGGGGAACTCTTTAGTCGGCTGTGCGGCTTTAGAGTTGCTATCGAAACGAATTGGGCGTTCTGTTTTTTAATTCATGCTCTACTAGGAGATTTTATGTTACGCCGTACATTAATTGCATTTTCACTCCTTGCTTCTGCGACGAGCCAAGCTGCAGATTATAACTGTTCTGTAACACCAAAGGATGACATCGTTATGACTCCTGAAAGTGTGCAAGTTATTGGTGCGAGTGGCGATTTAAAAATTACGCCAAATGGTGATATCACACTTAACGGTAAAAATATTGCTGCAACAGAGGCCCAAAAGCAGCAAGCTATTCGTTACCAAGCCGCTATTCGTCAGGACTTACCTTGGATAAAACAAGAATCAGAAAAAAAATTATCAACCTCAAGGGAAACGATAGACAAAGTTGTCGTTAAAGTGGTTGGTAGCGATAGCAATATCCGTAACCGGTTAACAAAATTAGAAAAAGAGCTTAATGGGCAAATCAATCAAATTATTGAGACTCGCCCTAGTGGTTATGTTTTTCACCATGAAGCCATGAAAACCGTTGAAACGAAAGGGCGCGAGCTAGTTAATGAAAGTTTAGGCGGCATTTTACAAGACAGCATCAACGAAATGGGGCGCAAGCAATTATTATCGGGTGGTGACGCCAGTAAAGCGCTACAAGGTGTGTTAGGGAACTTAGGTGGGTTACAACAAGAGCTTGAATCTGAATGGAAAAAACAAGAGAAAAGCTTCCAGCAATTTGGCCAACAAGTTTGTTCTAAAGTGACCTCAATCGAACAACAACGCGTCTCGTTACTTAATTCAATCAAATAACCTTATGAGCAGTAATGTATTTTTTGTACATTACTGTTTTTTTATTTATCAATATTATCGTCATCATCAATTTGTGTGATATTAATTCCATTAATGGGAATGAAAATGAAATTGATTCTTATTTGATTGACATCTAAGCTGCTCACTTTACAATGCGGGTTTGGCTTAATGACTTAAATTGGGATCATTTAAATGAAAAAATTCATACCTGCTCTGCTTGTTTCTGTGTTGTCATTCTCTGCGCCTTTCGCTCTCAGCGCTGAATCTACCACTTTCACGCCAAATGCCGTGACAGCACAAGGTGTTGAAAAAGTGACGATCAAACACCTGTCAGGTGAAACTGAAGTCATGAAAAAACCACAAAAAGTGGTTCTGTTTGATTTCGGTGTTTATGACTCAATGCAAAAACTCGGCTTAGGTGACAAGGTTGTTGCACTACCAACAGGCAATGCTCCCGCTTATATAAAAGGCAGCATTCCTGCATCAATGGAAAATGCAGGTGGAATGAAACAACCTGATTTAGCCAAAATCGCGCAATTAAAACCTGACCTGATTGTGATCACAGGTCGTCAAGGTAAGTCTTATGATGAGTTATCAAAAATTGCACCAACCATTAATTTAGGTTCTGATAGCAAACACTATATTGATTCTGTGAAAGCCAATATTGGTGTGATTGGCGAACTTTATGGTAACCAAAAAGCGGTTGATGAGCAGTTGGTACAATTAGATAAAGTCATTGCAGACGCTCAGAAAAAAGCGGCTGATTCTAATAAGAAAGTATTAGTGCTGATGCATAACGACGGTAAATTAATTCCAAACAGCCAAGCCGTTGTTTACAACGTTGTGAAAGCGCAACGTTCTGAACTACCTGTTGATGAAAGTGCAGATAAAGCAAAACGCCGTGTAGTGGATACCAAAACTATTGCTCAAGCGGATCCTGACGTGATCCTGATTGTTGACCGTAGCGAAGCGATTGGAGCAGGTAAATTGGATAAAACGGTATTTGAAGATAGCAATATTCAAGAAACCAAAGCTTATAAAGATGGCAAAATTACTTACCTGCAATCTGACTTATGGTATTTGTCAGGTGGTGGTTTAGTCAGCTTAACTGAACAAGTTAATGCGGTAGTTAATGCACTGTAACTGATATCTGCCGCTGTCTTATTGATGGTGGCAATATGTATTACCTCAATTGTTATTCTTGTCTATTTCATTTTTACCTCTAAATAAAAAGCCCACTTTAATTTGAAGTGGGCTTTCATCTAATTTACAAGCGAAATGATTTATAAATGAACGGAATAATTGCTATTCTTCACCTAAAAATAACTCTAATAGGGAATTGAGAAACAATTTTCCATGCTCTGTGATCTGCCATTCATCCACAGTTTCTATGATATAACCTTTAGCTAAGGCTTCATCAATAGCCGCTCTAACTGTTGATTCTGGTAACCCTGTATATTGGGTAAATTCACTTCGAGGCATGGCTTCAAGTAAACGAAAACGGTTCATGAAATATTCAAATGGCCTATCGGAGGCGTCAACATCATAAGATTGATGCATGTATCGGCCTTCCATATAACCCCGAGGATGTTTTGTTTTTACGGTTCGTAAAATTTGGCCATCTTCAAAAGAAATTTTTCCATGAGCACCGCAACCGATGCCTAAATAGTCACCAAAGCGCCAGTAATTGAGGTTGTGTTGGCATTGGTAACCAGGTTTAGCATAGGCGGATGTTTCATATTGCTGATAACCTGCCGCACTTAATAATTTATGGCCTTCGGTGTAAATATCCCACAGCGTATCGTCATCGGGTAATACTGGAGGACGTGAGCCAAATTGGGTGTTGGGTTCAATGGTTAATTGGTACCAAGACAGGTGCGGAGGTGCAAGTTCAATGGCTTGGCGCAGGTCAGATAAACCTTCAACTTGAGTTTGCGCAGGTAACCCGTGCATTAAATCGAGGTTAAAGCTTCTTAAATTAAGATTAGTGGCCAACTGAGCCGCTCGTTTCGCTTCGTCAGCACCATGAATACGGCCTAAAGTGATTAATTTGTCATTACCGAAGCTTTGTACACCAATAGAAATACGGTTGATTCCTGCTGCTTGGTAACCTGCGAAACGCTCAGCTTCAACAGTGCCGGGGTTCGCTTCCATGGTGACTTCTGCGTGAGGGTCTAAATCAACTCGCTGACGTACGCCATCCATTAAAGCCTGCGTTGACTCAGCACTTAATAAACTGGGCGTTCCACCCCCAATAAAAATGGTTTTTACCGAACGCCCAGCAACTAATTTTGCATCGATGTCTAAATCGGCCAATAAGTGCGCCACATATTCTTGCTGAGGGATTTCCCCTTTAAGTGTGTGTGAGTTGAAGTCACAATAAGGGCACTTTTGCACACACCAAGGGATATGGATATACAGGCTCAGCGGGGGTAATTTAAGCATTCTTTAGCGCATCCAACATCATTGTGAGTGCTCTTCCACGATGTGAAACGGCTTGTTTTTCTGCTTTAGTTAACTCTGCTGAGGTGCAACCTAATTCAGGAACATAAAATATTGGGTCATAACCGAAGCCGCCTTGGCCTTTGCGTTCATGAGTGATGACACCGTGCCAACGACCATGAAAAACCAATGGTGTCGGGTCTTCTGCATGGCGTAAATAGACTAGAACGCAGTTGAATTGAGCCTGGCGTTGGTCGTCAGGCACATTTTTCATAGCTTCGAGTAATTTTATCAGGTTTTGCTCATCGGTCGCATCTGCCCCCGCATAACGTGCGGAGTAAATCCCCGGCGCGCCACCAAGTGCATCAACGGAAATTCCTGAATCATCAGCAATTGCGGGTAACCCGGTTTGCGCTGCTGCATGGCGCGCTTTTAGGATCGCATTCTCAATAAAGGTTAAGCCCGTTTCTTCTGCAGATTCAACACCTAATGAGGTTTGTGCGACGATATCCATCCCAAAATCACGTAGTAGGTCAGCTAACTCATTCACTTTTCCGGGGTTACCGGTGGCTAAAACAACTTTTTGCATTATTTAAAACTCGTTTTTACATAATACCAATGGAATACATCATTGCAGTTAATGATGGGTCAATCATCAGTGAGATATCAACACGCAAATAATTCAGAGCGATTAAAATAAACATCACAATCATTGCGGAGAAATCTAATCCGCCCATCGCAGGGATGATACGGCGAATTGGCGCCATTAAAGGCTCTGTTAATTGGTACAATAAATAGTCTACAGGGTTACGGCCTTGGCTGACCCAGCTTAAAATTGCACGGATTAAAATCATCCAAAAAATCAATTTACCTGTATAGGTTAATAATAAAATCAGCCCCATAGGTAGAATGCTTACACCTAAAATTGGGAGCAAGTTAGTCGCCCACATACCAAAGATAATGGCTGCAATAGCTAAAATGAACGCAACAACGACAGATGCGGTATCTATCGCGCCAAAAGAAGGAATGACTCGGCGCAATGGTGCGACGATAGGCTGTGTTGCTTTAACGACAAATTTCGAAAAAGGGTTATAAAAATCTGCACGTACCCACTGCATCCATACGCGCAGTAGTAATACAAAAATATACAGTTGGATCAGGGTCGTAACGACAAATACTAAGGTCTGCATGGTGAATTCCGCGATTAATTTAAAAAAGTTTTTCCATTTCTTCAGCTCTATTTATTGCGCTTTGCATTGCATCGGCAACAATCTGCGGAAGATTTCCATTATAAAATTGCTCTAAAGCCATCGCGGTGGTACCGCCTTTAGAGGTGACTTGTTCACGTAGAGTCGAAAAAGCCGTGTCGTTTTGCGACTTAGCAAGCTCTACAGCCCCTTCAATCGCATGAAGAACGAGCTCTCGAGCTTGCTGTTTATCATAACCGAGTTGTTCTGCTTTTTGTTGCATCGCTTCCATAAATAGAAAGAAATAAGCAGGGGAGCTACCAGTAATGGCAATAATGCTATTGATTTCTTGCTCTTGTTGGCACCAAATCGTGGAGCCGACACTCTGCATCAGTTCTTGTGCAAATTGTTTGTCTTGCTCTGAAACCTTCCCTTGAGCAAATAGCCCACTAACGCCTTTCCCCACCAATGATGGCGTATTTGGCATGATGCGTACTAAATTCAACGGATGAGCGAAATAATCGTTATAGCGTTCAGCGGGGATCCCAGCAGCAATGGTGAGGATTAATTTTTGATCAAAATTAGCCGCATTTTGCAGTGGTTCACACACGTCTTTCATCATTTGCGGCTTAACGGCGAGGACAATCACATCCGCAGCTTTTACAGCAGCTAAGTTATCATCACTGCTAATGATGCCATATTGTTCAGCCAGTTTTTCTCGACGTACAGGCGTAGGAGAACACACTGTGATCATCGATGCAGGGTAGCCATGGTTAACCAGCCCAGCAATGATGGCGTGAGCCATATTTCCGGCGCCGATGAAGGCAATTTTACGATGTTGCATTCTGTTCTCCTATTTATTGGTGATATTGGCGCGCGCCAAAAATAGCGGTTCCTATGCGAACAAGTGTTGAACCGCAATGGATTGCTGCGCGCATGTCGTCAGTCATCCCCATTGAAAGCGTGTCAACCGTGGGATAAGTAGCTTGTAATTGCTTAAATGCCTCATTCATTTGATGAAACACAGCACATTGGCGCTCATAATCCGTTTCAGGTGCAGGAATTGTCATTAGCCCACGTAACACAAGGTTGGGCATAGTCGCGACTTGTGCAGCGAGCTCTGCCACTTCTTCTAGCGTTATACCCGATTTACTGTTTTCATCGCTGATATTAATTTGAATTAGCACATTGAGAGGAGCTTTTTCACTAGGGCGTTGGTCATTTAAGCGCTGGGCAATTTTCGCTCTGTCTAAGGTATGGAACCAATCAAAATGTTCAGCGACAAGGCGGCTTTTATTTGACTGTAACGGGCCAATAAAATGCCAAATAAGGTCATTTCTGTTCGAAAAATATTGAATTTTTTCAACACCTTCTTGAACATAATTTTCACCAAATTGGCGCTGACCTGCCTCAATGGCTTCTAAAATAGCTTCACAAGGTTTTGTTTTACTTACCGCGAGTAGCGTAATGTCTTGTGGTGAGCGCTGACACTCTGCGGCAGCATGCTCAATACGCGCGGTGACATCAGAGATATTATTTTGAATGGTCATTATTTTATTCAATATGGTTTATTCAATACTATTTTATTCATGTCATACATGAATAGCGACTGTTGACCATAGTGTAAAGCAAATTACATCAGAACGGCACCATTGCATGAGGTTAAGCTAAAAATAACCACACAAAAGGCGCAATACTTATATCTGTTGCTCAAACCAGCTTTCAAGGATCACCACAGCAGAGGCTGAATCCACTTTGCCTTTACTTAGTGCTCGATAACCACCTTGTTCAAAAAGGCCAGCTTTTGCTTCAACAGTGGAAAGACGTTCATCGTGTAATTCGACTTTAACACCAAAACGGCCATGAATCCGATTTGCAAAATTACGGGCTTGGCTTGTAACAAGTTGCTCGGTACCATCCATATTAAGGGGAAGGCCGACAATAACCAACTGAGGTTGCCATTCTTTAAGTAACTTTTCGATTTGTTGCCAATCAGGACGGCCGTCACTGGCTTTTAGTGAGGTTAATGGCCGTGCAGTACCTGTAATTTCTTGCCCAACCGCTACACCGATGCTTTTGGTTCCAAAATCAAAGGCTAACAATGTTCTTCCAGACATTAAGCATGCCCCGCTTGCATTGAAATTGTATGAATATCAATACCAATTAATTTAGCTGCTGCGGTCCAGCGTTCATGAATTGGTGTGTCAAAAATAAGCTGAGGAGACGCTTCGACAGTTAGCCAGCTATTTTCCATAATTTCCCGTTCAAGTTGGCCAGGTTCCCAACTTGCATAACCTAGCGCCACTAATGAGTTTGCGGGGGAATGTTCACTTCCTAACATCTCTAAGATATCTTTTGATGTCGTCACCATCACTTCATCATTTAAGTGCAGGCTAGATAAAAAGCCTTTAACTGGAGTGTGTAAGATAAACCCATGCTCTTCTGCAACAGGGCCACCTGCGATAACAGGCTTTTTTAAATTACGATCATCAATTTTATCTGAAATCGTGATTTCGAGTTTTTTGAGCATCGTATCGACGGAAAAGTCATCAATAGGTTTGTTAATCACAATCCCCATAGCCCCTTTTTCGTTGTGCTCACACACATAAACGACCGATTGTTCAAAATAAGGGTCTGTTAAGGATGGCATGGCGATAAGAAAATGGTTTTGCAGATTCAAACTTAGACTCCAGCAAATTTAATCACAATTAATAGAATACAATAAAAGGCTAAATAATCGGTGGTAGAACAAACTGATGACGTTTACCGTGTAAAAACAATAAAAATCATCAGTAAAGATAAATCACCGCTATAAATTATTTATTGAGACGGCGTTCAATGGCATCCATTAACATACCGGTAATGGAGATATCAAATGCG
The DNA here is from genome assembly GCF_011077905.1 of Providencia sp. M-27. Classification (NCBI taxonomy): domain Bacteria; kingdom Pseudomonadati; phylum Pseudomonadota; class Gammaproteobacteria; order Enterobacterales; family Morganellaceae; genus Providencia; species Providencia sp. M-27. The sequence goes on along the minus strand of NZ_JAALBT010000014.1, from coordinate 61,902 downwards.
GCTTCAATTTCCCGTGCACACGTTGGGCTGGTCACGTTAATTTCAGTTAAACGGTCACCGATGATATCAAGGCCAACAAATATTAAGCCTTTTTCTTTCAATGTTGGCGCAACAGCACGTGCGATGGCCCAGTCACTTTCAGTTAATGGACGCGCTTCACCACGGCCACCCGCAGCAAGGTTACCTCGGGTTTCGCCTTGAGCTGGAATTCGTGCTAAACAATACGGAACGGGTTCACCATCAACAACTAAGACACGCTTATCACCATCTTTAATTGCTGGCAGGAAGTTTTGTGCCATGCAGTAGCGGGAGCTATGTTCTGTTAGCGTTTCAATAATCACACCCACATTTGGGTCATCTTGCTTGAGGCGGAAAATCGAAGCGCCACCCATACCATCTAGTGGTTTAAAAATAACATCGCCATGTTTTTGGTGGAATTCTCTCAACTTTTGTGGGCTGCGAGTGACTAATGTGTCTGGTGTTAATTCAGCAAACCAAGCCGTGAAGAGTTTTTCATTACAGTCACGTAGGCTTTGCGGTTTATTTACAATTAAGGTGCCAGCTTGTTCCGCTCTTTCTAGAATATAAGTCGCATAGATAAATTCAGTATCAAAAGGTGGGTCTTTACGCATTAAAATGGCATCAAGAGAGCTCAGGGCAATATCTTGTTCTCCCTGAAATTCATACCATTTTTCTGGGTTTTCTTCGACCGTCACGATTTTAGTTTGTGCGCGAGCTTCACCTTGGTGTAAATACAGGTCATTCATTTCCATATAATGGATTTCGTAACCACGACGCTGAGCTTCCAACATCATTGCAAAACTGGTGTCTTTCTTGATTTTGATGGACGAAATAGGGTCCATCACTATACCGAGCTTGATCATTTTTTCTCCTTACCCCAGATCACCTAAGCGCACTTGCAGTGCTGTGATAGCGGTTAGCGCAGTCGTTTCTGTTCGTAATACTCGAGGCCCTAACAGTATATCGGTAAATTGATAATTTGCTGTCATGGCAATTTCGTCTGCTGATAAGCCACCTTCTGGGCCAATCAACAATCGTACTTTCTTCAGTTCAGTGGGTAACGTATTAATACTTTCTGTTGCTCGTGGGTGCAAATTAACTTTAAACGCACCGTCATTTTCCGCGCACCAGGCTTCCAGTGTCTGCACTGGGCGAATTTCTGGAATTCGGTTACGGCCACATTGTTCGCAGGCTGCAATCGCAATTTTTTGCCATTGCAGTAATTTTTTTTCCAGTCGTTCACCGTCTAAACGAACACCACAACGCTCTGATAATAAAGGTGTTATGGTGTTAACCCCGAGTTCAACAGATTTCTGTATGGTAAATTCCATTTTTTCCCCACGAGACATGACCTGTCCTAGGTGTAAATCGAGAGGAGATTCTCTATCGTCAATCTGGCTATTTTCAATGTGCACGAATACATTTTTTTTAGTAGCTTCAGTAATTTCAGCGCTAAAGATTTGATTGCTGCCATCAAAAAGTTCGAGTTTTTGGCCCGCAGTCATGCGTAGTACCCGACCTACATGGTTTGCAGCATCATCACCAAGAGAAATCGTTGTATTTATTTGAAGAGGCTCTGGGTGATAAATGCGTGGAACGCGCATAGTTTTTCCTTAGTACAGACAGGGTTAATAAATAATATAGCTTTGATGAATATGGGGGTTGAATTGTTAAACTCAAGCACTGCTACCTAGTTTATAACGAAATACTGGCCTTTTATAGTATGTCTGTGCCATAAGCGACGTCTTAAACCGCAATGAAAGTGAGCTAGGTGATAATGATATTCGAATAAACCGATTATACCCTACGGAATTAAAGTGTTTGGAGTAGAGAAAATTCACAGTATATTTATTTTTATCTCCATAAAGGAATAAGGAGTTAATATGAAGGAGTTAATCTGTATTTTAATATCATTGGTCATATCTATTATTTCGCCGTCGGATCAACTTACATTATCGTGTCAAAATGAAACTAATATTTATTTAATTGATTTTACTGTTGTTTTTATTTGTTTTTCTATGCTGTTAATATCGGTTTTCTCAACTAAAAAACTGCTAATCTATTTGCCTTTTATCTGTTTCGGTGAATCGAAAATTATTATAAAAAATACTATTCTTCTTCTAATATATAGCGCATTAATTTTTATAATATATTGGTCATCTAACAGTTTTCGTATGGTTTTATTTTTAGTGTTATATATTAATTTAATAATTCCATTATTTATTATTGATAATAAAATAGGTTATCTCCCTGATATCCTTACATACCCATTATTATGGTTGGGGCTGTTATATCAAATCCATTTGCCTAATGGGAATGTTGTTTCCGCTATTTATGCGGTGTTGCTCGGTTACTTAGTGATGCTAATGGTGGTGACATTGGTTGAGAAAAAAACGCATCAACCGCAAATGGGAAGAGGGGATTTTAAACTCGTTGCTGCTTGTTCGGCCTGGCTTGGGCTTTGGCAGTTACCTTACTTTTTGGGAGCCGCCGCAGGCGTGGGGTTATTACAGTACTGGGTAACCTATGGGGTATTGCCTAAAATATATCCAAAAAAGCAGCAAACAAGTCTAGCTTATTTGGAGAGATCACCTCGGGCGAAAATAGCTAAGAAAACGAAGAAAATCCCATTTGGACCTGCGTTAATTATTAGTGCTAGCGTATGGTTGTATCTATCAATAATTGAATAAAATGACAACCATACGCGCATTCAGGGAAGGGGATTTATTAAGATGCGGCAGTGACTAAAGAATCTAAAAACTGCTGCCATTTACTCGGTTCACCAAGGTAATTTTGTAATGGAACACGTAACCATTTATCTTGCTGTTGTATCAACAGAGTTGGAAAACCAGAAGCCCCTGACTGCGCTAACAGAGCCTTACTGCTTCCGATGTGGGCTGGGGTTTCATGTTGTTCACATTCGCTGTAGTCGGACAGATACTGAGGTACATCAAGGCCAATATCTTTTGCAAGGTCGAGAAGCACGTCAACATCTTTAATATGGCGCCCTGAAATATAGTGCGCTTTTTGGATGGCTTTAAGCATTTCAAAGCCTTTGCCTTGCTTGGTTGCCGCTAATATAGCGGTTTGCGGTGGTGTTGAGTCCATAACCAAATTAGGTTCGTGTAGCATTTTTATATAGTCATCGCCAAACACTTGTCCTGTCATTGATGCAATGCGCTTATCTGATTGCAGAATATATTGGCGAAAATTATCATCTAAATGTAGACGAGCGTCACCTGCTAGCATGCCACCACCATGCATTTCAATGTTGATACTTGGGTGTTGCTTGGCAATTTCGACTAAAGGTGCTGCAGCGTAGCACCAGCCGCAATAAGGGTCATAAATATAGTGTAGGGTGATGTTGCTCATAATCGTTCTCTTTATTTGCTATTTTTAAGTAATTTGAATTAAGTTGTATCATTACCATCAAAAGATTAATACCACTATCATCTAGTTAAATCAGCCAAATTGTTTTAGGTAAGTCATTCAGTGTGTAGATACGAGGCATACCGCGCAACTGGCTGAAATAGTGAATATTACTTAATTATTGAGGCCATTTCATTTCGCCTTTAATGACTTTTGCACTAAGTTCTAAGCTTGATTTATCATCTAATTGTGGGTACTTCGCTGCAACTTTTTGGATGAGCTCATCTGAGTTTTTACTTGTTTTATATGCACTTTCAAAGTCCTGTAAATATTTTTGAGTGAAAGAAACCGTCGTTACATCTAGTTTAGACGCCCCCGTAAAGTGGCCGGGAACAACGGTTGCTGGGTTCAGAGCTTTGATGTCTTCTAATGTTTGTAGCCAATTTTTACGCGACTCTTCTGTTTGTGTATCAGCAACCCAAACATGAATATTGTCAGAAACAATGACACCACCCACAACGGCTTTCAATGATGGAACCCAGACATAGGTTCTATCTGGCGAAGCGCCATCAAGGCCTTTAATTTCAAGTCGTTCGCCATCAACCGTAAAGCTATCTCCTTTAATCACTTCAGGGACGATAACATGAGTAGGGGCTTCATCTTTTAATACACCGCCCCAGTAAGCAAGTTTGCCATCTTTAGTGGCTTTAATGGCTTCAACTGTGTTTGCTGTCGCGACCACCTTTGCCTCTGGGAAAGCGTTTGTTAGGGTATCTAGCCCAAAATAGTAATCTGGATCTGAATGGCTAATATAAATCGTGGTTAATTTCTTATTGAGTTTTTTGATTTTATCAACCAATTGTTGTGCATCATTTTTTTGAAATTGCGCATCAATCAGTACCACTTCACTTGAGCCGCTAATAATTTCAGAGGAAACAGGGAACACGCTGTTATTTCCGGGGTTATAAACATCCAATGCCAGTTTTTCAGCTTGTGCTAGATTCATAGTTGTGGCGAATAATGTGGTTGCTGCTAATAAGGTCAATTTCATGTTGTATCCTAAAATGAAGTTATACAGAAAAGTTTGTTTTGCATGTCGTGTATACTAAATTGCAATGATAAGATGAAAAACCCCATAATTAGGTGTTGTTTGTTGCATAATTCGGTTAAATGAGAGTGGCATGGATAGATTAAAAGCGGCAGAAGTATTTATTACTATTGTTGAACAGGGCAGCCTAAGTGGCGCAGCTGAAAAACTGGATATGTCGAGAGCGATGGTGACACGCTATTTGTCGGAAATGGAACAGTGGGCGGGAGTGCGTTTATTAAATCGTACCACGCGAAAATTAAGTTTAACTTCCGCAGGGGAAGGTGTATATCAACAATCTTTGCAACTTAATGCTATTTCCCAAATGGTGCCTGTGCAACAAGAGCATGATGCAAAAGCATTATCCGGTTTAGTGCGCATTAGTTGCTCACAATCTATTGCCCAAAGTGCGCTCTCTGTGGCTATTGCTGAGTTTATGACACTCTACCCGAATATGGCTATTGATATGCAAATATCGAATAAATCGGTTAATTTAATAGAGGAGCGAATTGATTTAGCGATCCGCATCACCAATCAGCTGGAACCGAGTTTAATCGCTAAACCCTTGTCAACTTGCCATTCTGTTATTTGCGCTTCACCTGATTTTTTAAAAGGAAAAAAACATCCTGAAAAACCAGAGGATTTAGTTTTACTCGATTGCTTAACCTATAATTTTTTTGGTCGTAGCTTATGGGTATTTGAAAAAGCAGGCATGCAGCATAGTGTGTTAGTTGATGGGCGCTTAAGTGCTAACGAATCCGTATTTCTCGCTGAAGCAACATTGCAAGGCGCGGGTATCTCTATGCAACCTTATTATTCAGTCGCTAATCATTTGGCTTCGGGGGAGTTAGTTCAGTTATTACCTGAATATACGCCAATGCCACTAGGTATTTACGCTGTGTATACTAGCCGGCAAAAAATGCCAACCGCCCTGAGAGTGCTGATTGATTATCTCGCTAACTGGTTTGAAACTTCACCTCACTGGCAGTTATTGATGCAACAGCGCGGAAGTTAGCTGGGTTTTTATTTGATTAAAGTTATCCTCTAAATGTTGAGTAAAAATATTGGTCAATTGTGATGAGGGGCGGTGAATAGGCCTTATCAAGCTAACAGTAAAAGGAATCGAAAAACTGAGTGGGCGCAACGCTAACTTGCCAGCGGATTGTTGGTGAAAATCTAATGCGGTTAAAGGGTTAACAATAGAAATTCCAATTCCTTTTAGTGCCATAGCGCAAATAGATGAAGCCGAATGTGTTTCCATGACCATTTTTCGTTCGACGTGGTGTTCCGCAAAGGTTGAGTCAATCAACTGACGGTAGCTGTCAGTTAATGATAGGCTAATAAAACGTTGGTCTTGGAAATCGTTGGGGGTTAACACGTCTTTTTGGGTTAAAGGGTGGCTTGTGGGTAAAACACACACTTCATTTAAACTTCCCAGTGTTTGTTGTTCAGTTCCCGGTGGCATTTGCAGATGTTCAGTAAGGCCAAAATCGTAACGTTGAGCCGACAACCATTCTTCAAGAACCGGGGATTCTTGCGGGATCACTGTGATGCTGACCTCTGGGTAGTTTTCCATAAATGACTGGCAAACTTGGGGTAATAAAGATTGGGCGAAAGCCGGTAGACAGGTTATCGATATTTGTGCATGTTCGAAGCGGCGGATGGTTTCTGCTGAATTTTTAATACGCTCCAAGCCATAATAAGAGCGTTCAATCTCTTCAAGAAACCGTAATCCTTGTGCAGTAGGTTGTAACCGCCCTTTGACTCTATCGAATAACTTAAACTGCAAAAGGTATTCTAAGCGTGCAAGTTCACGGCTAATAGTGGGTTGTGAAGTGTTCAGCAGCGCAGCGGCTTCCGTCAGGTTGGGGGTAGTCATCACTGCACGGAATATTTCGATGTGCCGCCATGAAATGGCTTGCATAGAAAGTCCTTAAATAAAGTCTATATCAAATATGAATAGACTTTAGCAAAATAGATATTTTTTTTCCCGTATTATTCTTTGAATAATAGCTTTTAATATAATAAAAACTTGCAAACGAGAAAGACAATGACTTCATTCGCAACGACAACAAGCCAATATTTAACTCCTGAGTATTTACGTGTATTACCTGAGCAGTATGGTAGCCCTGTTTGGGTTTATGATAGCGCGGTGATCATTGAGCGTATCAAGCAATTACAAGTTTTTGATACCGTCCGCTTTGCACAAAAAGCGTGCTCGAATATTCATATCCTGCGCTTAATGAAACAGCAAGGCGTTAAAGTCGATTCCGTTTCATTAGGGGAGATTGAACGTGCGCTGGTGGCAGGGTTCCAGCCTGGGCGTGAAAACTCAGAAATCGTATTTACTGCAGATGTGCTCGATAGAGCGACATTAGCGAAAGTCACTGAGCTAGATATCCCTGTAAATGCAGGCTCGATTGATATGCTTGAACAAATTGGCGAACAAAAAGCAGGTCATCCGGTTTGGTTACGCATCAATCCGGGTTTTGGCCACGGCCATAGTCAAAAAACTAATACTGGTGGTGAAAATAGTAAGCACGGTATTTGGCACGAAGACTTACCTTTAGCGTTAGAGAAAATTCGCCTTTACAATTTGTCGTTGGTTGGCATTCATATGCATATTGGTTCTGGGGTTGATTACCAGCACCTTGCTGATGTGTGTGATTCGATGGTGGCGTTTGTCACCACCGCAGGGGTTGATCTTCATGCAATATCAGCGGGTGGTGGGTTATCCACACCTTATCGTGAAGGTGATGAAGTAATCGATGTGCAACATTATTACAGCCTATGGGATAACGCTCGCCAACGTATCGAACAACACTTAGGGCACGCAATTGAACTTGAAATAGAGCCTGGCCGTTATTTGGTTGCTGAATCAGGCGTATTGTTAGCTGAAGTGCGAGCTGTTAAAGATATGGGGAGCCGCCACTATGTGTTAGTGGACAGCGGTTTTAATGATCTCATGCGCCCAGCGATGTATGGCAGCTATCACCATATTTCACTGTTACCTACAGATGGACGTAATGTGGATGGGGCTCAACTAAAAGACACTATAGTGGCAGGTCCGCTGTGTGAATCAGGAGATGTATTTACCCAATTAGAGGGCGGTTTAGTGGTGACTCGCGCTTTACCCGAGGTAAAAGTTGGCGATTTCCTCGTTTTTCATGATACGGGGGCTTATGGTGCATCTATGTCTTCAAACTACAATAGCCGCCCATTATTACCCGAAGTGATGTTTGTTGATGGTAAACCACAATTAATTCGCCGCCGCCAAACGATTGAAGAGCTATTGGCTTTGGAGCTGTAAGTCTTCCTTTCATTATAGATAAATAGATAACGGCATCTTACTCATAGGCTATTATTGTAAGATGCGGTTATTCTGATTCACCACACCTAGATTCCCATGTATTTTACCTACCTTATGTAAATTCTACGTAATACAATAAAAACAAGAAGGTAAAAATCGGTGCAAAAAGCGATGAGGGTTCTTCGTAAACTGTATAAGTATGAAAATAGCCAGTATGACGTTGAGCGTGAGGTTTCTGTTTATAGTCAAAGTACACTTTCAGACAAAGAACAATTGGAACTAACACGAATTAATTGGCAAGTGAATCACATTGAGTCTTTCAATGACCATGCTGATATTATGCGCAAGTTCAACAGTTTAAAAAAAGAGGAAAAACTCAGCCAAGAGCGCTGTTTTGATGCTTTCATTGCAGGTGTTGGGGGAAGTTATTTACGAGGACGTTCAGTACTAGGTGCTTTCCATAAACTCCAAAACATACAGATTCATGACTATATAGAAAAAACACAACTAGCCTGTTGCTGGGTATGCAGTGACTACAACCGAAAAATCTATATTAATGATAGTTATTTTCAGTACTGCTTATATTACGGAAATTCTTATACAGGTAATACCTCTTATGCTTATTTAAATTTAAAACATTTACTTAATGTTGAGCCAGTACAGCCACTTGGGGATGATAAAATTAAATTTAACCAGTTATTGGATTTATTCCGTTCTGCTAAGGATGATGAAACCCCCGGTCATTTTGAAAAGCGTTTGGCAGAAGCCAAAATAATCCCGGGTAATAAATACACACATAGAGGGGTTTTACAATCTTTAGCATTAATCGGTGTGATACCAAATCAGTTTATCCCTTTATCATTAGCATCGATGGTTAATTTTGGTGACCTTGTGAGTGCTGAGTCCCAGTTAAACAATACTAAAGGTCGCTCTGATATGGAGATGCCATGGGCTGGCTGGAAAGGACACTTAGGTATTGATGAAGACAAAGTGGTTGAATATTTCAATGATTATTTACTTTAAATATGAATGTCAAAGGGAACTCTTGAGTTCCCTTTGATTTACAAGCAAAAATCAATCAAGCCGCTTTCTTTTTCTTACTAGCTTCTTCATTTGATGGCTCATTTGGCGACTTTTTTGTAGGAAGTACACCCAAATCATCAAATTCAAACTCATCGACGTTGATCGTCCGTAACCGACTTGCTTCTGCTCTACGCAAAATATCGGCTTCCTCTTGCGTAATCACATTTTCAGGAAGTAATTGGTCAGCAAGCTTATCTAAGCGAGTAAAGCTGAGTTTGCGCTCTTTTAAACGGCAAATACGTTCGAAAATAGGTTCAGCGGCAATGATATCCAGTAATGCTTGGTTAACTAAGCCATGAGGGTTGTTTTCCGTAGGCGTTAAATACTGACCACGGCCCAATCTGTCGCGCGTTTCTGATGGCTCCATCAGGATTTGAGCCAACTTATGGTCTAATCGGTCTGATGGTGTTGACATCGCACGGCCAGTAGGGAATAGCGTGATGCGCATGACCCCTGCAACCAACTTGTTAGGGAAGTTTTTCAGAAGGTCATCCATCGCTTTTTCTGATTGATATAAACAATCTTCAACTGCCCATTTTACTAGTGGCAAATCAGCTTTTTGGCGGCCTTCATCTTCATAGCGTTTTAAAGTTGCAGATGCGAGATATAAGTTACTTAAAATATCCCCTAAACGTGCTGAGATACGTTCGCGACGTTTTAAACTGCCACCTAACACGCCCATGGCAACATCGGATAGCAATGCTAAGTTGGCACTTTGGCGGTTTAGCATTTGATAGTAACGACGAGTTTCATCTTTGGTCGGAGCATGACTTCCACGGCCATTGGTCAAACCAAGCCAGAAGCTACGGAATTGATTACTAATTACATGACCAATATGGCCAAATACGGCTTTGTCGAATTTATGTAAGTTGTTATCCTGCGCAGCGGCCATTTCTTCTAATACAAAAGGATGGCAACGGATAGCCCCTTGGCCAAAGATAATCATACTGCGGGTGAGGATATTTGCCCCTTCAACCGTAATGGCGATCGGTGCGCCTTGATAGGCTCTAGCAACAAAGTTTGAATCCCCAAGGCAAATGCCTTTACCGCCAGTAATATCCATGGCATCAATAATGGCGCGCTGGCCCCGGTGCGTACAATGGTATTTAACAATAGCAGATAGAACAGCAGGTTTTTCACCTAACATAATCCCAGAGGTAATGAGAGTTGCCGCCGCATCCATAAGATAAGTATTACCAGCAATGCGTGCTAATGGCTCTTCAATCCCTTCCATTTTCCCAATGGGTAACTTGAATTGGCGACGAATATAAGAGTAAGCCCCTGTTGCGATGGCAATACTCTTCAAACTACCCGTTGAGTTCGATGGCAATGTTATGCCACGGCCCACAGAAAGGCACTCAACCAACATTCTCCAGCCTTGGCCTGCCATTTTTGGACCACCGATAATGTAATCGATAGGTACAAAAATATCTTGTCCGCGGGTAGGGCCATTCATAAATGGAATATTTAGTGGGAAGTGGCGATGACCAATTTCAACTCCTGGGGTGTTGGTTGGAATTAATGCACAGGTGATACCAAGATTTTTCTCACCGCCTAATAACTTATCAGGGTCGGAAAGTTTGAATGCGAGGCCTAATACAGTGGCAATCGGCGCTAAGGTAATATAGCGTTTGTTCCATGTTAAACGCATCCCTAATACTTGCTCGCCTTGCCATTCACCCATACAAACAACACCTGAGTCTGGGATAGCACCAGCATCGGAACCTGCTTCAGGGCTGGTTAGCGCAAAGCATGGAATTTCTTCACCCGTAGCTAAGCCAGGTAAATAACGTTGTTTTTGTTCGTCAGTACCATAATGTTGCAGTAATTCGCCCGGGCCTAATGAATTTGGCACACCTACCGTGATAGCAAGAATACCAGACACGCCTGCGAGCTTCTGTAGAACCTGTGACTGTGCATATGCAGAGAACTCAAGGCCACCGTATTCTTTTTTGATGATCATAGCGAAGAAGCGGTGATCACGTAGGTACTGCCATACTTCAGGTGTTAAGTCTGCAAGTTCATGGCTAACTTCGAAGTCGTTGACCATGCCACAAACCGTTTCAACAGGCCCATCAATAAACGCTTGTTCTTCTGCCGTTAATTGAGGTTTCGGGTAGTTGTGCAGCTTGTTCCAATCAGGAGCTCCACGGAAAAGGTCACCCTCCCACCACGTTGTTCCTGCATCAATCGCCTCTTTTTCTGTACGCGACATCGGTGGCATGACTTTTTGGAACATTTTCATCGCACGAGCGGAAAAAAGAGATTGGCGTACTGGGCTGAATACAAAAGGAAATAGTACCAAGGCGACTGGTAGTAACATCCAGTAGCTCCAAAGGTTCATTGCGCCCATCACCGCGGTATAGGCTAATAACAATATCGAGCTAAAAATTAAAGAGGTTTTGTGATAACAAAGTACGCCGATTAAGGCGAGAAATAACACAATGCTGAGAAGGATCATAGTTAAGCTCCCGTCTACTTGTAAGAGGTCTGACCTGTTTGTTGCTTTAATCTATACCCATTAATAAAGAATTAGCAATGTATTTACATCTTAATTACAACTTAGCTCACAAAAACGTCATGTAAAGGAAGTTATTGCAGTAATTTGTCTTATTGGTTATGAGTTTCGATGAATTTTGTCGATAGGGCCAAGACAGCACAATCAAAAGTAGAAACAAAATTATCCCTGTGCAACAATCTGACTATTAAAGATTAATTACTGATATCTATCTGAGTTTTGCCATGGAGCGCCATTTTTCTTTTAGGATAATTTGGATATGAATTAATCGTACTCTCTATAACGTATTCTTAATTAAGAGGAAATCTCATGTATCAAGACTTAATCCGTGGTGAGCTGACAGAAGCGGCCGAGACGTTATCGAATTTTCTTAGCGATGATGCCAATATTGCTGCTATCCAACAGGCCGCTGTACTGCTCGCTGACTCTTTTAAAGCGGGTGGCAAAGTATTATCTTGTGGTAATGGGGGGTCTCACTGTGATGCAATGCATTTTGCTGAAGAATTAACAGGACGTTACCGTGAAAACCGCCCGGGTTATCCTGCAATTGCAATTTCAGATGTGAGTCATATATCTTGCGTGAGTAATGACTTTGGATATGAATACGTTTTTTCACGTTTCATCGAAGCTGTTGGTATGAAAGGGGATGTTTTACTCGGAATTTCTACCTCTGGTAATTCAGGGAACATTATTAAAGCGATTGCGGCAGCACGTGAAAAAGGCATGAAAGTCATCACGCTAACAGGCAAAGATGGCGGGAAAATGGCTGGCACCGCGGATATCGAAATTCGAGTCCCACACTTTGGGTATGCCGACCGTATCCAAGAAATTCATATTAAAGTTATTCATATCTTAATTCAGTTAATCGAAAAAGAGATGGTGAAATAACAGTTATTACTGTTTCAGGAGTTTTTAAATGTGCGAGTTACTTGGCATGAGTGCCAATGTTCCAACCGATATTTCGTTTAGCTTAAGTGGGTTAATTTCCCGAGGTGGGCAAACTGGCCCACATAAAGATGGCTGGGGAATTACCTTTTATGAGGGGCTCGGGTGTCGCACATTTAAAGATCCTCAACCTAGTTTTTTGTCACCTGTCGCCCGCTTTGTGCAGGAATACCCGATTAAGTCAGAAAGTATTGTTGCTCATATTCGCCAAGCAAACCGAGGGGATGTGTCGTTAGTAAACACTCACCCCTTTACTCGCGAGCTATGGGGGCGTAATTGGACTTATGCGCATAATGGGCAGTTAAAGGGATATCGTACACTGAAAACTGGGCGCTATTGGCCGATAGGTGAAACCGATAGCGAATGGGCATTTTGCTGGATACTTCATCAACTCAGTGAAAAGTACCCACGCAGGCCATCGAATTGGAAAAGTGTGTTCCGTTTTATTGCGACCTTAGCTGACCAATTGCGTCATAAAGGCGTGTTTAATATGTTGCTGTCTGATGGGCAATATATGATGGCCTTTAGTTCAACGAATTTGCATTGGCTAACGCGCAAGGCACCATTTGGTAAAGCTAAATTACTCGACCAAGATATTGAAATCGATTTTGAGCAGTGCACGACACCCACTGATGTTGTTTCTGTCATCGCAACGCAACCATTAACGGGTAACGAAAATTGGCAGCGAATTGACCCCGGTAATTTCGTCTTATTCTATCTTGGTGAGCGCATATTGTGATTTAGACCCTAACAATTTTGTTGGGGTTTCAGGTTGGTCAATAACTGCATATTTACCTAACGCGACGGACACCTCAGCGGGTCTTCCTGTACGGTTGAAATACTCGTAAGCAGGTTGGAGTTGTTTCCAAAAGGCATAGTGGCTGGAATTGCGGTAGCGCAGCATATTTTCATTTGTCATTCTAAATGGGTAAATGCTGACATTAATGACGGGCTGTCCGCTAAGTAAGGCTGTCTCTACCCTTTGGTAAATTTCACCCATATATTCATCCGTCATGGCATAACACCCAACTGAAACACAACTGCCATGGATCATAAGGTAGCTACCGTTATAGCCTTGTGCCTTATCAAACTCATTAGGGAAACCGATATTGATAGATCGGTAATACCGACTGTTAGGATTGAGCTGTTCTGTTGTAATTTGATAAAATCCTTCTGGGCTTTTTAGGTCACCTTCAATCTTTTTGGGACCTAGCCCGCCAGAGAATTTACAAATTGGGTAAGTTTTCGACAGTTTATATTTTCCTGATGGCGTTTTTTGATAGAGTTCTAATAAACCTTCTTGCTTAAATATTTGAATAAAAATAGATGAATTTGGGTTATCAGATACGTTATTATTAAGTAGAAATGAATAGTTACTCGCCTGAATAGCAGGGGAATATATGAGTATAAATAAAAAAATTGCACTAAAAAATTTACTTAATTTCATATCTAAGCCATATCACGAAAATGTTATTGAACAAAAAGAGTACATATTTTATGCATTTTAGACGAGTAAATCGAAAATTAATATAGTTTGTTAATAGTTTTTAAATGAACCTTTATTGCTTAAAAATTAAACATTGGTCGATAAATATGAGCTTAAGCATCGATAATAACGAATTGTTAACAGAAAAATTTAAATATTAATGCAATTTGCTTGAACTATGTCACTTCTATAGCCGGACATAGAGAGTGGGAACTGATAAAATTATGGTTGGCAGAAGATAAAATTTAGTAACAATTATGTGAGAATACCTGCTTAAGTGATGACTATTACTTGAGCTATTTTTTATTTAATGAGTCGCTATCATTCATTGCTGAATCGTTAGCTTAGGGTTTAACTGATAAACTTGTGCAGATCTTATGATTAAAATTAAAAAAGGCCTCAACCTTCCTATCGCAGGTGAGCCAGCCCAAGTGATAGAAGACGGCCCGAAAATTCAACACGTAGCTGTGCTAGGTGAAGAATATGTCGGAATGCGTCCTTCGATGCTGGTTAAAGAAGGTGAGCGTGTAGTTAAAGGACAGGTTCTTTTTGAAGATAAAAAGAACCCAGGGGTTTTGTTTACAAGCCCAGCCTGCGGTCAAATTATTGCTATTAATCGTGGTGAGCGTCGTGTGCTTCAATCCGTTGTCATCGAAATTGATGGTGACGAACAAGAAACTTTTGCAGCTTATACTCGTGATGAGCTATCAACGTTAACTCAACAGCAAGTTGAAGATAATTTGATAAAATCGGGTATGTGGACATCTTTAAGAACGCGTCCATTTAGCCGTTCACCACAGCCTGGTTCTTCACCTATCGCTATTTTTGTCACTGCAATGGACACTAACCCACTTGCAGCGGATCCTGTTTTAGTTATTCAAGAGCAAGAACAAGCATTTAACGATGGGCTTTTGGTTTTAAGTCGCTTAACGGAAGGTAAAATCCATGTGTGTCATGGAGAGGGAGACTTACCGAAGAATGCGGCTCATAACCAAATTTCTTATACCCAATTTACAGGGCCGCATCCTGCTGGTTTAGCGGGAACTCATATCCATTTCTTGGAACCGGTCAGTATTAAGAAAAAAGTTTGGAGCCTTAATTACCAAGATGTAATCGCTATTGGTAAGCTATTTGTTACGGGTCACCTTTACACAGACCGCGTGATTTCATTAGCAGGGCCACAAGTTGAAAAGCCTCGTCTTCTGCGTACTCGCCTAGGTGCTGATTTATATGAACTAACACAAGGTCAGCTTAAAGCAGGTGAAAACCGTATTATTTCGGGTTCAGTCCTTTGGGGCGTGACATGCGATGATACCCATCACTATCTTGGTCGTTTTCATAATCAAGTCTCAGTGTTAGCCGAGGGTCGCGATAAAGAATTATTTGGCTGGATTATGCCAGGTGTTAATAAATTTACGATTACTCGTACCACAATCGGGCACTTCCTGAAAAATAAACGCTTTAATTTTACAACGACAATGAACGGTGGCGAACGTTCGATGGTACCAATTGGTAACTACGAGCGAGTCATGCCTCTCGACATCATGGTCACTCATTTATTGCGCGATCTCCTTGCTGGAGACACTGACACATCACAAGAATTGGGCTGTTTAGAGTTGGACGAAGAAGATTTAGGTTTATGTACCTACGTTTGCCCAGCGAAATATGAATATGGTCCGGTGCTACGTGATGTTCTGACCAAGATTGAGCTAGAAGGGTGATTCCATGGGTCTGAAAAATTTATTTGAAAAGTATGAGCACCATTTTGAGCCCGGTGGAAAGCTAGAAAAATACTATGCGTTATTTGAAGCAGTTTCGACTGTTTTTTACACGCCGGGTACGGTAACAAAAGGGCGTTCTCATGTCAGGGATACCATCGACCTGAAACGTATGATGATATTGGTATGGCTAGCGGTTTTCCCGGCGATGTTCTGGGGAATGTATAACGTTGGTAACCAAGCTATCCCAGCTTTGCACCAATTATATAGCGGAGCTGAGTTACAGCAAGTTCTCGCAAGTGATTGGCATTATAGCTTAGCACAGTTTTTAGGCGCATCACTTTCGATGGATGCAGGGTGGGGAAGTAAAATGCTGCTGGGTGCAGTGTATTTCCTGCCTATTTATGCAGTCGTTTTCTTAGTCGGTGGTTTCTGGGAAGTGTTATTCGCCATGATCCGCGGCCATGAAATAAACGAAGGCTTCTTTATTACCTCGATTCTATTTGCCTTGATTGTGCCGCCAACTATTCCTTTGTGGCAGGCTGCATTAGGTATTACTTTCGGGGTTGTTGTCGCGAAAGAAATTTTTGGCGGTACTGGGCGTAACTTCTTAAACCCGGCATTAGCGGGTCGTGCTTTCTTATTCTTTGCTTACCCTGCTCAAATATCAGGTGACTTAGTTTGGACTGCCGCAGATGGCTTCTCTGGTGCAACACCATTATCACAATGGGCAACAGGTGGTGAGCATGCGCTAATGAACACGGTGACTCATGAGCCGATTACTTGGATGCAAGCTTTTTTAGGTAACATGCCAGGTTCAATTGGTGAAGTGTCAACACTGATGCTGTTTATTGGTGGTGCTCTTATCATGTTCTTCCGCATCGCATCATGGCGTATTGTTGCTGGTGTGATGGTCGGTATGATTGCAATGTCTTACCTATTCAATGCTATTGGCTCTGATACCAACCCATTATTTGCCATGCCATGGTGGTGGCACATGGTACTCGGCGGCTTCGCATTTGGTATGATTTTTATGGCGACAGACCCAGTATCAGCGTCATTCACAGACAAAGGTAAATGGGCGTACGGTATTCTGATCGGCGTAATGTGTGTCCTTATCAGGGTTGTTAACCCAGCTTATCCCGAAGGGATGATGCTGGCTATCCTATTCGCCAACCTGTTTGCTCCTCTGTTTGACTATCTGGTCGTTCAAGCAAATATTAAGCGGAGAAAAGCTCGTGGCTAATGAAAAACCAATTAATAACGATAGCGTCGGCAGAACATTTCTAGTCGTTTTTATTCTTTGCCTAGTGTGCTCAATTGTCGTCGCAGGGGCTGCCGTTGGTTTAAAACCACAGCAGCAAGAGCAGATTCAGTTAGATACTCAACGTAATATTTTAAGTGTGGCAGGTTTGCTACAACCTAAAATGACCGCTGAGGAAATTCAAAGTGTATATAAGGAACGTATCGAGCCTAAGCTTTTGAATTTTAAAACTAATGAATTGTCTGATAGCACTAGCCGTTATGACTTAAATAACGAGCTACGTAGTGAAGAAACGAGTATTGCATTATCTCCAGCAGAGGATATTGCAAAAATCCGCCGTCGTGCCAATAGCGCTGAAATCTATTTGGTTAAAGATGAAACAGGGAAAGTATCACAAATTATTTTACCTGTTTACGGCTCTGGCTTGTGGTCTGTGATGTATGCCTTTATTGCGGTTGATGTAGATGGTGTCACTTCTCGTGGTATTACTTACTACGCACATGGTGAAACCCCAGGTCTGGGTGGTGAGGTTGATAACCCTCAGTGGAAAGCGCAATGGCCTGGTAAAAAACTGTTCAATGAACAGGGGGTTCCGGCAATTAAAATCGTGCGCGGTGGTGCTACAGATAACCCATTCGGTATCGACGGCCTTTCAGGTGCGACTCTAACATCAAACGGGATCCAACATATGTTTGATTTCTGGTTAGGGGATAACGGTTTTGGTCCGTTCCTGAAAAAAGTACGTGAAGGAGCGCTGAATAATGGCTGATTCAAAAGAAGTAAAACGCGTCCTACTTGGGCCGCTATTTGATAACAACCCGATTGCCTTACAGGTATTAGGGGTTTGTTCTGCACTTGCAGTGACAACGAAGTTAGAAACCGCACTCGTTATGACGATTGCTGTAACCTTAGTGACGGCATTTTCTAACTTCTTTATTTCACTTATCAGGAACTATATTCCGAGCAGTGTACGTATTATCGTTCAAATGGCGATCATTGCATCTTTAGTTATTGTGGTTGACCAAATTTTACGTGCATATGCCTATGAAATATCAAAACAACTTTCTGTATTTGTTGGCTTGATTATTACTAACTGTATCGTAATGGGGCGTGCTGAAGCTTATGCAATGAAAGCGCCACCAATTGAAAGCTTCATGGACGGTATTGGTAATGGTCTAGGTTATGGTGTGATCCTTATTTTAGTCGGCTTTTTCCGTGAGTTATTTGGTTCCGGCAAATTGTTTGGCATCACAGTTTTTGAATCACTACAAACCGGTGGTTGGTACATGCCAAATGGCTTGTTCCTCCTCGCGCCAAGTGCATTCTTTATCATTGGTATGTTGATTTGGGGATTACGTACTCTAAAACCAGCTCAGATAGAGAAGGACTAATAACATGGAACATTATATTAGCCTGTTTGTTAAAGCCATTTTTATTGAAAATATGGCATTAGCGTTTTTCTTGGGAATGTGTACTTTCCTTGCGGTGTCGAAGAATGTAAAAACCGCTTTTGGACTGGGTATTGCTGTAACGGTAGTTCTTGGGATCTCTGTTCCAGCCAATAACTTGGTATACAACTTGATATTACGTGATGGTGCGATTGCGGAAGGTATCGACTTATCCTTCTTGAACTTCATCACTTTTATCGGGGTTATTGCCGCGTTAGTTCAGATCCTTGAAATGATTTTAGATCGCTACTTCCCATCACTGTATAACGCGTTAGGTATCTTTTTGCCATTGATTACCGTTAACTGTGCCATTTTCGGTGGTGTTTCTTTCATGGCTCAGCGTGATTATAACTTTAGCGAATCGGTCGTGTATGGGTTCGGTTCGGGGATCGGTTGGATGCTCGCAATCGTATTGCTGGCGGCTATCCGTGAGAAGATGAAGTACTCAGATATTCCATCGGGTCTAAAAGGGTTAGGTATCACCTTTGTGACAACCGGTTTAATGGCATTGGGCTTTATGTCCTTCTCCGGTGTGCAGCTATAAAGGCGAGAAGAATTCATGGAAATTATTATTTTAGGTGTCGTGATGTTTACCCTGATTGTCTTGGTGCTGACAGGTTTAATCCTGTTTGCAAAATCCAAGCTAGTCAACACAGGGAACATCAAAGTTGAAGTTAATGGCGATCCAGACAAAAGCTTTGAAGCTCCAGCAGGTGACAAGCTGTTAGGCATGTTATCAAACCAAGGTATTTTTGTTTCATCAGCGTGCGGTGGTGGTGGCTCTTGTGGTCAGTGCCGTGTGACAATCAAAGAAGGCGGTGGTGATATTCTGCCAACTGAGCTTTCACACATCAACAAACGTGAAGCAAAAGAAGGTTGCCGATTAGCGTGTCAGGTCAACGTTAAACAAGATTTAAAAATTGAGCTTCCAGAAGAAATTTTTGGTGTGAAGAAATGGGAGTGTGAAGTTATTTCTAATGATAACAAAGCCACTTTCATTAAAGAGCTAAAATTGAAAATCCCAGAGGGCGAGGTTGTTCCTTTCCGTGCGGGTGGCTTTATTCAAATTGAATGCCCGGAACATGTCGTCAAATATGAAGATTTTGATGTGCCGGAAGAGTATCGTGAAGATTGGGATAAATTTAACCTGTTCCGTTATGTGTCTGAGGTTAAAGAGCCAACGGTTCGTGCTTACTCAATGGCAAACTACCCGGAAGAGCATGGCATCATCATGCTAAACGTGCGTATTGCTACACCTCCACCTCGTAACCCTGATGTTCCACCAGGAATTATGTCCTCTTATATTTGGTCATTAAAGCCAGGGGATAAAGTGACGATTTCTGGGCCGTTTGGTGAATTCTTTGCTAAAGAAACGGAAGCAGAAATGGTGTTTATCGGTGGTGGTGCGGGAATGGCACCAATGCGTTCTCACATATTTGACCAACTGCGTCGCTTAGATTCTAAACGTAAGATCAGTTTCTGGTATGGTGCGCGTTCAGTCCGCGAGATGTTCTACACAGAAGATTTTGACCAACTTGCAGCCGAACATGAAAACTTTACATGGAATGTAGCGCTTTCTGATCCTATGCCTGAAGATAATTGGAATGGTTATACAGGTTTCATTCATAATGTTTTATATGAAAACTACTTAAAAGACCATCCGGCGCCAGAAGATTGTGAGTTCTATATGTGTGGGCCTCCAATGATGAATGCTGCTGTGATTAAAATGTTGAAAGACCTCGGTGTTGAAGATGAAAATATCTTATTGGATGACTTCGGTGGTTAAGCAACTTAGCTGATTTTATTAGATTTATTAAAGTCAGTAGACAGTAATACTTTAAAGAGGGAAAATATTTTCCCTCTTTGTGATTTTAGTAAATCGATTAAGTGCTAATTAGCTAGCGCTTAATCGATAGATTTATAATTATTTTGACTGGAACATTCTCTGCATGGGTGACGATGTAAAGTGTGTTAATAGTCTGGGCGACCTTAACAAAATGCGCTCATGATTGACGCGGAGAAAATTATGCTAAGTAAAAGAATCTATACCCCAATACTGCTATTTGTTGCGGCTCTGTTTCTTACTGCCTGTGGTGGACCTGAACAGCAGAATCTTCAGGGGCAAACGATGGGCACGTACTATTCGGTTAAATATGTTACAGACTCTTCGGAGCCAAAGCCTGAAGCTATTCAAGCTGAAATAGATAAACGTCTGGAAGAAGTTAACGACCAAATGTCAACATATCGCCCAGATTCAGAATTAAGTCGTTTTAACCAATTTAAAGAAGTGAATACACCATTCCCTGTATCTGCTGCAACGGCAACAGTGGTTAAAAAAGCGATTGAAATTAATAAGCTGACAAGTGGTTCATTAGATGTAACGGTTGGCCCTTTAGTTAATTTATGGGGTTTCGGTCCTGAAGGAAGAGTGACTAAAGCACCTTCGGATGAGGAATTAGCTAAGCGTAGCGCTTGGGTTGGTATCGAAAAACTTGCTGTTCAAGATAATAACCTAATTAAAACAATCCCTGAGCTGTACGTTGACCTCTCCTCAATTGCTAAAGGTTATGGTGTCGACGTTGTTGCTGAATATTTAGAATCATTGGGTATCAATAATTATATGGTTGATATCGGTGGTGAAGTGCGTACGAAAGGAACAAATGGTAAAGAAGTGCCATGGCGTATTGCAATAGAAAAACCTGCAGCGGATGGGGCAAGCCAAACAGCACAAGAGGTCATTGAACCGGGTGACCGTTCTATCGCTACATCAGGAGATTACCGTAATTATTTCGAGCAAGATGGCGTTCGTTTTTCTCATACGATTGACCCGAAAACAGGAAAACCAATCACTCATAATTTAGTTTCTATTACGGTGATTGCAGAAAATTGCATGAGTGCTGATGGCTTATCTACAGGGCTAAATGTTTTGGGGCCTGAAGCTGGCTTTGCTTTAGCTGAAAAAATGAATATTCCTGTTTTCATGATTGTTAAGACAGATAAAGGTTTTGAAGAGCGTTATACTAAGGCATTCGAACCGTTTTTAACCAAAAAACAGTAGTTGTGGGAGGACAAAAAAATGCTTAATATTTTCATTGCAGCCTTTGCACTGTTTTTGTTGGCCTTTTTAGGCATGTCACTTGGGTATATTATTAAACGTAAGAGTATTCAAGGTAGCTGCGGTGGGTTAAGCAGTATTGGTGTTGAAAAAGTGTGTGATTGTCCCGAACCTTGTGATGCGCGTAAGAAACGCATGGCACGCGAAGAAGCACGTAAAAAACTGCTCAATAAAAACCGAATTATATAATTCAACTCTTAATTTATATACCTTAGCTAACAGTATTGTTGGCTAAGGTCGCTATGAAAAGCATTATACTATTTAATCTTACGGACGTGGCTTAATATAACTTGTTATTATGTAATAAAATAAAATGATTATTTTAAATTATGTAAGTTAAAAACTAAGCTATTATTGAAATAACTTAGTTTTTATATTGAAGTATATTATTTTTTAAATGCTTTAGGTGAATCAACCATTACAGCATCAACACCAATTTCTTTTGCGAGTTGGTAGTCACTTTCATTATTAACACCAAAAACAATGATATAAGCATTACCATTTTTTCTAAAACAATCAATAGCTTCTTTGTCCCATGAAATAACCGCAGGTGAACGGGCTTCACCTAAAGTGTATTTTTCAACAACTTCAATTTTTCGATGTAATTCAAAACCGAACCAACGGGTTTCAGATTCATGATTTTCCATAGGACATTGATGACTTATCACACTATTTGCCAGTATAGTGCGAGTTTCATCTCGGCTTTCGAATAACTGTAATTTAGGCTCAAGAGTTTTCAGTGCATTTAAAAATGCGTCATTAGTTGAATAAAAACGTACTCGATTAACACTATTTGTCTCTTTCAATAGATTAAGAATAGCTTCTGCTTGAATGTTAGGGTCTGCATCAGGTGATTTCAGGTCAACATAGAAAGTTGTATTCGGATATTCTTGCAAAATAGTTTTTAACGTACTAATCGTGGTTTTCTGCAAAGGAAACTGTTGATTATGTTTTTGGCTAAATTGATAAGCCGCATTGATTTGGTTTAGTTGCTCAGCGTTGTATGCGGATACTTTACCTTTTTTATCGGTTAGTTCATCCAGTTTGCTTGGTCGATATAAAACTAATTGATTGTCTTTACTTAATTGTACGGTTATCCAAATCGCATCTGACTTATTTTTAATCGCTAAATCAATAGCGTAAAGCGTATTTTCAGGGGCATCCGCAGTTCCTGCTCGATGCGCAACAATTTTAGGGGATAGTGCAAAAGCTGTCTGGCTAGCAAACAGTATTATGAGAGTTGCCATAAAATTAACATATTTTGATGTTGATATAATTGCCATAGATATAATCCATAGATAGTTTTCAAGGTATTGTCGTTGGTAAAACAACTCTTTCTATTACTTTTTTGTTTAAAAGTAAGTATTAACACTTATTTTTAAGACTAACTTTAAGTAGAGTCTTTAATTGGATAGCTTGGCAGATGATTATTGCAATATGATGAATTACCTAGTTATCATTAAGTTAGCACCCTGTTCATCAGTTTTATGGTGATGTAACAATGATTGCATGGCTAGCAAATACACTGTATATTTAATCAGGTGTTTGATTGGCAGGGTTAACTCGTGCGTAAAATTATTCATATTGATATGGACTGCTTTTATGCAGCGATAGAAATGCGGGACGATCCAAGCCTTCGCAATGTGCCTATTGCGGTGGGTGGAAGCGCAAATCGTCGAGGCGTTATTAGCACTGCAAATTATGAAGCCCGTCGCTACGGTGTTCACAGTGCTATGTCCACAGCAATTGCACTTAAGCTTTGCCCGCATTTGAAAGTTGTTCCTGGGCATATGGCACTTTATAAAGAAACCTCTTTGCATATTCAAAAGATATTTGCACGCTATACGGACCTCATAGAGCCCCTTTCTCTTGATGAAGCTTATTTGGATGTTACGGATTGCACACAATTGCACGGCTCTGCAACGTTAATCGCAGAGGCTATTCGCCAGCAAATCTTTGATGAACTGCAATTAACCGCTTCAGCGGGGATAGCGCCAATAAAATTTTTGGCGAAAATCGCTTCAGATATGAATAAACCCAATGGTCAATTCGTAATCACACCGCAAAATATCGATCAATTTGTTCTTAACTTGCCTCTAAAAAAAATTCCTGGGGTGGGTAAGGTAACAGCCCAAAAATTAGCGGATATGGGGTTGATGACTTGTGCGGATGTCCAAAAATATGATGTTGTTGAATTGATTAAAAGCATGGGTAAATTTGGACAGGTACTTTGGGAGCGTTGCCATGGTATCGATGAGCGAGCTATTAACCCTGATAGGCTGAGAAAGTCGGTGGGGGTTGAGCGTACGTTTGCTGTGGATATTGACCAGTGGGGGGATTGTTTGCTGCTGCTTGATAAATTATATGATGAACTCCAACGGCGTTTGGCGAAGGTAAAACCTGACCTACGCATTGCTCGCCAAGGTGTGAAATTTAAATTTGCAGACTTCCAGCAAACCACACAAGAACATGTATATCCAGTTCTCAATAAACAGGATTTGGTGCAAATAGCGAAACAAGTTTGGGATAATCGGCGCCTAGGGCGTGGTGTTCGGTTAGTTGGCTTACATGTGATGCTACAAAGCCCACAGCTTGAAAGACAACTATTACTTGAATTATAAAAAAACACCCATCGTATGATAGGTGTTTGATTTGCAATTAATTAGTTGTTTATTCTTTAACTGGAATTGCTTTTAAAACCGCAGTTAATAATTTCCAATACTCACCAACGCTTGCAATATGCACACGCTCATCAGGGGAGTGTGCCCCACGAATGGTTGGCCCAATAGAAACCATATCCATGTCTGGGTAAGGTTTTTTGAATAAGCCACACTCAAGGCCTGCGTGGATCACCATCACATTAGGGATTTTACCAAACAGTTTGTTGTAGGTATCGCTAACTAAATGCATCACTGGTGAGTCTGCATCTGGCTGCCAACCTGGGTAGCTGCCTTCCGCTCGGTATTGGGCTTGTGCTAATTTACTGATAGAGGTCAGCATGTTAACAACGTAGTTTTTGCCGCTATCGATAAGAGAACGCACAAGAAAGATAATTTCTGCTTTATCTTCAGTTAGTCGTACAACGCCTTCGTTAAGTGATGTTTCAACCACACCAATGGCAACATCACTCATGCGAATTACACCGTTTGGCGCAGCATTTAAGAAGAAAACAAAACGTTTTTGGCAGTCATCAGAAAGCGCTTTTAACTCACTTTGTGCTTCGTCTAGCAGTAGAACAAGGCTAGGTTCGACGACAGCTAATTCGTTTTTCAGAATATCTTCATAACGTGCTCTTAATGTCGTTAATTCAGCAACTTTGTCTGCTGGAACAGCAATAACGGCATAGGCTTCACGAGGAATAGCATTACGGACAGTACCGCCTCTGAAATCTAATAATTTCAGGCTTAAATCTTCTGCGTGTCCTGCCAGAAAGCGGGCTAGCAGCTTATTGGCATTACCTAAGCCTAAATGTACATCACCACCTGAGTGCCCACCTTTTAAGCCTTTTAGGGTCATTGTGAAGGTTTTATAGCCTTGTGGTAAGGCTTCACGAGTCAGGTCAAATGTGGTTGTAAAATCAACACCACCAGCACAACCCATGTAAATTTCACCTTCTTCTTCAGAGTCGGTGTTAATCAGAATATCTGCTTGCAACCAGCCTGCTTTCAAGCCAAAGGCACCTTCCATACCGGCTTCTTCGGTCATGGTCAGGAGAACTTCCATTGGGCCATGTTCAACACTATCATCAGCAAGAACCGCCAATGCAGAAGCTAAACCAATGCCGTTATCAGCGCCTAATGTGGTTCCTTCAGCAGTGACCCACTCTCCATTAACATATGGACGAATTGGGTCTGTTTTAAAGTCATGCACCGTGTCGTTATTTTTTTGTGGCACCATGTCTAAGTGAGCTTGTAAAACAACTCCTTTGCGGTTTTCATAACCAGGTGTTGCAGGTTTACGGATCAGAATATTGCCCACTTCATCGCGTTCAACGTGAAAGCCCTTTTGTTTAGACCAATCAACAATATGCGCTGCTAAGGCCTCTTCATGGTATGAAGGGTGTGGGATAGAGCAGATTTTAGCGAAGATGTCCCATAGCGGTTGGGGGGATAATGTAGCAAGTTCAGACACGTTTTTCTCCTTTTCCCGTCATATTTTGAGTTGTAGCGTTGTTGGCTTCACTCGTAAACCCTAGTCACATACTTATGCATGCTCCTAGGGATTTTCTCATTTGCCGCCTAGCCACAACCCAAATTATTTAGGGAAAATATTTAATTTCCTTGGGGTATGGCATCACTAGTTTTATTGACCGAGCAACTCAAATTACCTCAGAGATTTTTAGTTGAGTTATGTTAGTTACTAGCTTGATATGCAAAATTAAATGATGCATTGCTGATAAACTCAGGATAACACTTTCTTTTGAGCAATGGACAGTGTAAATGATAATAATTAATGACGAATGACGCTTTTTGCTGGTTTTTAACCGCCCAAATCACTATAATCTCGCGCAACCTTTTTTCCGCAAGACACATTTCAGATTTACTCAGCAGTCGGGACCCGAATTATATGAGCGAAAAATATGTCGTAACGTGGGATATGTTGCAAATACATGCCCGTAAACTCGCACAACGTTTATTACCAGTAGAGCAATGGACTGGTATTATCGCGGTTAGCCGTGGTGGCCTTGTTCCTGGTGCACTTCTCGCACGCGAACTTGGTATTCGTAACGTTGACACCGTTTGTATTTCTAGCTATGACCATGACAACCAGCGCGAATTAACCGTGATTAAACGCGCCGAAGGTGATGGTGAAGGCTATATTGTGATTGATGACCTCGTTGATACTGGCGGTACAGCACAAGCTATTCGTGATATGTACCCTAAAGCGCATTTTGTGACTATTTTCGCAAAACCAGCAGGTCGTCCATTAGTTGATGATTACGTTGTGGATATCCCACAAGACACATGGATTGAACAGCCATGGGATATGGGTGTCGTTTTTGTTAAACCATTGTGTGAACAAGATAAATAAATCGGTGTTTCAGGCGAGTTTTAGGTGAAAAAACATTGTTATTATAAAGTATTATCGACTTTATTGATTGCAAGAACACATTAATACCTAAAATTTTTAAGCTAAACGCGATATAATTTGGGGAATGCATTTTTGCATTCCCTTTATTTTTTGGCCAAGTTCAACTCTGATAGACAAGGAAATAGGGATGACTCAGCAAAACCTTTCAGAAAAACTTTTCAAACCTAAAGTCAGGCAAGTTGAAACGTCAACACTAGTCTCTTATTCATCTCAAACCATTTCTCAAATCAAAGAACATAGCGTGTTAAGCGGGTCTCATCATGCGGGGTGGTATCGTATGATCAACCGCTTAATGTGGATTTGGCGAGGGATCGACGCCTTAGAAATTGAAGAAGTACTGAGCCGCATTGCTATCTCTGATGCCGAGCGCAGTAATGATAACTTATTGGATACGGTCATTGGCAACCGGCGCGGAAACTGGTGTTTTGAATGGTCCCAGCAAGCCATGCATTGGCAGCAAAAAGCATTAGAGTTTGAGAAAGGTGCAGAGGCAGGGGATGCTTGGTTACGTTCAGCTAACTTGTACAGCATTGCTGCTTACCCATTTATTAAGGGCGATGAGCTTGCTGACCAAGCTATTTTGCTGGCTTGTAAAGCTTATGATAGCGCAGCGAAATTTTCTCAATACCGCTTAAAGAAAATTCCATTTAAAGTTGATGGTGGAAAAGAAGTCTGCGGCTTTCTACATATTCCTTCACAGGGGCAAGGGCCTTATCCGACTGTGATGGTCTGCGGTATGTTAGATAGCTTACAAATTGATTTTTGTCGCTATTTTCGTGACTACCTTGAACCTCTTGGCATTGCGATGCTAACACTGGACATGCCATCCATTGGTTATTCTGTTAAGCAAAAACTGACCCAGGAAACAAGCACGTTACATGAGCAAATCGTTCGCCAACTAGGGGATATTGCTTGGATTGACCATACGCGTTTTGGCATTGTGGGCATGCGTTTTGGCGCAAATATAGCATTAAGATTGGCTTATATGTGCCCTGATAAGATTAAAGCAGTCGCTGTCATAGGGCCAATTGTGCACAGTTTATTGCATGAAGAAAAATATCAGCAAGATATTCCTCGGATGGTTTTGGATGTGTTCGCCAGTCGCTTGGGTATTTATCAAGTTGATGGTTCTGCTTTACGCCATGAATTAAGCTGTTATTCACTTAAAAATCAGGGGCTTTTAGGGAAACGTAATCAAGTTCCAATGTTATCGGTTAGCCTTAAAGATGATATTTATAGCCCTAAAGCGGAATCTGATTTAATTCGACGTTCATCGATGGATGCTGACACGATAATTTTACCAAGCAAGCCTGTTTTTGCTAATTTTGAAAAGGCATTAAGTGAAACTACCAATTGGTTAAAAGCAAAAATACTTTAATTTTATTTAATAACTTGCTTATTTTTTCCCATTTGTTAAAAAGGGATCTTCCCAAGAAGGAGATCCTTAACATGGCTTTACCGACTGATTACTCAAATGGAAAGTATTTAAAGAAGTTTGCTACGATAGGACCTTATTTACGTGAAAAACAATGTTTAAATGGTTGTTATATATTTGATAGCCTTGTTGTTTGTGTAAATGCAAATATTGCTCCAGAAAAACGTGAATTTTGGGGGTGGTGGCTAAAATTGGTTGCAACTGATAAAGGCTTTGAATTTACTTATCATTTTGGCCTATACAATAGCCATGGTAGCTGGCAAGTTAAAACCTTAAAAGATGCAGCAACCATTGAGGCGACTGAGCAAAATTTAGTGTCTTTTCATCAAGCCCTTGTTAAACAATTATCTGAACTTGAGTTGAGCCTCTTTCCCTCCCCGCTAATGGCAGAATTAAAACTGGAATTAAGCGCATAAATTTGTTTTAAACCAACTTTTGTTGAATTTTGCGTTATGCCTGTTGGCATAACGCGCTTCTCCTGATAAAAATGATACCTACTTTTTGGTTTATTAATCCTAATGGCAGAAAAATGATGAAAAATAGCCAGACGCTGGTGGTTAAATTAGGGACCAGTGTATTAACAGGGGGCTCGCGCCGTTTAAATCAAGCTCACATTGTTGAGTTGGTTAGGCAGTGCGCGCAGCAATATGAAAAAGGGCATCGTATTATTATTGTGACTTCTGGGGCAATTGCCGCAGGTCGCGAACATTTAAATTATCCCGAACTGCCGGCTACCATCGCATCTAAACAGTTGCTTGCGGCGGTCGGTCAAAGTCGTCTGATTCAGTTATGGGAACGGTTATTCTCCATTTATGGCATTCATATCGGGCAAATGTTACTGACACGAGCCGATTTAGAAGACAGAGAACGTTTCTTAAATGCACGAGATACCTTGCAAGCACTGTTAGATAACGGAATTATTCCAGTTATCAATGAAAATGATGCCGTTGCTACCGCGGAAATAAAAGTCGGTGATAATGACAATCTATCTGCTTTGGCTGCGATCCTCGGTGATGCTGACAAACTGTTATTACTGACTGATATCGAAGGCTTATATGATGCCGATCCACGCAGTAATCCAAACGCAAAATTGATCCCCGAAGTATATGGTATTAATGATGAACTTCGTGAAATGGCGGGGGGAAGCGTCAGTGGGTTAGGAACCGGTGGAATGGCAACTAAACTGCAAGCGGCAGATGTCGCAGGCCGTGCAGGGATTGATGTTATCATTGCTGCTGGAAATAAACCGGATGTTATTAATGCGGTTATTGAAAACCTTCCTGTTGGCACCCGTTTTTATGGGCAAAAAAACCCAATGGAAAATCGTAAACGTTGGATTTTCGGCGCTCCAGCCGCTGGGGATGTGTATATTGATGATGGTGCACAACTGGCGATCATGGAAAAAGGCAGTTCGTTATTGCCAAAAGGTATTCAGAAAATTGAAGGCGATTTCTCTCGAGGTGCTGTGATCCGTATTCGTAATATGGCAGGAAAAGACCTTGCTCATGGGGTCAGCCACTATAATAGTGATGCACTTAGAATGATTGCGGGGCACCATTCACAAGAAATCAGCAAAATACTTGGTTATGAACACGGTTCTGTGGCCGTTCATCGTGATGATATGATAGTGAGTTAATTATGTTAGAAACAATGGGTAAGGCGGCAAGGGTTGCTTCGTGGCAATTAGCTCAGTTAAGCACCAAACAAAAAAATGCAGCACTATTACAAATTGCTGATCTACTAGAAAAAGACAACGCCGTTATACTTGCAGCGAATCAAAAAGACATGGCGCAGGCAAAAGAAAGCGGTATGACCGAAGCGTTGCAAGACCGCTTATTATTGACGGCAGAGCGTTTAAAAAGTATTGCTGATGATGTCAGAAAAGTATGCCAATTAGCGGATCCTGTTGGGCAAATCATTGATGGAAGCCAATTGGATAGCGGTTTAAATTTGCAACGCCGCCGTGTCCCATTAGGGGTTGTTGGTGTTATTTATGAAGCTCGTCCTAATGTCACCGTGGATGTGGCTTCGTTATGTTTAAAAACAGGTAATGCGGTCATTTTACGTGGCGGGAAAGAGACTCATCATACTAACCTCGCGGTGGTGAGTGTTATTCAAAAAGCATTGGAAAATAGCGGGCTACCAGCAGATGCAGTACAAGCTATCAATAACCCAGACCGTGAATTAGTCGCGCAATTACTCAAATTAGATCGCTACGTCGATATGCTAATCCCTCGCGGTGGTGCGGGTTTACATAAATTATGCCGTGAGCAATCAACGATCCCAGTCATTACGGGTGGAATTGGCGTTTGCCACACATTTGTTGATAAATCGGTGGATTTTAATAAAGCCATTAACGTGATTATTAATGCAAAAGTTCAGCGCCCAAGTGCCTGTAATTCACTTGAAACATTATTAGTCCATAAAGAGATTGCGAATGAGTTTTTACCGTTTTTAAGTGACAAAATGGCGCAGCAACAAGTTACACTACATGCAAGTGAGAAAGCGCTTCCATTGCTAAAACAAGGCCCAGCAAAAGTTGTTGATGTAAAACCTGAAAACCTTGTTGATGAATGGCTATCACTGGATCTTAACGTCGAAATTGTTGATGATATTGATGCAGCTATCGACCATATTCGCCAGTATGGCACCGCACATTCTGATGCTATTTTGACAGAGTCTATCTATCAAGCTGACTATTTTGTTCAGTGTGTAGATTCAGCAGCGGTATATGTTAATGCAAGTACTCGTTTTACCGATGGTGGGCAGTTCGGTTTAGGCGCAGAGGTTGCCGTGAGTACGCAGAAATTACATTCACGTGGCCCTATGGGGTTAGATGCGCTGACAACGTATAAATGGATCGGATATGGCGACTTTTTAAGTCGTCCATAAAGAGTAAAAATGATGAGATAGCCACACTTGTGTGGCTTTCTTTTTTTGTTTGCCAAATTAGGCAATTTATCATAAGCAAATTTGTAGTTAGTATTGCTTAGTATTTATGATGATGGGATGAAATTTAATGTTTTACATTATCGGTCCAAGAGGTGCGGGTAAAACCACAATTGGTAAAAAGTTTGCAGAATCTAAAGGTTATCAATTTGTTGATACAGATAAATTGATTTTAGAAAAAGCCGGAAAAAGTATTGCTGAAATTGTTGAACAGCACGGTTGGGATTACTTTCGCCAGTTAGAGACTGACGTCCTTAAGTCGATTACGCAAAGCGATATGATTGTTTCAACTGGTGGGGGGCTTGTTCTCGCAGAAGAAAATCAGCAAATTATGCGTAATAACGGCACCGTTATTTATTTAAATACCAATCCTGAAGTTTTAGCAAAACGCCTTGCTGCAGAGCCACAAGCAGATCAGCGGCCAAGCTTGACGGGGAAATCTTTAGTTGAAGAAATTGAAGAAGTGATGCAGCAAAGGGAGCCTATCTATCGCGCGACAGCACACCATATTATTGATGCTGCGCAGCCAGTCGACGATATCATCACACAACTTAATGATTTAACTTAAACGTATTTAGGGTAAGCCATCGGTATTTTCGGAATATACCAATTAGAGTAAAGGGAGCGGCTCAGTAAGATAGACGCAACTAAGGGTAGAAACGTATCACTCTAATATATAAAAATATAATCATAGTATAGGGACTCAT
The DNA here is from genome assembly GCF_011077905.1 of Providencia sp. M-27. Classification (NCBI taxonomy): domain Bacteria; kingdom Pseudomonadati; phylum Pseudomonadota; class Gammaproteobacteria; order Enterobacterales; family Morganellaceae; genus Providencia; species Providencia sp. M-27. The sequence continues at coordinate 30,356 of NZ_JAALBT010000014.1, read as the reverse complement.
TATGTTGGCAAAGATAGTCAAAACAGTACTTAAATTTTTATTTCGTGTACAAGTTATTGGTGATGCGAAAGAATTTAGTCATGATAAATGCTTAATTACACCTAATCATGTTTCTTTCCTTGATGGTGTATTAATTGCACTTTTCTTGCCTGTTAAACCTGTATTTGCTGTTTATTCGACATTTGCCACACCGAAAATGGTGAAGCGGCTTAAGCCCTATGCAGATATTGTCCCCCTTGATCCTGCCAACCCTCTAGGTATTCGCCATCTTGTTAAAGAGGTAGAAAAAGGGCGTCCGATAGTTATTTTCCCAGAAGGCCGAATTTCGGTTCATGGCTCTTTAATGAAAATATACGAAGGCGCAGCGTTTGTGGCCGCAAAGTCCGAAGCAAAAGTTGTGCCTATTCGTATTGAAGGGGCTCAATATAGCCACTTTGGGCGTCTGAAAGGGATTTTTCCATTAAAATGGTTTCCGAAGATCACATTGCATATCTTGCCGGCACAAGATATTCCAATGCCAGAAGCACCTAAGGCTGTAGAGCGTCGTGCCTTGGCGGGTGAACACCTGTACCAAATCATGAAATCTGCTCGTATGTCTTGTTTACCACAAGTCACATTAGTTGAAGAATTTATTCAAAGTGTCCAGTTTTTTGGGCGCCGCACGCCTTGTATTGAAGACATCGCATTTAAAGAGGATTCATATCAATCTCTATTGAAAAAAACGTTAGGGGTTGGTCGTATTATCGAACGTTATACACATGAAAATGAAAGGGTTGGCTTATTATTGCCAAATGCGACAGTCACCGCGGCTGCGATCTTTGGCGCTTTAATGAGAGGCCGAGTACCTGCTATGCTTAATTACACTGCGGGCAGTCATGGTATTAGCAACGCGTTAAAAGCTTCTGCAGCGAAAGTGGTCTTTACTTCCCGCCAGTTTTTGGAAAAAGGCAACTTAACTCATATTCCAGAACAAGTGCCAGAAGCCAGTTGGATTTACCTTGAAGATTTAAAAGACACGGTAACATGGCAAGATAAAATATGGATTATTAAGCACTTACTTAACCCTAAAAAAGCGATTATTCCCCGAAAACCGTCCGATGAAGCGATTGTTTTATTTACATCCGGCTCAGAAGGTACACCCAAAGGTGTTGTCCATAGCCATGCCAGTTTAATGGCAAACGTAGAACAAATTAAAACGATCGCTGATTTCACACCTCGTGACCGCTTTATGTCATCACTGCCGCTATTTCACGCATTTGGTTTGACGGTTGGCTTATTTATCCCACTATTTTCAGGGAGCCGAGTTTTCCTTTATCCAAGCCCATTGCATTACCGGATCATTCCTGAATTAGTCTATGACAAAAACTGTACCGTATTATTTGGGACATCAACCTTTTTAGGTAACTACGCACGGTTTGCTCATCAGTATGATTTTGCACGTTTGCGTTATGTGGTTGCCGGCGCAGAAAAATTATCGGATAAAACGAAAAAGATCTGGTTCGATAAATTTGGCATCCGAATTCTTGAAGGTTATGGGGTAACTGAGTGTGCTCCAATTGTATCAATCAATGTCCCTATGGCCGCGAAAGAAGGCTCTGTAGGGCAGATTTTACCCGATATGGAAGCGCGAATTATCCCAATCTCTGGTATTGAACAAGGTGGTAAACTACAGCTTAAAGGCCCAAATATCATGAAAGGGTATTTGCGTGTTGAAGCTCCAGGCGTACTTGAAACACCGCAAGCTGAAAATGCACAAGGTGAAATAGAGGAAGGTTGGTACGACACAGGTGATATCGTTGAATTAGATCATAAAAATTTCTGTACGATAAAAGGCCGTGTTAAACGTTTTGCTAAACTTGCAGGCGAAATGGTTTCTCTCGAAAGTATCGAGCAAATGGTGGCTTCTCTTTCTCCTAGTGCAAATCACGGTGTGGTTACAAAGCCAGACAGCAGTAAGGGTGAAGCGCTTGTTTTGTTCACAACAGATAAAGAATTAGACCGTAGTGCATTGTCTAGCGCAGCCAAAAGCAAAGGGTTAACCGAGTTAGCGGTTCCTCGCGATATTCGTTTTGTTAAAGAGTTGCCAGTACTCGGTAGCGGTAAAACGGATTTTGTCACATTAAAGCAAATGGCATTAAAGGATGAATAAGATGCAAGAAAGTACTTCCAATTCACCGTTAATGAGCAGAGGGATGAAAGCCGTTCTTGCTTCACAGTTTCTCTCTGCATTTGCAGATAACGCATTATTATTCGCCATATTAGCCCAGCTAAAAGCCGAATTTTACCCTGAATGGAGTCATCCTATCCTGCAAATGGTGTTTGTTTTTACGTACATCGTTTTAGCACCATTTGTTGGGCAAATCGCAGATAGGTTCTCAAAGGGACGCGTGATGCTGTTTTCTAACATCTTCAAGTTTATTGGGGCATTAGGGATTTGTTTTGGCCTAAACCCATTCCTTTGTTATGGGTTAGTGGGAATCGGCGCAGCTTCATATTCACCAGCTAAATACGGTATTTTGGGGGAACTGACCGGGGGAGATAACCTCGTTAAGGCCAATGGTGTCATGGAAGCTTCAACAATCGCAGCCATTTTAGTGGGGTCAGTTGTTGGCGGAATGCTTTCCGATATTAACTTAATCTTAGCGCTGGGAACATGTGCTGTACTCTACGCATTAGCCGTCATCGCGAATTTTTTCATTCCACACTTACAAGCTGCGAGGCCTGGAAAAGGTTGGGATCTTAAATTATTGATGACGTCTTTTTTTAGTGCTTGTCGCGTGCTATGGGCAAACCAAGAAAGCCGTTTTTCACTAGTAGGAACCAGCTTGTTTTGGGGCGCTGGGGTAACGCTACGTTTTCTGCTCGTTGCATGGGTACCTGTGGCGCTGGGGTTACAAGACAACACAACACCAACTATTCTAAATGCCATGGTTGCGGTGGGAATAGTCGCAGGTGCTGGGCTTGCTGCCAAATTTATTACTTTAAAAACGGTTTATCGTTGTATCCCTGCTGGCGTTATTATCGGGGTAATGGTGGTGTTACTTTCGTTGCAAACTAATATTATTCCATCCTATTTTATTTTAATTATTCTTGGTATTTTTGGCGGTTTATTTGTCGTTCCGTTGAATGCATTATTGCAAGAAAAAGGGAAGGAGACCGTTGGGGCAGGGAATGCGATCGCGGTACAAAATTTAGGTGAAAATAGTGCAATGCTGATTATGTTAGGCTTGTACTCATTAGCAATTAAAGCAGGTTTGTCAGTTGTGAATGCGGGTATTGGTTTTGGTGCTGTCTTCGCAATTGCGATTGCGGGTTTATGGGTTTGGGATCGTGCTCGTAAAAAAATGGTATAAAGGTAGATAACATCATGATAGATGAGAAGCTGCTTGAAACACTGAGTATTCAGGTTGGGCTAAAACTGAAAGAACAGGGTAAAACAGTCACAACCGCAGAGTCTTGTACTGGGGGCTGGGTCGCTAAGGTTTTAACCGATATATCGGGTAGTTCAGATTACTTTCAGCGTGGCTTTGTGACATACAGCAATGAAGCAAAGCATCAGATGATCGGTGTTAAGGATGAATCTTTACAGCGATATGGCGCTGTAAGCCAACAAGTTGTGACTGAAATGGCGACAGGTGCTTTACAAGAAGCCAGTGCAGATTTCGCTGTTTCAGTTAGTGGGATAGCAGGCCCTGGGGGCGGTAGTGTAGAAAAACCTGTTGGTACGGTATGGTTTGGTTTTGCACAAAAACAGGCAGACCAAACGGTATTTGTCACTACACAACATAGAGTGTTTCAAGGAAACAGAAATGAAGTTCGTTTTCAATCAACAGTTTATATACTTGAAACACTTTTAAAACAGTTAAATTAAAAATTTCCTTGATGCTGTATGATTATACAGTATAATTAATTTCAACAAACCGAATTCAATCGTTTTATTTGCAGTGGTCAAATCATTGCACTTAGGGAGTAAACATGGCTATTGATGAAAACAAACAAAAAGCACTTGCAGCAGCATTAGGCCAAATTGAAAAACAATTTGGTAAAGGCTCCATTATGCGTCTTGGTGAAGATCGCTCTATGGATGTTGAAACTATCTCAACAGGCTCCTTATCCCTTGATGTTGCATTGGGTGCTGGTGGCTTGCCACTAGGTCGTATTGTTGAAATCTACGGCCCTGAATCCTCAGGTAAAACAACATTAACCCTGCAAGTTATTGCAGCAGCACAACGTAGCGGTAAAACGTGTGCTTTCATCGATGCTGAACACGCTTTAGACCCTATCTATGCTAAAAAACTAGGCGTAGATATCGATAACTTACTGTGTTCTCAACCTGATACAGGTGAGCAAGCGCTAGAAATTTGTGATGCATTAACTCGTTCAGGCGCAGTTGATGTGATCATCGTTGACTCCGTTGCTGCGTTAACACCGAAAGCTGAAATTGAAGGTGAAATTGGTGATTCACATATGGGCTTAGCAGCTCGTATGATGAGCCAAGCAATGCGTAAATTAGCGGGTAACTTAAAGACATCTAACACTCTACTGATCTTTATCAACCAAATTCGTATGAAGATTGGTGTTATGTTTGGTAACCCAGAAACAACAACGGGCGGTAATGCATTAAAATTCTACGCATCTGTTCGTTTAGATATCCGTCGTATTGGTGCTGTGAAAAATGGCGAGGAAATCGTCGGTAGTGAAACTCGCGTTAAAGTAGTAAAAAACAAAGTTGCAGCACCGTTTAAACAAGCGGAATTCCAAATTTTGTATGGTGAAGGTATTAATACCTTTGGTGAGCTAATTGACTTGGGTGTAAAACACAAGTTAATTGAAAAAGCTGGGGCTTGGTATAGCTATAACGGCGACAAGATTGGCCAAGGTAAAGCTAATTCAACAAATTATTTAAAAGAGCATCCTGAAGTCGCTCAAGAAATTGATACCAAACTGCGTGAAATGCTATTGAACCACACCGGTGAATTTAGCAGTGCGGCAACAGACTTTATCAATGATGCTGATGAAGAAGAAACACCAGAAGAATTTTAATATCAACCTAATTGATTGATTAATTGATGATTTATAGGCGCTCCACTGATGTGGTGGCGCCTGTTTTATTTTACACCTATTGCATTAATAGTTTATTGAACAGTTTTTCTGTGGAAAAATACACCAGTGAAACGTATAAACATACTTTCAGAAAATATCTAGACGCTTTACAATGAAAGCTGCGAATGGATGTATCTATATTTTACTTCTGCACAAAGAGACTTTATCTTATCAGTCACTTTTCAATCGGAGAGTTGATTAGAGGTGATGTTACATTCCATCTCAACAATTCGTAATTCTGTTTCCAGCTTGATATCGGGATAAATATGAGTAAAAGCACCGCTGAGATCCGTCAAGCGTTTCTCGACTTTTTTCATACAAAAGGTCATCAAGTGGTCTCTAGTAGTTCACTAGTGCCAAATAATGACCCTACACTATTGTTCACAAACGCAGGGATGAACCAGTTCAAAGATGTATTTCTTGGCCTGGATAAAAGAGCATACTCCCGAGCGACAACTGCGCAGCGCTGTGTGCGTGCAGGTGGTAAACATAACGACTTAGAAAATGTGGGCTATACTGCTCGCCACCATACATTTTTTGAAATGTTAGGCAATTTTAGCTTTGGTGATTACTTTAAGCATGACGCTATTCGTTTTGCTTGGGAGTTATTGACCAGCGAAGAATGGTTTAACTTACCAAAAGAAAGGTTATGGGTGACCGTTTACGCAACTGATGACGAAGCTTATGATATCTGGAATAAAGAAATTGGTATTCCAGTTGAGCGTATTATTCGTATCGGTGATAACAAGGGTGCACCATATGCGTCAGATAACTTCTGGCAGATGGGTGATACAGGTCCTTGTGGCCCATGTACCGAGATTTTCTATGATCACGGTGATCATATATGGGGTGGGCCTCCAGGAAGCCCTGAAGAAGACGGTGACCGCTATATTGAAATTTGGAACTTGGTGTTCATGCAATTTAACCGTCAGTCTGACGGGACAATGGAACCTCTACCAAAACCTTCGGTTGACACAGGAATGGGCTTAGAGCGTATTTCTGCGGTATTGCAGCACGTTAATTCAAACTATGAAATTGATATTTTCCGTGAACTTATCGCAGCTGCAGCTAAAGCAACTGGCGCGACAGATTTAGAAAACAAATCATTACGTGTTATTGCTGACCATATCCGTTCTTGTGCATTCCTTGTTAGCGATGGCGTTATTCCATCGAACGAAGGTCGTGGTTATGTGTTGCGTCGCATTATCCGTCGTGCTGTTCGTCACGGTTATATGCTTGGTGCAAAAAACACCTTCTTCTACAAATTAGTTGCGCCACTGATTAAAGTCATGGGGTCTGCGGCAGATGAACTTGGACGCCAGCAAGCTATGGTTGAAAAAGTTCTTAAGACCGAAGAAGAGCAATTTGCTCGTACTTTAGAACGCGGTCTTCAATTATTAGATGAAGAACTTGCTTCACTGAAAGGGGATACTCTGGATGGTGAAGCTGCATTCCGCTTATATGACACCTATGGTTTCCCAATCGATTTAACGGCAGATGTTTGCCGCGAACGCAATATTAAAGTCGACGAAGACGGCTTTGAGCGAGCGATGGAAGACCAGCGTCGTCGTGCACGTGAATCCAGTGGTTTTGGCGCGGATTATAACTCTTTAATTAAAGTTGATAAGCGTAGTGAATTCTCCGGTTATCAATATGATGAGCAACAAGCCACTATTACTGCACTATATAAAGATGGCCAGCCTGTAGACAGCTTGAATGCGGGTGAAGAAGGCTTAGTTATACTAGATAAAACAGCATTTTATGCAGAGTCTGGTGGGCAAGTCGGTGATACGGGTTATTTAAATAATGAGAGCGCGAGTTTTAAAGTCACGGACACGCAAAAATATGGTCAAGCGATTGGGCATATTGGTCAAGTAGAAGCGGGTTCGCTGGTTGTTAACCATAGAATTACTGCATTCGTGGATAACGCTAGACGTGATGCTATCCGTTTAAATCACTCAGCAACGCACTTACTGCATGCGGCATTACGCCAAGTATTAGGCGACCATGTTTCTCAAAAGGGTTCACTGGTTAATGATAAATACTTGCGTTTTGACTTCTCTCATTTTGAGGCGATGACACAAGATCAACTACGTCAAGTAGAAGATATTGTGAATGCGCAAATCCGTAAAAACTTAGAAATTGAAACTGAGCTGATGGATTTAGAAGGCGCTAAAGCAAAAGGTGCTATGGCATTGTTCGGTGAAAAATATGAAGAGCGCGTGCGCGTTCTGAGTATGGGTGATTTCTCTATCGAGTTATGTGGTGGTACACATGCGCGCCGCACTGGAGATATTGGTTTATTCCGTATCTTGAGTGAATCTGGTACGGCAGCAGGCGTTCGTCGTATTGAAGCGACGACAGGCACAATGGCGATTGAAAGCATTCATCATCAATCAGAGCAACTTTCGGCAATTGCACACTTAGTAAAAGGTGATATGAATAGCCTTGTCGAGAAAGTAAAAGCGGCATTGGACAAATCTCGCCAGCTCGAAAAAGAAATTGTGCAACTAAAAGATCAACAAGCATCTCAAGAAAGTGCTTCACTAAGTAGCAAAGCGAAAGAGGTGAAAGGCATCAAATTGTTAGTCACTCAATTAGGAGATACTGATCCTAAGTTATTGAGAACTATGGTTGATGACCTTAAAAATCAGTTGAAATCAGCGATTGTCGTGCTTTCAACAACAAGTGGTGATAAAGTCAGTATGATCGTTGGGGTAACTAATGATTTGACGGCTAAAGTTAAAGCAGGGGATTTGATTTCCCACATTGCAAGTCAGGTAGGTGGTAAAGGTGGTGGCCGCCCAGACATGGCTCAAGCAGGAGGTACTGACGCTAGCGCATTACCTGCTGCTATGGCGAGTGTCGAAGAATGGGTTGAAGCACGCCTGTAAGCACTTACAAAGTTGCCTCATTGAAAAATGAGGCAACTTTAATCTGTTGCGGCATTGTTAATGTATCGTTTGTAGTGCTATATTTTGCTTGTAAATAATTAGAATGCTTGTATTGATGGCATCAATGCTTTAGGTGAATGTCATTGCTTTACGTTTTCACGGTGTGTGATGGACAATAGCGGGGGATACCTAGAGACCCGACTCTTTTAATATTTCAAGGAGCAAAGAATGCTTATTCTGACTCGTCGAGTTGGTGAAACACTCATGATAGGCGATGAGGTAACAGTTACTGTATTGGGTGTCAAAGGCAACCAAGTTCGTATTGGTGTTAATGCCCCAAAAGAAGTTTCTGTTCACCGTGAAGAAATTTATCAACGGATCCAGGCTGAAAAGACTCAACCAGATAATCAATAATAATGAATAAGCGTCCAATGATTGACCACACAGCAAGAATGGGCGCTTGTCTTACTCGTATTATTTCTAAAAATACCCTTTCGTTTTTATAATTCTCTAGCGTCAAACTCATTTTATTGTTTAGTCTTAGGTTTCCTTGTACTGAAATTTTGTTTCCTTTTGTTTGAAATATAGGCTAATCAATCCCGTGAACTCATTTTTATTCGTTTATAGAATAATTTTGTCCCTGTATTTTTGTTTATAAAGTTAGTGTCATAAGGGCTGAAAAGTATCTTTTTCGGTGTTAAACTAATCATCTTGCTTGTGAAATGTGCAAACGGACAACGGAATGCAAAAAGTTTGGAAAAATTGTTTGACTTCTAAGTCTAGGAAAGTAATATGTGCGCCACACAGCAACGAGATGTTTGAAAAAACAAATCGTGTGTAACTAAAATATGGTGAGGTGGCCGAGAGGCTGAAGGCGCTCCCCTGCTAAGGGAGTATGCGGTCAAAAGCTGCATCGAGGGTTCGAATCCCTCCCTCACCGCCATTTTAGATTATGCATCCGTAGCTCAGCTGGATAGAGTACTCGGCTACGAACCGAGCGGTCGGAGGTTCGAATCCTCCCGGATGCACCATCTTTAACCCTATGAGAACATCTGATGGGGTATTGTTTTGGTTTTAGCAGCAAAACAAGACAGTAACTAAGAAGTTGATTTATAGAAGTAGAAGTTGATACAGAAGTTTGAGAGAGCAGCACATCTTGCATTAAGTATGCATCCGTAGCTCAGCTGGATAGAGTACTCGGCTACGAACCGAGCGGTCGGAGGTTCGAATCCTCCCGGATGCACCATCTCTTAGCTAATAACTTAGCAATATCAATAATACCTTTTAATTTAACTCAATAATAGTTATTGAAACTATCGATTTACTATCGACCAAATTTTGCATCCGTAGCTCAGCTGGATAGAGTACTCGGCTACGAACCGAGCGGTCGGAGGTTCGAATCCTCCCGGATGCACCATCATTAAGAAACTCCTCATTTGAGGAGTTTTTTTTTGCCCAAAATTGTCATTTATAAAATTAACTAAATCGTATTTTCTATACCACTTTGATTTATTCCCTCATAAACCACACATCTAGACAGCGACAATTTATGTGATTTAGGCTAAAGTAATTGCCTTAATAAAATAAATTAACATCACAGGCGGGAGGTCGACTTGATCCCGGACGTATCGAAAGCGCTCTCATGGTTAGAGGCGCACCCAGAAACACTAAATGGTATTCAACGTGGTATAGAGCGTGAAACATTGCGTGTAACCCCTACAGGCGCAATTGCAGAGACCTTGCATCCAGAAGGGCTGGGAAAAGCTTTAACACATAAATGGATCACGACAGATTTTGCGGAGTCCTTACTCGAATTTATTACTCCTGTAGATAAAAGCATTAGCCATAATTTGGCTTTTTTGCGGGATTTGCATCGTTATACAGCTCGTCACCTTCAGAATGAAAGAATGTGGCCGTTGAGTATGCCATGCTTTATTGAAAGTGAAGATAGAATCACTCTTGCACAATATGGTTCTTCTAATGTGGGGCAGTTTAAAACACTGTACCGTGAAGGCCTTAAAAATCGTTATGGTGCTTTGATGCAGACGATAGCAGGGGTGCATTATAACTTCTCTTTGCCGATCGAATTTTGGCAAGCATGGGCAGGAATTGAAGACGCAGAAAGTGGCAAAGAAAAAATTTCTGAAGGCTATTTACGCCTGATTAGAAATTACTATCGCTTCGGTTGGGTTATTCCTTATCTATTTGGCGCATCTCCGGCTATCTGCGGCTCTTTTTTGAAAGATAGGGAGACAACGCTATCATTTGATAAAACGGACTGTGGTACGTATTACTTGCCTTATGCGACATCATTACGCATGAGTGACTTAGGGTATACAAATAAATCACAGAGTGATTTAAACATCACATTCAATAAATTGGATGAATATGTCGAAAGCCTGAAAAAAGCCATTTATAAGCCTTCTGCTGAATTTGAAAAACTGGGTGTTAAAAAAGATGGCAAATATATTCAACTGAATACGAATGTGCTACAAATTGAAAATGAGCTCTACGCTCCAATACGACCTAAACGCGTACCTAAAGGCAGTGAATCACCTTCTGATGCGTTATTACGTGGTGGTATTGAGTACATTGAAGTCCGCTCACTGGATATCAATCCATTCAGTGCGATAGGTGTTAATGAAACTCAAGCACGTTTTGTTGATCTATTCTTAATATGGTGTGTACTTGCTGATGCACCTGAAATGAATGCACAGGAATTAGACTGCTGTCGTCAAAACTGGAATCGTGTCATTCTTGAAGGTCGTAAACCAGGCCAAGTCATTGGTTTCGGCTGTGGCAGCGAAGTTAAACCACTAGTTGACGTTGGACAGCAATTATTTAATGACTTGATCCGCGTTGCTGAAGTGTTAGACACTTGTTGTGATGCCAAATATCAAGAAGTTTGTCACCAATTTTTCGCTATGTTTAAAGACCCAACTCTCACGTATTCAGCGCTTGTTATGGATGAAATGTTAGAAAAAGGTATTGGTGGTTACGGGTTAGAATTAGCTGAAAAATATTTTGAACAGCTAGTGAATGAGCCGTATGAAGTGATAACTGAAGAGCAATTTGAGCAAGCACGATTAGCTTCAATAGAGAAGCAAGCAAAGATGGAACAAAGTGAGAGCGAAAGCTTTGAGGACTATCTGCGCATTCATGCAGGACGCTAAAAGAAATGGCCACGCTAGGTGGCCAAAAAAAAATCTCTTAGAGAATTAGGGATGATAACAAATTGCGCGTCTTTCAATAATTCAGACTCTGTATTTTCAAAATAGTTTCATTTATTTTAGAAAATATTTTTTATTTTCGAGGAGGTCACGAAATGCCATTATTAGATAGCTTTACTGTCGATCATACTCGCATGTCAGCACCTGCTGTACGTGTGGCAAAAACCATGAAAACACCAAGCGGTGATACCATCACAGTTTTTGATTTGCGTTTTACTGTACCCAATGAAGAAGCCATGACAGAAAAAGGGACGCATACTTTAGAGCACCTCTTTGCAGGCTTTATGCGTGATCATCTTAACGGAAATGGTGTTGAAATTATTGATATTTCACCAATGGGGTGCCGTACTGGTTTTTATATGAGCCTTATCGGCCAGCCAGATGAACTGCGTGTTGCTAAGGCCTGGAAGGCTGCAATGGAAGATGTTTTGCAAGTGAAAGACCAAAACAAGATCCCTGAATTGAATGTCTATCAGTGTGGTACATACAAAATGCACTCACTGGAAGAAGCCCAGCAAATTGCGCGTAATGTTCTTGCATCAGAAATTGGCATCAATAAAAATGATGAATTAGCATTACCAGCAGAGAAACTTGAACAGCTACATGTTTAGCTTTTTATCAAATATTCTCTATGAAAAGAGCCGATTAAGGCTCTTTTTATTTTTTATATGAGAATTAGATTGCAAGTTTATGACTAAATCAAAGGTCAGGGACTTGAGAACTAAATGTAAGAGGCGTGATCCTTACTTGTTTAACGATATTTTCACTCATCGCTAATACTTCGATAAGGTAATGGCCTACCACAATTTGCTCTTCAAGTTGTGGAATATCACCGATGACCTCTAAAACCATGCCATTAACCGTCCTAGGACCGTCTATAGGGAGATTCCAATCAAAAGCCTTATTCAGTTCACGAATATTCGCAGAACCGTCTACAAGAACGCTCCCGTCACTTTGTGGCAAGACTTCTTCAGCCAAAGATGGTGACATAGAGGTTGTGAAGTCACCTACTATCTCTTCTAATATATCCTCGACAGTGATAAGACCTTGAATTTCACCGTATTCATCAACAATGATCCCAAGTTTTTCTTTATTGTGCTGGAAGTTAACTAACTGAACATTTAATGGTGTACTGTTAGGAATAAAATAAATGTTATCCGCAGCTTTGATGAGGTTTTGCTTATTAAACTCACGCTTTTCCATCATGAGACGGTAGGCTTCGCGGACGCGTAAAATACCAATGGAGTCATCAAGTGAGTCACGGTATAACACAATACGGCCATGAGGTGAGTGGGTGAGCTGCCGAATAATTGATTTCCAGTCATCATTGACATCAATACCAACAATTTCATTCCTTGGCAGCATAATATCGCCGACAGTGACTTTGTCTAAATCTAGAATTGAAATCAACATGTCTTGATTTCGGCGGCTAATTTTATGCTTTGATTCGTTAACAATGGTACGTAGTTCTTCCTTATTAACTGCATCAGTTCGTGCGGTTAGTGACTTCACCCCAATGCAGCGTAACAGTAGTGCTGAAATAGTATTAAATGCCCAAACAATAGGCATCATGACTACTTGCAATGGTTTTAAGAAGTAACTACTTGGGAATGCGATTTTTTCAGGGTACAGCGCTGCCAGCGTTTTAGGCATGACTTCGGCAAAAATGAGGATCACAAAAGTCAGGATCCCCGTCGATATCGCGACTCCAGCGTTACCATACAGCCGCATACCGATAATCGTCGCTAATGCGGATGCGACTATGTTGATTAAGTTGTTACCAATAAGGACTAGACTTAACAGTTTGTCAGGGTGTCTAAGAAGTTTTTCAACGCGGATCGCTGAGCGATTACCTTGTTTTGCTAAATGTTTTAACCGATAACGGTTTAGCGTCATCATCCCTGTTTCTGATGCAGAGAAATAGGCTGACATAAAAATTAAAACAATCAATATGATGATTAGCGTACTCGTGGACACATCATCCAAAACAAGTTTCCTTATATTGTGAAAGTCGTGGCTTTATTTGTGTCAAAATACCATAAACTCCTGTATTAAACGGTTACCAAAAAAAGCCATAGTTAAGATGATTGAGCCACCAACATGGAAAAATAGGACGCGCTTACCTCGCCATCCTCCATGGAAATGCCCCCAAAGTAGAGTGATATAAACAAACCAGGCGATCACGGATAACACCGATTTATGAATATTTTCTTTATCAAAAATATTATCCATATAAATAAAACCGGTACATAAGGTAAGAGTTAGCAAAATGACGCCAACTTGAGTGACGTGGAACATTTTACGTTCAATCACCATCATAGGAGGCATATCGGGGCTAAATTTTAAGGTTTTGTTTTTTAGCTGATGGTCAATTAAAGCCACTTGTAATGCATATAAAGCGGCAATAAGAAGCGTTGCATAGCTCAATAAAGCTAAGCCAATGTGAACAAAAAGTGGTACTCGCGCTTCGAGATGCGTAATAAACTCCCCAGGCATTAGCGTCGACAACATCAAGTTAATGATGGCAAAACTATAGACGATGGGTGTTAAGTACCAAGCTTTTCCCCAGTAAGCGACAACAGTCATAATCACACACATGAGTAAGCTCACTGTTGAGCCTAAATTCAGCAGTGTGAGGTTTTGTCCTTCGGCTTCACTAAAAATCAAAAATTTCAATGTAATTGTGTGAGTCACTAACGCAATCACAGCAAGAAAAAGTGCGAGATAGCGGTAAAGTGGCTGCTTGCGCACTTGGCCGGGGACGATCAGTAATAGACTGACCATGTATGTACAAACTGCTATGACTGCAAATACGGGCATAGTATAGTGTCGTTAATCATTTTTAGTGGAAAGTTATTTCATAGTATAACTTGTACGAGTGTAGGCTCCAACTATTGGACGGGCCAATCGCAATATATTCGTTGCTGATAGCATTTCATGCGCCTACTGGCTTGGTTTGTATTATTAAACTCAAACCATAATAACCTGTATCATCTGTTTCAAACAGGGGGCAGCGAAAAAACTGCGAGCATGTTACAATGGTGGCATTATTTTGCCGCGATTATTTTTAGTGTTGGTTTTCCTTCATCATAGTGAAGGCATTGATGCTTATAATTCAAGTTGTTAGATAATGCACACTTGAAATTATCTGTATTAGCAACCAGATCAGGCTGACATCGGCCCATCAACAGAATTGAGCTAAGACATATGTTTGATAATTTAACTGACAGACTATCGCGCACGTTGCGCAATATCAGTGGGCGTGGCCGTCTAACTGATGAAAATATTAAAGAAACACTACGCGAAGTTCGCATGGCCTTACTGGAAGCTGACGTTGCTTTACCAGTTGTCCGTGAATTCATTCAAAAAGTTAAAGAAAATGCCGTTGGGCAAGATGTCAATAAAAGTCTAACACCCGGCCAAGAGTTCATTAAAATAGTTCAAAATGAACTGACTAGGGCGATGGGGGACGAAAACCACCAACTTAATTTGTCCGCACAACCCCCCGCAGTTGTTTTAATGGCGGGCTTGCAAGGTGCAGGTAAAACAACCAGCGTTGCAAAATTAGGTAAGCATCTAAAAGAAAAACAGAAGAAAAAAGTATTAGTTGTCTCAGCTGACGTTTATCGCCCCGCAGCGATTAAACAATTAGAGACATTAGCTGAAAGTGTTGGAATAGACTTTTTCCCTTCAGAAGTACAAGAAAAACCCGCAGCAATTGTTCAAAAAGCATTAAAACATGCACAATTGCAATTCTACGATGTGTTGTTGGTGGATACCGCAGGTCGCTTACACGTCGATGAAGCGATGATGGAAGAAATCCAAGAAGTTCACCGCATTATTAAGCCAGTTGAGACCTTATTCGTCGTTGATGCGATGACAGGGCAGGATGCGGCAAACACAGCGAAAGCATTTAATGAAGCCTTACCACTGACAGGGGTTGTATTGACCAAGGTCGATGGTGATGCTCGAGGCGGTGCGGCACTTTCAATTCGTGCGATTACGGGGAAACCTATTAAATTCTTAGGTGTTGGTGAAAAAACTGATGCCTTAGAACCATTCCACCCAGAACGCGTCGCGTCGCGTATCCTTGGCATGGGTGATGTGATTTCTCTGATTGAAGAGATTGAGCATAAAGTTGACCGTGATGAAGCTGAAAAGCTTGCTAAAAAACTTAAAACGGGAGATGGCTTTGATTTAAATGACTTTTTAAGTCAATTAAAGCAAATGCGTAATATGGGCGGCATGGCGAGTATGATGAGCAAAATGCCTGGAATGTCTCAGTTACCCGATGCCGTTAAGTCCCAAATGGATGATAAAATCACCGTTCGTATGGAAGCGATGATTAATTCCATGACACGTAAAGAACGTGAAAAACCAGAAATTATTAAAGGCTCGCGAAAACGTCGTATTGCGGCAGGTTCGGGAACTACTGTGCAAGAAGTTAATCGCCTCTTGAAACAATTTGATGATATGCAACGCATGATGAAGAAAATGAAAAAAGGCGGCTTAGCCAAGATGATGCGCGGCATGAAAGGTATGATGCCACCGGGTTTTCCGGGGCGTTAAGCAATAAAGCCTCAAACAAAACGCACTTTTGATTGATTTTTGCGTCAAAGTGAGTAAACTTTTCGGGCTTTTTATATGACAGCCGGACTCTATCCCTCGATGGAGTCTGGTTGTTTTGTTAACTAATGAGGATGTTATGGTAACAATTCGTTTATCTCGTGGCGGCGCTAAAAAACGTCCGTTCTACCAAATCGTTGTAACCGATAGCCGCAATGCGCGTGACGGTCGTTTCATTGAGCGTATCGGTTTCTTCAACCCGATCGCTGCAGGTCAAGCAGAAGAACTGCGTTTAGACCTAGACCGTGTTGAGCATTGGGTTGGCTTAGGCGCAACTATTTCTGACCGTGTTGCACAACTGGTCAAACAAGCTAAGAAAGCAGCTTAATCTGTCGCGGTGGTAACAATGAGCAAGCAAACTAAACTACAGCCACCTGAAAACCCAATAGTATTGGGGAAATTAGGTGCGGCATACGGTATTCGTGGTTGGCTCAAAGTTTTTTCGTCCACCGAACATGCTGAAAGTATTTTTGAGTATCAGCCTTGGTTTATCCAACGTTCAGGTCAATGGCAACACATTGAAATTGAAGATTGGAAACATCATAACAAGGATATCATCGTCAAGCTGAACGGGGTCGATGACCGCGATGCAGCAGCACTCTTGACTAATTTTGAAATTGCGGTTGATTCAACCCAACTTCCTGAATTAGAAAACGAATACTACTGGAAAGACCTGATGGGCTGCCACGTAGTGACGTTACAAGGGTATGATCTTGGTACCATCACTGACATGATGGAGACTGGTTCAAATGATGTACTGGTCATTAAGGCGAACTTAAAAGATGCATTTGGCATCAAGGAGCGGTTGGTTCCGTTTCTTGATGGGCAGGTTATCAAGAAAGTCGATCTCGATGCCAAACTTATTGAAGTGGATTGGGATCCTGGTTTTTAAATCTCCGGTTGAACGGTTTTGATGAGTGGGACGAAATCATGTGGATTGGTGTAATTAGCCTGTTTCCCGAAATGTTCCGCGCAATAACCGAGTACGGGGTAACTGGCCGGGCAGTGAAGAATGGCCTGCTAACATTTGAGTGCTGGAATCCGCGAGATTTTACTCACGATAGGCACAAGACTGTTGATGATCGCCCCTATGGTGGTGGTCCAGGCATGCTGATGATGGTGCAACCGCTTAAGGATGCAATCAACGCAGCAAGAACTGAGGCTGGTGAGGGTGCAAAGGTTATTTATCTTTCACCGCAAGGGCGCAAACTCAGTCAAGACGGTGTTTGCGAGCTGGCAACCAATGAGAAATTGATCCTCGTTTGTGGCCGCTATGAAGGCATTGATGAACGTATCATTCAAACCGAAGTTGACGAAGAATGGTCAATCGGTGATTACGTTCTCAGTGGTGGGGAACTCCCCGCGATGGTGTTGATTGACTCAGTTTCACGGTTTATACCCGGGGTACTTGGTCATCAAGCCTCTGCCCAAGAAGACTCTTTTGCAGATGGTTTGTTAGATTGTCCACACTATACCCGCCCTGAAGTGTTAGATGGCATGCAAGTTCCTGATGTTTTACTTTCAGGAAACCACGCTAAAATAGATAGCTGGCGCATGAAACAATCACTCGGCCGTACCTGGCTTAGAAGACCTGAGCTTCTGGAAAGCCTAGCTCTGACTGACGAGCAGAGGATGTTGCTGGCTGAATTCCAACGGGAATATCAGTCTGAGCAACAAATGAATCCAGACAATTAATTGTCTAAACATATCAGTTTACCTAGGGTAAGAGAGTTATTATGAGCAACATTATTAAACAAATCGAAGAAGAGCAAATGAAGCAGGACGTACCTTCATTCCGTCAGGGTGACACCGTGGAAGTTAAGGTATGGGTCGTAGAAGGCTCTAAAAAACGTCTGCAGGCATTCGAGGGCGTGGTTATCGCTATTCGTAACCGCGGTCTGCACTCTGCATTCACTGTTCGTAAAATTTCTAACGGCGAAGGTGTTGAGCGTGTATTCCAAACTCACTCTCCAGTCGTAGATAGCATTGCTGTTAAACGTCGTGGTGCTGTTCGCAGATCTAAACTGTACTACCTGCGTGAGCGTTCTGGTAAGGCAGCTCGTATCAAAGAGCGTCTGAACGCCAAGTAATACGCTTTCGCTACATCCGAAAGTTATGTTATAGAGAGGCCCGCTTTTGCGGGCCTTTTTATATTCGTCACTATATTCTTCATATTTCAAATTGTAGCTGTGTTGGCTGCACTCATTCGCACTAGTCACATACTTGTGTATGCTCCTAGCGTCTCATTCCTTTGCCGCCTTGCTACAACTCGAACTATTTAGAATACAACTGAGAAAATCTATTTCAAGTTGTAGCCGTGTTGGCTTCGTTCAGCCATACAGGTCACATACTGATGTATGCTCCCTGCGATGTCCTTACTTTGCCGCCTTGCTACAACTCGAACTATTTAGAATATAGCTGAGAGATTAACCTCTTAATCTGTAAATAAATATTTACTAAAAATCAGTATCGAACACTAATTTAAATATTATAAATGTTAATTTTATGTGAATTTTCATATTTATCAATTTATTACTTGGATGTAAATATTTATTTACATACATGGAAATATTTTACATAAATGGATTGAATTGTTTACGATGCATGGTATGTTATTACTCATGCACTCAAACACAATACGTAAATAATAAACTAAGCAAATATAAGCTAATAAGTAGGTAAAAAATGATCATGCAAAAAGATGTACTCAACAACGTGAATATTCAAGACGAGCAGGTATTAATCACTCCTGAGAGTCTGAAAGCAAAATATCCGCTGAGTAACAGCAGCCTGCATGCCATTGCGACATCGCGTCAAGTGATTGCTGATATCATTCATCAACGCGACCCTCGCTTACTCGTGGTATGTGGTCCTTGCTCAATCCATGATGTGGATGCTGCGATTGAATATGGTGAGCGTTTGAAAGTATTAGCCGAAGAATTAAGTGATAGCTTATATATTGTGATGCGTGTGTATTTTGAAAAACCTCGTACAACAGTGGGTTGGAAAGGCTTGATTAGTGACCCATTTATGGATGGCTCCTTTGAAATGGAAAAAGGCCTACATATTGCTCGTGACTTGTTGACTAATTTAGTGAATATGGGCCTACCATTAGCAACAGAAGCACTGGATCCTAACAATCCTCAATATTTAGGGGATCTATTCAGTTGGTCTGCAATTGGTGCAAGAACGACTGAATCACAAACACACCGTGAAATGGCATCAGGCTTATCTATGCCTGTTGGTTTTAAAAATGGGACCGATGGTAGCTTATCTACAGCAATTAATGCGTTAAAAGCAGCAGCAATGCCACACCGTTTTATGGGAATTAACCAATCGGGCCAAGTTTGTTTATTGCATACTAAAGGCAATAGTAATGGGCATGTTATTTTACGTGGTGGAAAAACGCCTAATTACAATGCTGAAGATATCGCGGCTTGTGAAGTGGAAATGAAAAAAGCAGGTTTAGCGCCATCGCTTATGGTGGATTGTAGCCATGGAAACTCAAATAAAGATTACCGCCGTCAACCATTAGTTGTTGATTCTATTATTGAACAAATTATTAATGGTAATGAATCAATTACAGGTATTATGTTAGAAAGCCATATTAATGAAGGGAATCAAACATCTGAACAAGCCCGTGACGCAATGAAATACGGTGTTTCAGTAACAGATGCCTGCATTAACTGGCAAACGACGGAAACGGTATTGCGTAATTTACATCAGGCATTGTTACCTGTGCTTGAACAACGTGCGCAAAAATTGAGTAAAGTGAGCTGATCAAGGTATTGGTATGTCTGTTGAGTTAACCCATTTACGGGAACAAATTGATGAAGTTGATAAATCTTTATTAGATTTATTAGCAAAAAGGCTGCAACTGGTTGCTGAAGTCGGTGAAGTGAAAAGCTTACATGGTTTACCGATTTATGTGCCTGAACGAGAAACAAGCATGTTGGCAGCACGTCGCGCAGAAGCTGAGCGTATGGGGATCCCGCCTGATCTGATTGAAGATATTCTTAGGCGGATCATGCGCGAATCTTATGCACGTGAAAATGATAAAGGGTTTAAAACACTGAACCCATCAGCAGGCCCCATTGTGATTGTTGGTGGTGATGGGAAAATGGGACGGCTATTTCATCGTCTCCTTAACTTATCAGGCTACCAAGTAAAGACCTTAAATGAAGGTGATTGGCCGCAAGCAGAATCTATAGTAGCAGGTGCTAGCATCGTGATGATTAGTGTGCCAATACATTTGACGGTACAAGTCATCAACCAACTGCCTAGGCTGGATAAAAGCACGGTCTTGATGGATATTGCATCGATTAAGCAACAGCCATTAGAAGCGATGTTAGCAGCCCATGATGGGCCAGTACTTGGGCTTCACCCGATGTTTGGCCCTGATATTGGTAGTGTTGCAAAGCAAGTTTTTGCTTACTGTAATGGCCGTAGTTCAGAGGCTTATCAATGGTTCCTTGAACAACTATTAGTTTGGGGAGCTCGTTTGAAAGAAATATCAGCCGAAGAGCATGATAGAAACATGAGCTTTATTCAGGCATTACGCCACTTTACAACATTTACTTACGGGCGAAATCTTGCTGAGGAAAATATCGATTTACAGCAATTGCTTGATTTATCATCGCCTATTTATCGCTTAGAGCTTGCGATGGTTGGGCGTCTATTTGCCCAAGACCCTCAACTATATGCAGACATTATTATGTCTTCAAATGAAAATGTTGAATTGATACGTAGATATCATCAGTTATTAGGTGATTCAATAGCACTACTAGAGAACAAAGATAAAGCAGAATTTATTCGCCAATTTAATCAAGTTAGTCAGTGGTTCGGCGAAGATGCCCATCATTTTATGAAAGAAAGCCAATCATTATTGCAACGAGCAAATGATAATCGAAAATAATCATCTCCACCCTCTATCGTGTTTTATGGCGGTAGGGGGCTTTAATTTTTGTTGATTTATTATTATCTTCCATAGTCTTCTGTTTTAGCTAATCTTGTCTATATATTTATTTAAAATAAGCAATTGTACTTATATGTATAATTTCTATCGAATAATATGCCACTTAGCCAAAAATTAAATTTATTCACTATTTAATTCTAAATTAATCGATTTATAAAATTAATATTTATAAATCGATCGATTTATGTGATAAAGATTTCATCTATTTTATCGATAACTCTACTCATTAAATGATGGTTAGCGTGGTAAATATATGTTTTTTAAAAATCTTAAAATCAGTATGAAGTTAACGGTCGCATTTGGTAGTTTTGTTGCGCTTATTATCCTGAGTTCACTCTTTTCTTTAGCCAATATGAATCGAGCTAATGATGGCATGAAACAAGTCCTGTATGAAAGTTATCCTATTGCCTCTACCGCAGGACAAATGATGGATAACTTTTATTCTTTTATAGGGATCCAAGAGCTAATTTTACTTGATGATCGTGGTAGTGATAAACGCAGAGAAGAGTTGGCAAAAATTACATTAAAAATTAATGAATTGATGGAAAGCTTAGAAAATAACGTTACAGATGATCGCTCTAAAGAAGTCTTGGCTGATTTGCGTGTTATTCGCCAACAGTTTCATTCATCAATTACTCGCATCAATACCTTTTTATCAGAGAATAATCGCCAAGCTGCTATTGATGAAATGATGACGAAAACTTCGAGTATTCAACGTGATTATAGAGATCAAATTCAAACTTTAATGGCAATTCAAGATTTGCAGATGCAAGAGATTGGCCGGAAAGTTAATGCAGACTATGAAAGTAATAAAATATTACTAGCAGTGCTATCAATCTTGAGTATTGGCGCGGGCTGCATAATGGGTTGGTATATTACGACAATTATTACAAGGCCATTGGAAAATGCAGTCAATTTCGCTCAGTCAATTGCAAATGGGGATCTGACTAAGGATATTCAGGTTACCTCAAAAGATGAAACAGGAGTGTTATTAAATTCACTTAATGCGATGAAAGAGCACCTACTAGAAATCGTTCAAGAGGTTCAGCAAGGTTCTGAAAGTATTTCGGCAGCAGCAGGGCAGATTGTTGCGGGGAACCAAAACCTGGCCGCGCGCACCGAAGAGCAAGCTGCATCAGTTGAAGAAACAGCCAGTTCAATGGAACAAATCACTTCAACGGTTCAAAACACGACTGAACACACTCATGAAGCCAGTATGCTTGCAGACCAAGCTGCGATTATTGTGCAAAATAATGGTGACATGATGAGCCAAGTCACGAACAAAATGCGTACAATCAATGGTTCATCATCACAGATGACAGAAATTATTAATCTAATCGACTCGATTGCATTCCAAACCAATATTTTAGCATTGAACGCATCCGTTGAAGCGGCAAGAGCCGGTGAACATGGGCGAGGCTTTGCCGTTGTTGCTGGAGAAGTGAGATTATTAGCGCAAAAAAGTGCCGCTTCCGCGAGTGATATTCGTGTGTTGATTGAAAATTCATCGGCACAAACACAAGAAGGCATGGAACTTGTTGAAAAAGCAACTCAACAAATACATGGCATGGTTGATAGTGTAAAAGAGATGAATGCGTTATTACGTGAAATTGGGCAGGCTAGCCGTGAGCAAAGCGATGGGATTTCTCAAATCAATAGTGCGGTCGGGCAGCTTGATTTAACTACACAGCAAAATGCGAGTCTAGTTGAAGAATCTGTTGTCGCAGCGGACTCATTAAATGAACAGGCGTACCATTTGAAGGAGCTAGTCAATTATTTCAGAGTGAAACCGTCGACTCACCAACCTGAAGTGAGAGTATAGTTTCAGTTTAATAGGCTGCACTGAAAAATGCAGCCTAACTATATCTTATTAAGGTGTAATTTTTTCAGGTTCAACAGGAACCACATTTTCGGATGGGTAGCAGCCTAATATTTTAATTGACCTAGTAATTGTTGAAAGCTCTCTTAAAGCTTGTTGCATATTATCTGAACGTAAGTTTGCATGCACATCGACATAAAACATCTCTTCCCACGGTTTTCCATTAATTGGGCGTGATTCTAATTTGCTCATAATTATCTTATTATTTTTCAAAATAACTAATGCATCAACTAAAGCACCGGCTTGTTGGCCAGTAGTAAGAAGCAGTGTTGTTTTTGCAGGAACTTGTTCTGTGACTTCAATTGCTTGTGGTGCAACAACAATAAAGCGAGTCATATTAATTTGCTGATTAGCAAGGTTATGCTCTATTACACTTAAATCATATAGTGCGCCACCAGCTTCACTTCCAAGAGCTGCGACACTTGGTGAGTTTTGGTCTGCGACCATTTGCATTGCAGTTGATGTGCTATCACAATATTTTATTTCCCAGTGTGGGAATTGCGCTAAGTACTGGCTACATTGCTGGAAAGGCTGTGGATGGCTATAAACGGTTTTGATCTGACTGAGATCGGTATTTCCTGTAGTTAAGAGACAATGGTTAATTGGGAGCCGAATCTCTCCGACGATTGATAATGACGTATTTTGCAGTAAATCGTAAACATCGTTAATTGCGCCCGAACTGGTGTTTTCTATTGGCAAAATACCATATTCCGCTTGTCCATTTTCAACTAATGAAAAAATATCTTGGAATTTGTGGCAACTGCATTCAACCAATTGGTCAAAATGACGGGCTGAGTACTGGCGTGCAGCAATGTGTGAATAAGAGCCTTTAGGCCCTAAGAACGCAAACCGGGCAGTGTCACTAGGGGTTAAATTTAAATGCTTTTGTAAAATTGCCTGTTGTGTAAGAACGGAGTCCTCAATAATCATTTGAAATAAGCGAGTAATATAAAAGCCATCAAGCCCTAGAGGTTTGCCTTTGTTAATTAAAACATCCAAAAGCTGGCGTTCACGGTCTTTATCACGAATTGGGCGGCTATCATCAATTTTTGTTTCCGCAACTTCAACAGCATAACCACGGCGCTTTGCTAAAAGATTGAGTAACTCACTATCCAGTTGGCTTATTTTTTCTCTTACTTTCAATAAATTAGTGCTGTTTTCCATTCTGCCCACCCTGTTAATATTATGATATAAAAAAAGCCCCCTAGAGGGGGCTTTTTAATTTTGTCTTCTTTTCTTTCTCGAACGACAAAAGCCCCTAATTAGGAGTTGCTAAAGAAGAAAAAGAAAACAAAATTAAGATTCATATGAATACCTTTAATCAGATTCAATTTAAATAAACCCGATACTCACTAAGAAGTCAATAGGTAAGGATCAGAAACATAAAAAAACGCGCCCATAGTGAGCGCGTTTGTAAGGTTCAAGATTAGTTGATAGATAATATAAAATTATAACGTAACAGTATTATTCGCTTCTTTTACACTATTATATGCTCTTCTTGATTCTCCTTTGTGTTGCACTTTATTGAGTTGTCTTTCGAGTTTGTTAATTAGTTCATTAATTGCAACGTACATATCTTCATGTTTGGCACTTGCGACCAATTTTCCTGTCGCTGTTTTTATGTTGGCATCAACCATAAAACCTTGTGGCTCTTTTGATAATACAATATGGGTATTTATCAGGGATACTTGCCACTTGTCGAGTTTTGTTAGACGGCTCTCAATGTGCTCACGAATCGCTGGGGTAATGTCCATTTGCTTGCTAGTAATGTTCACTATCATATAGTTACCTCTCATTGTTTCCGTCTTTGTTGAGTTCAGAATACCTATTCTTGCTAAGAAAAAATTGATGTAGATCACATCTCATTCAGGGGAAGAGTAACAGCAATCTGAAGTGTGATTTCACATAAAAAAGGGGTGAAAAAGCATTGCCAAAATGAATGGATTAAGGGACACTGATTGGGTTGGCTAGGGGAACGGTAAATAGCCGGAGCTTTTTTTGGGTTAAAATTAGTCCCTTAAATGAGCAAGCAACTAAATCGCCGCTAGCAAAGAAAAACAGCAGCCTTGGCTGCTGTTTTAGATCTCACGATGTTATTATTGTGGGTTTGCAGCAATAATACTCGCAACTTTATTCGCTTCTTGGTTTAGCCCCATCTCATTATAAGCAATTTCCATGTATGCTAAGGCATTACGTGTTGCTTCTGTGTCTGGGTAGTCTTTTAGCATTTGTTGAACACGATTAACAACCGCGACATAAGCACCGCGTTTGTTGTAGTATTCGACAACAGAAAGGTCGAATTTCGCTAAACGGTCTTTCAAGAAGACTAATCGCTTACTCGCATCATTTGAGTATAAGCTGTTAGGATAGTAGCGAACTAGCTGACTGAAATCTTTGAATGCAACTCGTGCATGCTGTGGGTCTCTGTCTGAGCGGTCGATACCAAAAAGGCCTTGCAATAAGCTATCATCCAGAGCCATTGCGGTTAAGCCTCGCATATAGAGGACATAATCAATATTTGGATGAGTTGGGTTCAAACGCATGAAACGGTCAATCGCAGCTATCGCCATTGGCAGTTCTGCTGATTTATAATATGCATAAATCAGGTCTAATTGAACCTGTTGAGCATATGGACCAAATGGATAACGGTTATCAAGAGCTTCAAATTGTTTAATCGCTGCTTTAAAATTGCCGTCCTGTAATTTTTGCTGACCCGTTGCATATATTTCAGCAGGGGAGCTATCAGGGCTGACTTCAGGAGTGCTGGAACAGCCGACTAAAATCAGGCTCAACGTGGCTGCAGCCACCAGATTTTTCATACGTATCATCACGTGTAGGTTATCCTCTGAGTGTTTCGAGGGAGTCTATCCATAAGGCTCCCGGCAAAATTCGAGTTACAATAGCATATATTTTAAATGAAACGGCGCTGCCGTCAAAATACAAACACCAAAAAGTAGATTAATTTATGGCTCAACAAGTACAACTTAGTGCAACTATCGCTGAATCACAGCTTGGTCAACGTTTAGATCAGGCTTTGGCCGAATTGTTCCCTGATTATTCACGTTCTCGCATAAAAGAATGGATTTTAGCTGATAGAGTGCAGGTTAATGGCAAAGTTATCAATAAGCCAAAAGAAAAAGTTTTCGGCAGTGAACAAATTTTAATCGATGCCCTCATTGAAGAAGATAATCGCTGGGAACCACAAGATATCCCACTTAATGTGATTTATGAAGATGAAGATATCTTAATTATTAATAAACCGCGTGATTTAGTTGTTCACCCTGGTGCAGGGAACCCTGATGGCACAATTTTGAATGCGTTGTTATATCGCTATCCTGAAATTGCAGATGTGCCAAGAGCCGGTATTGTTCATCGTTTAGATAAAGACACCACTGGCTTAATGGTTGTAGCAAAAACAGTTCCTGCTCAAACCCACCTCGTCGAAGCATTGCAACGTAGAGAAATTACGCGTGAATATGAAGCGGTTGCAGTAGGCCGTATGACTGCGGGGGGCATGGTAGAAGAACCTATCTCTCGTCATCCAACTAAAAGAACGCATATGGCTGTTCATCCAATGGGGAAACCTGCGGTAACGCATTATCGAATAATGGAGCACTTTAGAGCCCATACTCGGTTACGTTTACGTCTGGAAACGGGGAGAACCCACCAAATCCGTGTCCATATGGCCCATATCAATCATCCATTAATTGGTGACCCTTTATACGGTGGCCGTCCGCGTCCATTAAAAGGGGCGACAGAAGAATTTCTGGAAGTGATGCGTAATTTTGATAGGCAAGCACTGCACGCCACCATGTTACGCTTATATCACCCAATTTCAGGTATTCAAATGGAGTGGCATGCACCGTTACCTGATGATATGGTTAAGCTTATTGAAGCTCTAAAAGCAGATACTGAACTGCATAAAGACGATATGGACTGGTAATGAATACATTGATTTTCCCTGATTGGCCACAACCTAACAACATAGCGAGCTGTAGTACAACGCGTGCAGGTGGTGTGAGCCTACCACCTTTTGATAGCTTGAATTTAGGTGATCATGTTGGGGATATCCCCAATGCCGTCAGTGAAAATCGTCAGCGCCTTGAAAAACTTGCTCAGCTGCCACAACAGCCTGTTTGGCTTGAGCAAGTTCATGGGACGGATGTGCTCAATCTTGTTGGTAAGAAAGTTCACAATAGGCAAGCAGATGCCGTGTATAGCAATCAGGTAGGGCAAGTTTGCGCTATTATGACTGCGGATTGCTTGCCTGTGTTATTTACTAATCAAGCAGGAACGGAAGTGGCAGCAGCCCACGCAGGGTGGCGCGGGCTATGTCATGGGGTTCTTGAAAATACAATCAATCAGTTTATTAGTCCTGCAAATGAAATTATCGCTTGGCTTGGCCCCGCTATTGGTGCTGAAAAATTTGAAGTTGGTAAAGAAGTCAAAGAGGCTTTTGTTAATCAATCATCTGATTTAGCCTCTGCCTTTATTCCTTATAATGATAAATATCTAGCTGATATTTATTTATTAGCACGTAAAAAACTACAGGCTGCTGGCGTAACGAAGGTCTATGGTGGTGATTTTTGTACAGTAACAGATAAAAACAGATTTTTTTCCTATCGAAGGGAAGGAAAAACCGGCAGGATGGCATCATTAATATGGATAAATACCTAGCGTTGGTGTTTTGTTCTAAATTAACGGATATAACAGAAATAATTCCTTGCGAAACTTGAATATTTAATAACTGACCTCATCTAGTATCCAGTAGCAAATTTAATCTCATTTATTGGAGGTGTTATGCGTCTGGACCGTTTAACGAATAAATTCCAGCAAGCTCTCGCTGACGCCCAATCACTAGCCCTTGGGCGCGAAAACCAGTTTATCGAACCTATTCATCTATTAAGTGCCCTTTTTAATCAAGAGGGTGGCACAGTTCGTCCATTGCTGACGACGTTAGGCGTGAATGCCGTACAATTTCAGCAAAAAGTCGAAGATGCATTAGGGCGTTTACCTCAAGTGCAAGGTGTAGCGGGCGATGTTCAACCATCAAGTGACTTAATGCGTCATTTGAATTTATGTGATCAGTTGGCACAAAAGCACGGAGATGAGTTTATCTCCTCAGAATTATTTCTTGTCGCAGCTTTAGAAGCCAATACGACATTAGCAGACATGCTCAAAGCTGCTGGTGTTAATAAAGATAATTTAAAAAAGGCAATAGAACAGATGCGTGGTGGAGAAAAAGTGAATGACCAAAGCGCTGAAGACCAGCGCCAAGCCTTGAAAAAATACACTGTTGATTTAACCGAACGTGCAGAGCAAGGCAAATTAGACCCAGTGATTGGTCGAGATGAAGAAATTCGTCGGACCATTCAAGTACTGCAACGCCGTACTAAAAATAACCCAGTGCTGATTGGTGAGCCAGGTGTTGGTAAAACAGCAATTGTTGAAGGGTTAGCACAACGTATTGTAAATGGTGAAATACCAGAAGGGCTAAAAAACAAACGCGTATTATCCCTGGATATGGGGGCGCTGATTGCGGGTGCGAAATATCGTGGTGAGTTTGAAGAGCGTTTGAAAGCGGTTCTAAATGATCTTGCCAAACAGGAAGGTAACGTCATTCTGTTTATTGATGAGTTACACACCATGGTTGGTGCAGGTAAAGCCGATGGTGCGATGGATGCGGGTAATATGTTAAAACCGGCTCTAGCTCGCGGTGAATTACACTGTGTTGGTGCAACCACATTAGATGAATACCGTCAATACATTGAGAAAGACCCTGCTTTAGAGCGTCGTTTCCAGAAAGTGTATGTGGCAGAGCCATCTGTTGAAGACACAATTGCCATTTTACGTGGTTTAAAAGAGCGTTATGAATTGCATCACCACGTACAGATAACAGACCCAGCGATTGTGGCGGCAGCAACGTTATCACATCGGTATATTACTGACCGTATGTTACCTGATAAAGCAATTGACTTGATTGATGAAGCGGGTGCAAGTTTACGTATGCAAATGGATTCGAAACCAGAATCCTTGGATAGGCTGGAACGTCGTATTATTCAGCTCAAACTTGAACAGCAAGCGCTGAAAAAAGAATCGGATGACGCAAGTAAAAAACGTCTTGAAATGTTAGAAGAAGAGCTTGCAGAGAAAGAGCGTGAATATTCTGCGTTAGAAGAAGAATGGAAAGCTGAAAAAGCATCATTAACGGGTACTCAGCATATTAAAGCTGAACTTGAAAATACACGTATCGAGATGGAAAAAGCACGCCGTATGGGTGATTTGGCAAAAATGTCCGAATTGCAATACGGTAAAATTCCAGAATTGGAAAAACAGCTGGAAGCAGCAACGAAAGCTGAAGGTAAAAGCATGAAACTGTTACGTAACAAAGTAACAGATGTTGAAATTGCTGAAATCTTAGCGCGTTGGACTGGTATCCCAGTATCTCGAATGCTAGAAAGCGAAAGAGAAAAACTGTTACGCATGGAACAGCAACTCCATCAGCGTGTTATTGGGCAAGATGAAGCGGTCGTTGCAGTATCGAATGCAATTCGTCGTAGCCGTGCAGGGTTATCAGACCCAAATCGCCCAATTGGCTCGTTTATGTTTTTAGGGCCAACAGGGGTAGGTAAAACTGAGTTGTGTAAAGCGTTAGCAAACTTCATGTTTGATAGCGATGATGCAATGGTTCGTATCGACATGTCTGAATTTATGGAAAAACATGCGGTGTCGCGTTTAGTGGGCGCACCTCCAGGTTATGTCGGTTATGAAGAAGGTGGGTATTTAACCGAAGCTATTCGACGTCGTCCATATTCCGTCATTTTATTGGATGAAGTTGAGAAAGCACACCCTGATGTTTTCAACATTTTATTGCAAGTGCTTGATGATGGACGCTTAACGGATGGGCAAGGTAGAACGGTAGACTTCCGTAATACGGTGATCATTATGACATCTAACTTGGGTTCTGACTTAATCCAAGAAAGGTTTGGCATGATTGGTTATTCAGAAATGAAAGATATGGTGATGGAAGTGGTATCTCATAGTTTCAGGCCTGAATTCATTAACCGTATCGATGAAGTCGTTGTATTCCATCCATTAGGTAAAGAGCAAATTACGAATATTGCTAATATTCAACTGGCTCGTTTATACAAACGTCTTGAAGAGCACGGCTATGAAGTCAGCGCAACACCAGCTGCACTTGAGAAAATTGGGGAGGCTGGTTTTGACCCAATCTTCGGAGCAAGGCCATTGAAACGTGCAATTCAGCAGGAAATTGAAAACCCTCTGGCACAAGAAATCTTGTCAGGTAGGTTATTGCCAGGTAAACCAGTCATTTTAGATGTAGAAAATGACGAAATTGTTGCTAAACAGTAATTGATATTATTGTAGAATCAAAAGGTGGCTATCATTAGCCACCTTTTTTATATCAAATTACGTATAAAACTGCTTTTTTTGTTTGAGAATTGGTCGTAAAGTATAAAATGTAGTCACTTGAAAGTTTTTTTCAAAAAAACACTTGCCAGATTTTTCTGACTCCCTATAATGCGCCACCACTGACCGGGAACAAGACAACGCAAAGCGCGATGAACACTGAAACGGCAGCGAGAGATTCTGAAAAGAAAAAGCAAAAAATTGCTTGACTCTCACGG